>CAZLGP010000073.1:0-21455 GCA_964558905.1 uncultured Thermoanaerobaculia bacterium | reverse complement strand
CATCGACGGAGGAGTTTCTCCGTTCGATGACCGACCGGATGTGCGCCGCCCTCGGGACGAACCCGCCGCCGCGTCCCGACGAGCCGCTGCCGTTGTCCCGATCGCTCCATGCTCTGCGCCCCCTCGAGCTCGAGATGCGCGCCTACGCGGAGATGGTCTCCGCCACCGGCAAGTTTGCCGCGGTCGAGATCGACGCCATGATCGACCGCGCACGCGTGAAGGTCGCCGAGGCGGGAAAGCACCTACGACGAGCTGGAGCGCGGATCGTGCTGACCCTGTCGGGGAGCTCCTTTCACATGGATGACGCCGAGATCGATGCGCTGATGCATGATCTCGCCCGCATCCACGACGCAGTCGTCTACGGCGGCAACATCGAGGCCTCGCCGCCCGCCCCCGATGCCCCGTTCGGCAAGATCGTCATCGGATCGACTGAGGAGCGTCCCATGGACCCGCCGGTGCGCGAGCTTCTGGCGGCGAACCAGCGGCTGCAGCCGGTCGTGGAGATCGATACCTCCTGGCTGGCCGTCGCCCATGTCGACGAGCTGATCGCCTTCGTCGATTCCTCGAAGTCGAACGAGCCGCCGGTCATCTTCCGCGCCTCGCCGGAGGTCGCGTATCGGCTGCTGTTCGCCGCGACGGACGTATACGAGCGCGACAGCGGCGGAGAAGTGCAGACCTGGGCGGCGTTCCAGCCGCACATCGTGACCCGCCATGGCATGAACCGGGGCAAACATCCGGTCAGCCGCATGTTTCGCGGCAAGTCCTGGATGCACGTCCATCCGCCCCGCGAGACCGACGACGACGCCGCGACCGGCGCCGAGGGGTCGGAGCCACCGCAGATCTACCTCAACCTCGTGCACTGGCACGCCGCGGCCGACATCGTTTCCCCTGTCCGCTACGTTCCCGGCTCGTCGCTTCCGCGCGATTACTATTCGGCGAAAATGACGATCTGGGAGGCGATGTACTTCGAGGACGTCAACGAGAAGATCGCCAAGACGAAGCTCGTGCCGCTCGACGACCGGCTGCAGCGCGAGTTTCCCGACTTTCCGATCCGCCGCGTGCCGGTGCTCTTCGACGACGCTCCGCTGGTGAACGACTCGGTCCCTGCCGGTGCGACCACCGCGTTCACTCCGAATCTCGCGAACCTGCAGCGTGTCGGCGACGTCGTGCTCATCCCCAGGCCGTTCGGGCCGCGGATGAATCCCGCCGATGCGGCTACGGTCATCACGGCCGTGCTGCGCGAGCAGAAGCTCGACCGCGTCGCCTCGCGAATCACGCCGGCGTTTTTCGACCGGGAGGGACTCGATGTGCTCGCGGTGTGGATGAACCGCGATCCCGACGGCATGGAGTACCTGCAGGCCATGCGGACGCTCACGCAGGTGGCCGAGGAGTTCGACGATTCTTTTCCCCAGGGCACCCCTCTCGAAGAGCGCAAGCAGCGGATCCGCAAAGCGAACCCGCGCTCGTTCGACGGCGAGAACCTCGTCCGCGGCTGGCAGAAGATCGCCATTCCGGGCAAGTCCGTCGATCTGTTCGAAGCCTACACGCACGCCCTCCTGCGCGATCAGGGCTGCACGCCCGCATGGATCGACACCTGGTACTACCACGTCCGTCACGGCGAGATTCATTGCGGAACGAACGTGCTGCGCTCGGTCCCGAAGGAGCGGCGGAGGTGGTGGGGGTGAGGGGAACCGCCGCAGTCTGCGATCCCGCCCGCAACCAGGATCGAGGCTACCTATCGCCGGGCCGACAAATCCATTATCCCGCCGCCCGACCGAGTGAGCCATCCGGGCCCGCGCCCGAGCCCGAGCCCGCGCCCGGCTTTTTGTCGTAACTCTCTGAGAGACAAATCCTCAGACTTCGGCTCCAAGAATCTAATGGGTGACCCACCCCGCCTTCACCCCTGACCCCACCCCGCCTGCACACGCCTGGGTGCCGACGCAGCGTTCCTGACGATCGCGATCACTGGTCCCGCTTCGGAATCGCAGGATCTTTCTTGCCGTCCTTGCTCTCTTGCTTCAGCAGGGTCTCCAGATCGATCGTGCCTTCGGCCTGTTCCTCCGGTTGCTCCGGCTTTTGCAGTCCGAGCAGCTTGTGGACTGCCTCGACGAGGTCGCCATCGACAGTCTCAAAGTCGTAGGGCCGGAGCTTGCCCGCACCGGTGGTCTCGACCACGACGACGTCGCCCCGATCCTTGACGATGCGCGTGAACCGACCCGGATGCGCCGGATGACCGGGACGCGTGTAGTTCGTGGCCTCGAGCCCGGCCTCGTGGGTGACGATCGTGATCGGAGCGGGATCGTCGAGCTCGAGGCAGTTCGTGACCGCGGTCTCGTCGCCCGTGGGCGCCTGGAAGCGGGCCTGGGAGAGCATCGTGTCGAAGACCAGTTTGGACGTGCAATCGGGGTGATCCGCCGCCGAACAGATCGTGGTGACGCGTGGATGCTTCTGGACAGCCGAAGGGGGATAGAAGGTCACCAGGCCGTCGTCCTGGGCACATGGCGAGAACGTGCAGGCGACGGTGCCGTCGCGAACGTAGACGCCTTCGTTGTCGAGAGCGAGCTGGCAGAGAAGCCCGCCGTCCTGGTCTCTCCCGATCCCGACCGCGTTGATCACCATGCGCCGCCCCTCGCGCGCCGCCTGGAGCCGTTGCACGAGCTGGAGCACTTCGCCGCTCGTCGGCCTGCCGTCGGAGACGATGAACAACGTGCGGACGTCGGGCGACTGGAAGCCGAGCTGCAGTGCCTCCGCCATCGGCGTCCCACCGGCGGCCGCGAGCGAGGCCACATATTCTCCGGCCAAGGTCCGCGATGCGGGACCGGCCGCCCGCACGCCGCCCGGCCATTCGACGGCGCGATCGCCGAACGTGATGATCGTGAAGTTCGTGCCTTCGCCGAGACTGCTGAGCGCGTGCAGCAGGTCGCGACGCGCGGCTCCCATCTTCGTGATCTGCGGAGTCGTCGAGCTCCCTCTGGCCGCGCGTTTCAGGGCCTGGCCGAGCTGCGATTGCTCGATGGATGTGCCCTCGACCGCGTTCGCAAGGCCGCGCACGATCGACTCCGCCGCCGCCTTCATCTTCTCGTTTCGGTTCTCCATGCTTCCCGAGACGTCGAGGAGAAAGGCAACCCCGCCGTCCTCGATGGGAACGCCGTAGTACTCCTGCGCTGCTCCCTGAGGCGCATACAGCAGGATCGCGCATAAAACGCCGCACGCGCCGGCGAGAGTCTGTCGCAGCATGTTCGTCCTCCAACACAGGGTTCGCGAAACGACAGACACGGTGCCAGGGGCGTGGTTGCTGGGGCAGGGCGCGCTCATGCGCGCTTCGAGCACTTGCCACGTCGGCGAGAGTGCGACAGCTCCGCACGCGCTCCAGCTGCAGCCCCGCCTCTGAGCGAGCATCCCACGTTGCCGTTCTCCCTCAAGGCTCGCTCGGGCGCCCTTCGCTCGCTTTTAGTCCGTGAAACACAATCGCGCGCCGGCGGTTCAACGGGCGATCTGGTAGATTCCTGACCGCATCCATCCAAGGGATCAGGGAGTCGCCATGGCTATCGCCTATGTCGTCCACGCGAGCGAAGACTCGCGGTTCGTCGAGCAGCAGCTTGTCGTGCCGCTGCCGGTGCTTGGCTTCGACCGCTGGGTATCGGTGCGGCATCTGGCAGGCAGCTCCATCACGCAGGCGCAGGCGATCGCGGCCAGCGGAGTCGTGCTCGTGGTCCTGTCGGAGTCGGCAGCGCGTTCCTCGACGGTTACGAATGAACTGAAGCAGGTCGCAAAGGTCGGTCGCCGGGTGGTTCCCGTTCGCATCGACCACACGCCCTTGGCGGACCTGGCACAGGGCGCCGAATCGCTGGCTGCGATCGATTTGCGGCCCGATCCGGCACAGCCTCTGACGCCCGAGCGCGTCGCCTCGGCTCTCCGGCCGAGACTCGCGACGGCCACGAGCGTCTCTCCGGATGCCGGCGTCGAAGAGCGTGCGGTTCCGCTCCCGTGGGATCCGGGGGTCTGCTCCGTGTTGCTCGCACGAGCCGTCGCGCAGCACGACTACAGCCAGAGCGATCAGCTGGTGGCGCGACTGGCCACGTGGCTGCAGCGGACTCGCGCACCGTATGGTGTCGAGGCCGCGCGGCAGGATCTGGGCACGCTCCGTCGCCAGCGTCAGTTTCCCCTCATGCAACGCTACGCGTCAGCGGTCCGCGAGACCGGGATGGACGACCCGAATGTGATGAGGCAATCCGCGCAGGCACTCATCGAGCTTGGACAGTTCGACGACGCAATCGGTGTGTTGAATCGTATTCTTGCTCAGACCGACCGCCGTCACCCCGAGTCGTACGAAGCGCGCGGCCTTCTCGGGCGCGCCTACAAGCAGATGTACGTGAACGCCCCGGGACCGCACGCGGGGCATCTGCTCCTGACCGCGATTGACGACTACTACGACGCGTTTCGCGAGAACCAGGGGCTCGTCTGGCACGGGATCAATGCAGCGACATGCATCACCCGCGCCGCGCGCGATCTGGGAACAGTGGTCTTCGAAAACCCTCAACGTATTGCGCAGGACGTCCTCGAGACGCTGACCCGGCTCGGCAGGGAAAAGGCCCTGGAGGCCTTTGACCTGGCCACGCGGGTCGAGGCGCTGGCCCTTCTCCTGGACTTCGACGCCGCGGGCGATGCGCTGACCGACTACCTGCAGCATCCTGGTGCGAACGCCTTCGAAGTGTCGTCGACGCACCGGCAGTTCGAACAGGTGCTGCGACTGCAGGAGCACCCGCAAGGCAAGGTGCTGGTCGACCGGTTATGGGAGGCCGTCCAGCGCCATCGTGCGCCCCTGGCGCTTCGCTCGAGCGATGACGCGGCGCGGGTGTCGGCGCTGGTCAGCGTCACCGATCCGAACTGGATGCCGCACTCCGAGGCCACCGTGAGCGCACGGCTCGGGACGATCATCGCAATCGAATGCGATCCGTCCGCCATCAGGGGGCTGCTCGATGATCCCTTGGTCCTCGGCGTTACCGAGAGTCGCAGAACGAACGACGCGCGCGAATGCGCCAGGTCCGTGCCCTTCGTGGGCGTGCCGCCGGAGTACCAGTTCGCGGAGGGAGCCTTCGAGGAACGGGGCGGGAACGCGCTCGTCGCGGTCATCGACGACGGCCTCGACGTGCTGCACCAGGCGTTTCTCGACGGAAAAGGGAAGCCGCGCATCGTCGGTGTGTGGGACCAGCGGGACAAGAGCGGCACCCCGCCGCCAGGGTTCGACTTCGGTACGTATCATGACGCGGCTGCGATCGCCGGGTACGTCGAGAACCAGCACGTGCCGAGTGCCCTCGGGCGGGACCCGGACGGTCACGGCACGCATGTAGCCAGCATTGCCGTGGGCCGCCCGGCCGGCGACTTCAAGGGCGGGGTCGCACCGGAGGCGCGGCTGCTGTTCGTGATTGCCGACCCGCGCAAACCCCTCGGGTACGCGGTCGAGTACGTCGCAGCATTGAACTTCATCGCTAATGTGGCCGACGAGCTCGGAACCCCGGTCGTCGTCAACGTCAGTCAGGGGATGAACGCGGGAGCGCACGACGGCCGATCGCTCGTGGAAAGGGGGTTTGACAACTTCTCGGATTTCGGCTCGAGGCCGGGCCTTGTGATCGTCAAGTCGGCAGGAAACGCCGGCAGCGCCAACGGCCACGCGGCGATTCAGCTCGCGGCCGGCGCGAACACGAAGGTTCGGTGGAAACGCGCGACGGACCCCAAGTGGGAATACGAGCGCCTCGAGTTCTGGTGGAGCTCGAAGGACATCTACGAGCTCGCGCTGGTCACCCCTTCTGGAGACCGCTCGGAGCGGGTGACCGTTCGACGGCCTCCAGTGACCGGTCTGGTTGGGGATTGCCCATACCGGCTCCAGTTCGTTCAGCGCGACCCGTTCAACGGCGACAGCCGACTCACAATCGAAATCGGGTCAGCCGCCGGAAACGTGGGCCACGTACCCAAAGGCACTTGGACACTGGAGATCAGGCATGTCGGGGGTCCCGGCAACCTGCCCATGGACGGCTGGATCGAGCGCGGACCGCTGCCGGCTTCCGAGTTTCTACCGCCGCACGTGTCCAGTGACAACTCGCTCACCGTCCCCGGCACGGCGTACAACGTCATCACCGTTGGAGCAGTCGAGGTCGGGCAGGACGACTCCATTTCCGACACGGCGTTCACGTCGCGCGGCCCGACGCGCGATGGGCGCAACAAGCCGGACGTCTCGGCCCCTGGTGCCTGTGTCGTCGCGGCACGGAGCGGTACGAACGACGGCGCTTTTGCCGACGACGGCACGAGCATGGCGGCCCCGTTCGTGACCGGCGCGGTCGCGCTGCTCTTGTCGAGGGCCGTCGCCGTGAAGATGGACCCCTTGCCGTCGTCGGCGCAGATCTGTCCGGTCCTCCAGGAGAAGACGCGCAACCGGAACACGCTCTGGAACTCGGCGCAGGGGTTCGGCGTCATCGACGTGGCCGCGCTACTGGCCGCGTTCGAATGACTCCCGGTCTAGCCCGGGGCTAGGAACCTGCGCTTCAGAAATCTCAGGCGCGCTGCGCCGCCCGAAGCCGCGGACGTCGACTCCACCCACGAACGTGCCGCGAGGCGGAGCAACCAGCGGTGCCGGCCGTGCCGGCTAGACGAAGCGAATCGCGCTGAAATCGATGAGCGGTCGCTCCGCTCCCTCCAGACCCTCCTCGATGAGCGGATCGCGCGACACGAGATCGCCGAACGACAGGCCGGTCATGTTCTGGATGTTGGCCAGCGTCGTCTGGGCGGTGGAGTGCGCGCCGAAGACCAGCTCCTCGTCCTGCAGAAAGTTCTTCTGCGACATCACGTAGCCAGTGGCCGTCAGCTCTCCGGTCTCGTCGTGGATGAACGCGATGACCTTCCAGAACTTCAGGGGGATTTTCACGCCAAAGCGAACCGGATCGTTCGCGCGGAAGACCGGGCCGGTGAACACGCTGATCCTCATGTCGTCCTGACGTGCGTTCTGCAGCGCGAAGTCCTCGAGGCCCAGCCAGATGCCGGCGTTGAACGGCTGCATCTGCGGCACGGCGTTGGTCAGGTGCATTGAGTCGGCATTGCCGCGCTCCGCCGTCTCCTTATCGCCCCACATCGGATCCTCGCGCCGCGTCATGTGGCCACGCGAGAACTTCGGCGGGTTACCGTAGACGGCCTTGACCAGCTGTGCCGATTCCGGGATTCGGGGATCGGTGCGCCAGGCCGGCCGCTTGGCCTTCTTCGGCTGCGTGCCGTCGATGTTCACGGCGCTGAAGATGCACATCTTGCGCGGTTTCCCCATCATCACGGAGAAGTGCTCGTAGTCGAGCAGGTTGCGCTTCTTGCCCTTGAGCTCGAACGTCAGGACGTCGCCCGGATTTCGTTCGAGCGTTGGGAGCGGCACCTCGATGTCCTCTCCCAGGAAGGTCGCGAAGTAGCCTTTACGGTCCTCGTAATCCTCAGGCCGCGCCTCGGTCAGGATCAGCTCATCGTCATCCTCATCCACACCGGTGTCACCGGAGTCGCCGGTCACCGGCGGTTCCTCCGACGATGGGACGGCGACCCCCGCCTGACCGGTCCAGTCGCCGATGTCGACGGTGATACGAACGGGGATGGTCACACTCAACTGACGTTCGCCCGACGTTGCTGCGGCCGCCACGCGAACCGGCGACGTTCCCGTCCCGCCGACGGAAACGGTACTACGACGCTCGCTGTTCATCACCTCTTTCAGACGCTGCTGGATGATGGCCGCCGGCACGGCGAAGTTCGCTTCCAGGAAGCGCCCGGCGAAATGCAGCCCGACCGCTTCGCCTGATTCGAGATCGAGCACCACGGACCCTGAATTGCCGCCGAGCGTGGAGCAATCGTGCTGGAGATCGCGCTTGGTGATGCGGATGACCTGCCCCGGCGCCAACCTCTTCTTGTCGAAGACATCGCCGAAGATGTCTTCCATCAGGTCCAGCTCCGGGATGCGGCTGTCCCGGGCGGGATAGCCGATCGTGGCCACCTGCTGGCCGGCGATCACCACGTGGGGTGACAGACCAATCGGCTCCGCCAGCTCGAGGGCACCGTTCTGCTCGACCTTCAGCAGTGCCATGTCCGGTCCGTTGTCATCCTCGATGTGCAGCACCTGTTTGAGCTGGAACGTCCGATCGTCGGTGCGCCCGAGCTCCTCGAGAAAGTCCACGGACGCGCGCATCGTCCGGCCCAGCGTGCCTTGGCGGAATCGGAACTGCGTGCCATGCCGCCGGGCAAATTCCTGCGCGACGTGGCGGTTGGTGACGATGATGTCCTCGCGCACCAGCCAGCCAGTGCCGATCCAGTCGAACGTGGGATGATGCTGCACCTCCACGCGTCCGGACGCCAGCACGGCGCGATGAATCTGGTCCGTGGCCTTCTGCAGACGCTCCTTCCATACCTCGCTTTCCGCATCCTTGAAGATCAGTTCGGGTCTGTCATTCTTGACCGCCAGCACCGGCCGGCCCGTGCGGAGCACGATGGTTTCGGATAGCCGCAGTCGTGGGCGGTCCGCCGGCGGCGCCTCGAGGGCGCCCGGCAACCGCTCGGACATCCGGCCGCGCGGTCGCGCCTCTGTCTCGTGCGTCACACGCTCTGCGTCGGGACGCACCTTCTCCTCCAGTTCGCGCGCGAGCGCCGGGTCGCGTTGCTCCATGGCCGTCACTGCCGTCCTGAGCCGCTGTTCGAGATCTTTCACCGTCCCCTCCGCTTTCAGCTGGTTTGACGGACACGATCGACTGTTTTCCCGTGGGCGCCAATCCTACAACTCATCTTCGAAGTGCGCACGGCATGCCGCGAGCCATTTCAACTGCCAGGCGTGGTGGAGATCGTTGTTCTTGGCCGGCTGCCTCGTGAGGCGCCGGTTGCGCTGCTGACGGCGCTCGGCACGATCGTGATCGCGGTCAGCCGCCGGTAGCCGCTGCCACGCTGCTCCAGGCGTACCGGCGCGACCCTGTGCCATACTTCTTTTTCCGCCGAAACATTGGGAGGAACGTATGAGCACGGCCGAGGAGAAACTCGCGCGGTTGCGCCGGTTCAACAGCTGGGTCCGCGGGCACGATACGGAGCTTGCGGAGGAGAGTGCCGACGTCGTCGTCAGCGAGGCGCTGGAGATCCCGACGCCGGACCGGATCGACAGTGCGCTCGTCGAGGAGAGCATCATTCTCCGCCGCGAGCGTCCGGTGCTCTCCATTCTGAACAACGAGACGCGGCTGCTCTTCATCGATCCCGCGGACTCGGCGGTCTGGGAGGCGCGCCTGAGAAACGCGAAGCCGCTGCTGGATCAGGCGATCCGCGCGGTCGGGCGCATCGAGCTGCAGGGCGGCCGGCTGGACTGGGTGGGCACGGGATGGCTGGTCGCGGACGACATCCTCGTGACCAACCGCCACGTCGCCAACGAGTTCGCGATGCGCAAGGGCCAGGGATTCGCGTTCCGGCTGGGGAACGATGGACCGATCACTGCCGGCGTCGATTTCATCCAGGAGATCGACAATCCCAGCACGCTCGTCTTCAAGCTGGTCAAGCCGCTGCACATCGAGGAGTCACCCGGTCCGGACCTCTCCTTCTTCGAGATCGAGCAGACCTCCGGCGATTCGACGCTGGCGAAGCCGATCGAGCTGGCCGCAAAACCGGCCGAGACCGAAAACGCCGCGACCATTGGCTATCCGGCGTACGACAGCCGCATTCCGGAGCCGGACCTGATGGAGCAGATCTACGGCCGGGTCTACAACAAGAAGCGGCTCGCGCCGGGCGGGGTGACGGCCATCGACGAAGTGCGCCTCCTGCACAACTGCACGACCCTCGGCGGCAACTCCGGCTCGGTCGTGCTCGACCTGGACAGCGGCCAAGCCGTCGGGCTGCACTTCAGCGGAAGTTTTCTGGCCACGAACTACGCGGTGCGCTCGGATGTGGTGAAGAAGCTGCTCGCGAACGTTCGTTCCGGCCGCACTCGTCCGGAGAGGCCGGCGCAGAAGCCCGCGCGGCCGGCGGAGCCGCGGATCGCTCTACCCCCAACAATGCCCGCGGCAGGTGGCAACAGCGTGAGCATCACCATCCCGCTGACGGTCACCGTATCCCTCGGCACGCCCACGACGCCCACACCTGCACGCCGTCGCGTGTTGCCGGCTCCGCCGCGCCCTGGCGACGACGTGGACGACGACGTGGACATCGCCGAGGAGGCGGTCGCCGCCGACTACCTCGACCGCGAGGGATATCAGTCCGCTTTTCTGGGCACGGACGAGTTTTCCGTCGAGCTGCCCGCCGTCGACCGCGACGTCGATGACGTGCTCGAGCTCGACCTCGACGGCACGACCGGCACCGAGCTGCGGTACGAGCACTTCTCCGTTGTCATGAGCGCCAGCCGGCGCATGTGCTTTCTGAGCGCGGTGAACATCGACGGCGGGCAGGCGAGGAAGACCAAACGCGTCGGATGGAAGTGGGACCCGCGCATCCCGAAGGCGCAGCAGATCATGAAGGAGTGCTACGGCGCGCCGCCGCGCTTCAGCCGCGGTCATATGACCCGCCGCGAAGACCCGGCCTGGGGCAACGCGGGAACGGCGAAACGCGGCAACGAGGATTCGATGCACGTTACGAACGCGACGCCGCAGATGCAGGCCTTCAACTCGCCGATCTGGCTCGCGCTGGAGGACTACGCGCTCGAGAACGCCAGGGAAGACGACATGAAGATCTCCGTCTTCACCGGCCCGTACTTTCACGAGGACGATCCGACGATGTACGGCGTGCGCATCCCCGTGGCGTTCTGGAAGATCATCGCCTTCATCCACGACGAGACGGGCCAGCTGTGCGCGACCGGCTACGAGATGAACCAGGAGCAGAGCCTGCAGCCCGAGGAGGAGTTCGTCTTCGGCCAGTTCGTGTCGTCGCAGCTCAACCTCGCCGTCCAGGTGCCGATCCTCTCGATCCAGGAGCGCAGCGGGATCGACTTCGGGAAGCTGGTGGACGTCGATCCGCTGGCGGGGGTGGAAGAGAGCATCGGAACGGGGAGGGCCCGCGTCCCGTTGGTTGCTCTGGAACAGATCCGGTTTGTTTGAGGAGGCGGTGTGGCGCGAGCGAGATCAGGCCGAGAGCCGTCACTCGGACGGGTGGCGTATGGCTTGCGTTCCGGCTTTCCTTCGGAGCAAGATCAAGCAGAGCAATTTCATGAGCAGCGATTATGTCGAACGGCGCGATGATGGTTATGCGGTCACCGGAAGTCGGGTGTCACTGGACTCGATCGTCTACGCGTTCGTTTCGGGAGAGTCCGCCGAGAGTATCGCCCAGGCATTCCCGGTCCTGACACTCGAACAGGTTTACGGTGCAATCACCTTCTACCTCGCGCATCGCGACGAGATCGATCGATCCCTCGAGCAGCGACGACGCGAGCTCGCGACGGCGCGGGAGACTGCCCGCGACTCCGACCCGATGTTCTATCAGAGGCTCGCCGACGCAAAGAAGCAGACGCCTCTCGCCCGCTGATGCCGATCAGATTTCAGGCCGATGCCGACTTCAATCAGACCATCGTCAGTGCGATCGTTCGGCGTCACCAGGAGATCGACTTCCGAACTGCCACCGCGGCTGGTCTTGCCGGGCTAAATGATCCGGAGGTTCTGGCGCTTGCGGCCCGCGATGGCCGGGTTCTCGTGACGCACGACCACAGGACGATGCCCCGATTTTTCGGAGACTTCATGCGCGCCAGTTCGAGCCCTGGGCTGATCGTGGTTCCACAGATCCTGGCCGTTCGTGACGCTGCCGATGCACTAATTCTCATCTGGGCGGTGACGAAGCCGGAAGAATGGGTGAACCGCGTCGCTTACCTGCCGATTTGAAGATTCCGTGCGGGGCCGACGCGCTCGAAAACCCGCGATCTCCGGCGTGACAGGCCGGAGGTCTTAACTAAATTAAACTAACCGACTGATCTTCGGATCGGCCGCGGCTGCGGCAGGAAAGTTTCGATGTGCGGAGATCCGGCTGGCGTCGTGATCGCGCGTCATGTGATGCGGCGTCTCGTTCCGACGGGACGTCGCATCGATTCCGTAGCACATGCGGGACTAGTTGGCGGTGAGCCATTCCTCACGCGTGGGGCGGAACGAATCGTCGAACGCGTTCGTCGTCTCGCAGGTGCGTTTGTTCGTCTTCCCTTTCGAACGCAAGCGGATGAATCCCGACGTCATGTCCTGCGGCAGCTCGCGCTGTCCGTGCGTATCAGAGTGCCGAACAAATCGCGGCCGAGGACGGCAGGATTCCCGAGGCTCCCCACGCTACCGGCAGCTGCTACCTAATCTAACTAAAAAGATCTCCGAGCCGGAAGGCGAGCCGCAGCGCTTCTGGCCACCCCGCTTCGATGAAGAGGTCGAGAATCTCGACGACCGCATCGCGACACGCGTCATCCCCTTCGAGGAGATCTCGGTAGTCCGCCAAGTACCGCTCGACGATCGAGACGACGACACGCATCGCTTCGTGCTCTTGCTGGTATCCGGTCTCCGCAGCGCGCTGCAGGAGCGTAAGAATGCGGAGGAACGTGCCGCGTGGATCGAGGTCGATGTACTCCACTACGGTTTTCAGCACGTCGTGTGATGCACGGACGTGTCCCACCTCGATGAGATCGTCGATGAGCGCACGCGATTCCGCGAAGAATCGTTTCACGATCGGCGCGCGATGCTGCGCGGCCTCCGGCGTTAGCCTCGTGTCGTTGTCCACCTTGCCACACGCGAACTGCGCTTCGCGTGCGACTGTGGCGATCACGCGTGCGTGCTCCTGCAGTAGCTTCACCTCGTCGTCCGCGGGCGGCGTCGTCCGGGACTCCGGGCGCCTAACTGCGGCGCGGAATGCACGTGCACTCGGCGCGAGGACATCGCGAGCGAGCTGGAACGTTCGAGCGCGAACGGCGGCGGCTTCCTCGGGCGAGCCGTTATCGGTCATGAGCGCATCGCGGATGCCATGCACGGCGCTACCCGCAACCTCGGGGTTGGCCTGCGCGGCCGTGAGGATCTCATCAAGCCATGCACGCGCGTCCGGATCATCCTCAAAGATGATGCGGTTGCGGAGAAAGTACGTGACCTCGCGCGCTATGAGCTCTGGTGGCCGCGGCGCCGAGAACCGCTGGAAGGTAGCGATCGCGTGGCGAACCACCCGGCTAGCGTCCCTGTGTACGAGCGCGCGGAGCGGGCCGAGCGACTGTGCCGCAATCCTAACGCGCGGCTCTTCATCGCGTACGCGGTCGAGGATCTTCCACACGAGGTCGAGCGCGTCCTTCGCGAGCACCTGCGCGTTCGCGATGATGTGCGTGCGCACGCTGGCAACCGGATCAGCACTCAACCGCTCGATCACGGCCAGCACCTCGTCGTCCTTCGCCGCGGCCGCACGGTCTGCAAGCGAGATCAGCCCGTCAGCCGCTAACGCGCGTGCACCTTGGCTGAAACTCTGGTGCTGTGAGTCCCACTGTTGCTCGTGGTCCGCGTCCGGTTCTGGGTCGGTACTGTCTGCTGCTGCGAGCAGGATACCGCGCACGTGTAGGTACGCGGGGTCGTCGAGCTTCAGGCCGATATTACGCGCGATCGCCCGCCCCGTCGCAGCGATACATGACTCAAGCCTTCGACGATGTGCCGGATCGAGATCGGGATGCTCCATCACAAAGATCGTTGCTATGTCAGCCGCTTTGAGGATGCCCGGAATGTCCTCCTCAGCTGGGGCGCTGTTGAGGAAACGCGTGGCAATCTCGTCGAGCGGTCCGACGAGCGCACGGACATCCGGGGGTAGCCGTTCCATGCCAGCATCCCGGAACTGTGCAAGCCATTGCATTGCAGCGGCGTTCTCGTCGCCACTCTCGCCCCGGTCTGCAGCCGCCGCGTCGAGCGCGTCCCGCAGGACGACCATTTCTTGAGTGCCAATGTGACCGCGTGGGAGCGACTTGACGAGCTGGTCGCGCAGCAGGGTCGCGTACTCCGCAGCGTGCGGAGCTGCGCTCGCCGGCATCGCGAGAATCGCCTGCTCGACCGCGTCCTGCTCAGCGTGAGTAAGGTGTGGCAGGAGTGCAGGGACGACCTGGATCGCCGCCTTGCAGATGCCATCGCCGAGAAGGACGTTCGGGCTCGTGACCAGCGGCAGAATGACCGTCTTAAGTTCGTTCGGTTGCTGTTTTGCGGCGAAGAGAAAGCGGCTCCAAATGGCTGCGAGGCGGTTCTCCTTCACCAGCACGTCGAACATCTGGCGCGGGATCTCAGTATCCTTCGCCGACGCTTCGACGACGGCTTTCTCGAAGGCCGCAAGCATTGAGCCCACGTCGTCGTCACCCACGGAGTCGAGGACGTAGCGGTAGTCCGTCTGGACGCGAGCTGTTTGATCGCCGACTGCAAACGTCGTTTCTTCGGGTTCCACGCGGCGCGCCCGCCGCGTCTCGCAAGCTTCGACCGCGTCGATGAGCGCACGCGTTGCCTCCTGCGGGTTCGCCGTCAGGAAGGCTGGGTAGATGCGGCCGAGCTCGTGCCATGCGCCGTGATAGTCCTGTCGTCGGTGCGATGTCAGCGGCAGGATCGCGCTGCGACCAAGAAACGAGGTGGGTTGTTGCGATTCCTCTTCGTAACCGAAGGCGGCACGGTACACGCCCGTCACGAACGAAGGATCGATCGCAATCAACCGATTCACCTCGCGTACGAGGGGCGGGAGTTCTTCGTAGCCAACGCTCTTCAGCTGCGCCGGGCCGAGGATCCGCGCAAGCAGCGCGCGCGAAGCGGCAGGATCGGTGTCGTACGTCCGTGCGACGGTGGTGATCGCGAGTGGCACAAACGAGCGATAGCGTGTATCGCTCCACGCAAACTGGAGAAGCGCACGCGCTGCGGCGCCGTATTGTGTGCGCTCGCTTGGCGTGAGCGCCTTGCTTTGGTCGATCACAATTGCCCGCTGCAGGAGCTGCGCGACCGGGTACATGGAAGGCGCATCCGCACCCGCCGCCGAAGCCGCCGCGAGATCGGCCCACGGGCCCGCACCTACGCCGACGATCGGGCGCGTCCCCGCGTGCACCGCCATCACCACGAACTGCAGCGCCTTCGCGGCGGTCTCGCGGTGCCCAGGGTCGTCGCTCGTCAGCGCCTCAAGAAGCGGCGCGAAGCCGCTGACGGTAGTCGCGAGCTCCGCGGCCGCCATGGGCCCGATAATGCGGCTGAGCGTCGGGACGCCAGCGCGCTCTATGACTGCCAAGACAGTACTCCAGAAGGCCGCCGCGCCGCGGCCCCACTCATGGTGGAAGTGCATCATGAGACTCGCCCAGATCACGAGCGGTAAGCTGCGATTGGTGAGCAAGGCCGCGAAGTCGTCCGCCTGCCGTCGGCAGATGAGGTGCGCAGTTGCGTAGTCGAAAAGCACGTGATGCGCGAATGCGACCTCCGTCCCGTCAGGGCTTCCGGCTTCGTTCACGGGTTCCGCGAGCACGTGCTCGCGAAGGAGTTCTTGAAGCGCGTCGTCGTGCGACGCATCCACGGCGGCGAGACGTGGAATTCGCAGCCGGCGCCGCGCGATCATCGTTTCGCAAATGCGGCGGAGCGTGTCCTCCCGCGTGAGTGCGCCCGCGCCGTCACGGATGACGCGACGGTCCCAATACAAATCGAGGAGATCGAGCTGCGTCCGTATGTTTGCGAGGTCGCTCGCGCCGGCGCCGATGTCGAGGAGCTGCGCGAGGAGCGAAAGGTTGAACAGCACGCGGAGAAGGGCCTTGAGCTGCGGCGGCGCCGACGCGATTACCTCACCGAGCGCCGGAACGGCGCGCGCCACATGCGCCAGCTCGTCGTCCGTGAGCCGCGGGACGAGAAAGTGTCGGTACTCCCGAAACTCGGGCTCTTGGAACTCCTGGGGCACGGTCGATGGCAGTCCGCCGCGGAAAAGTTTCTGTAGCTCCACTCCGCGCCGCAGATCGAACGTCCGAATGGAGGCGACCACTCGCCAGTTCAACTGCTCGCGCTGGATGGCGGCGATCACGTGCCGCAGCGTGGTTCCGGTGCCGCTCGAGCGCTGCGAGTCGAGCGCGTCCACGATGAGGACGCCCGGTTCAACGCTGCGCCAGTTCCGCAACACGTCAAGGACATCGTGCTCGACTTGGAGATCCGTCTGCAGTGCGCTCACACTCGGAGCGTTCAAGTCGTCGGCGATGAGGAGGATCACGGAGCGGCCGGCGTCGCGGAGCTGCACGTATAGGTCGTGGAGCGCGCCGCTTTTCCCCGCGCCAGGCTCGCCGATCACGAGCAGCGACGCTGCGTCCGCTGCTAGTGCCAGTGGCACAGCAGCGCTGCGCGGGATGTGCTCAGGCTTTGGCGCGACCGGCAGGGCGGCGAAGTCGGCGAGGATCGAACGCGAATGCTCGCTGCGGCGACGAAGCGCCTCGACGTCGTGTTCGTAACTACGCAACTGCTTGAGCCGGATGCGATCGGCCGTGAGGAGCGTCTCCAGTGCGGCGCGCGTGAGGCCGCTCTGCCCAGCGCTCGCAGTCTCCGCGGCATACGTCACGATCTTCCACGCCACCTCGTCCTGCGTCGGATCAACCAGCACGTCATCGCGGAGGCGCTTCCGTGCTTCGCGGCTGTGCTGTTCAGCGGGTGCAGTATCGAGCGTCTCGATGTGGACGTAGGCGAGGACGCGGCGGATGTCTTCCGCCGTTGCGTCTTTTCGAGTCGCGTCCTTCCATGCGGCTTGCACGTGGCCGGTGAGGACTGCCAGGGCATGTTCCTCCTCTTTCGTCCGTGCTGCGGCGCTTGCTGGCTGCACCGGGTCGCGGAGGCGGTCGAGTACGCCTGCGGCTGTCTCACACATTGGGGTACCGGAGGCGGACCGCGTCACGAGCACGAAGCGGTCGCGCGTGTCGAGCCGCCGATCCCATACGCCCGTACCGGTGAGACCCGTGGCGTGGAGGTACTGTCGCGTGAACTGGTCGACCGCCGAGCGGAGCGGCGAGTCCGCCTTGTCGCTGAGGGACAGCGTCCGCTTCGCCTGCAAGTAGAGGAAGCCGCCGTTCGCGAGCAGCGGGAGCACGTCGTCTACAGCTTGCTCGGTCTCGCAGCGGACCGCCACGACGGTCGTCTCTGGCGGCAGTTCCCACACGGGGACGCCGGCGTGCTCGGCGAGCATGTGGACCGAGAAGAAGGCGGCGACCTCCGCTTGGTACCGAGGACCGCCGAACGCAGCTTTCCCGCCGCCGGACCCTGTCCCGTCGATCTTCCTCTTCCGTGTTGGGCGCTTCGCTGCCATCAGTGGGTTTTACTCCCTGCTGCATGAATGGACAATGCTGCACTAGGGCATCGTCGAGAGAGAAGTTTCGGTGCTGAGGTTCTTCTCACAGACTCCAGGCGGCCAGTAGTGCCGACAGCGTCATCCAAAATCGTGAAGACGTTCACTCCTCGCTTCACAGTTTTGATCGCGAGGAGAACGACGTTGATCTTTTGAAAAGGCGTCTTTTCGCGACGACTGCCCTTTCATCCGCAGATCAGCTTCGGGAGGCTCCAAGACACTCCCCGGAGCATCATTTTCGCGCCGATCCGTGAAACATCGGGCGCATTCGCGGCGGTTTCCGTGCAGATTTTCGCGTCCGAGAATCGCGACCTTGCGAGTCAGCTTGGGCCGACGGGACTCGAACCCACGACCTCCCGCGTGACAGGCCGGAGGTCGCGGGCAGCAGAATCTCCCCCTTCGGCACCGGGCACGCCTGCGCGGGTGGCTCCGCCGGGTAGCCGTTCTTGGCCATCCACCAGGCGTAATACTCGTTGGCGAATTTGCTCTCGGCCGCCAGAGCTCCGGACCAGAGCATCCGGCAGAACGTGCTTTTGTCGGCGCACTTGTCCTGGCTGACCAGGATCACGGTGCCGCTGGTGATCATGGGGCACATACAGATCGCTTTGGTGGGGTCGTTCGGGTCCTGCTCGCACTTGGCGCCGCAGCACCAGGCCCAGTCGGTCGGCGTGGCACAGCTGATCGTGCTCTGCCGTCGTTGAAATTGCTCGACGCTGTCGCTACCAGAGCGGTGGCTTCCCACCGCCCGACCCGCCTCGCCACCGCACTCCTAGAAACGATAGACCACCGCGTTGACATGCATCCCCGCGCCGACCGAGGCGAATACCACAACATCTCCTCTCGAGATGATGTGCCCTTCGATTTGGCCTTTCAGGATCAAATCGAGCAGGGTGGGCACCGTGGCCACCGAGCTGTTACCGAGCCAGGAGATCGTCATCGGCATGACGTCGTGGGACGGGTCGCTGATGCCGTACAGCTCGTACACGGCGGCGAGGATGGCCTCGTCCATCTTGCCGTTGGCTTGATGGAGCAGCACTTTCCTCACGTCGCGCAGGTCGACGTTCGCGCGGACGAGCGCGTCGCGGATCGCGCCGGCGACGTTGTTGAGCGCGTACTTGTACAGCTTGCGCCCTTCCATCTTCAGGAACAGCGCCTCGAGGAAGGTCTCGGGGTTGTACGAGCTGCCCATGTAGAGCAGCTCCGCGTGCTCGAGTGTGTCCGACCGCACGGCGCGCGAGAGGATGCCGACGTCCTCCGAGGTCTCACGCGCTTCGACGATGACCGCTCCGGCGCCGTCGGCGTAGATCAGCGAGTCGCGGTCGTGGGGATCGGAGATCCGAGAGAGCGTGTCGGCGCCGATGATCATCATGCGTTTGTTGTCGCCCGCGCGGATCATCGAGTCGGCGACGATCACTCCCTGCAGCCATCCCGGACAACCGAACACGAGATCGAAGGCGGCGGCGTAAGGGTTACGGATCCCCAGACGCGATTTGACGCGCGCTGCGAGAGCGGGGACGAGATCGGAGTGCCGGCTGCCGGCGCGGACGTCGCCGAAGTTGTGCGCGACGATGATGCCGTCGAGCGTCTCCGGATCGATCTTCGAGGATTCCAGCGCGTCGCGCGCGGCCTCGTAGGCGAGGTCACTCGTGACCTGCTCGTCCGTGGCGTAGCGTCGCTCGCGGATCCCGGTGATCGACTCGAACTGCGCGAGGATCTCGGCATTCGTTTTGTTGATCGGCTGCTGGTCCGTGCCCCGGAAGTCGTGATCGAGAAAGTGCTCGTTCGGCACGCGGACGGCGGGGATGTGGCTGCCGGTTGCTGAAATGACGGTACGAATCATGATGCGTTGCGCGAAGGATAATGGAAAATGCCCGGCGCGATATGCGCCCCCATCTCCTCGGACTTCGCCCGGAAGGTCTCGCCGCAGCCCTTCGCACACACGGCGTGGAGGTGCGCGAGGCGGAAGCACGCCGAGTGATCGCGCACGCGATCGCTCACGGCCGGGACGGTTATCCGACGTCGCGGCCCGTGCCGCGTCGCGTGGAGGAGGCGATCGACGCGCTCGTCGATCGCCGTCCGATCGAGATCGTGGAGCGCGCGACGGATCCCGCGGACGGATTCGTAAAGTACCTGTTCCGTCTGCACGACGGCGCGGTCGCGGAGGCGGTGCGCATTCCCCTCGAAAAGGAGGGGAGGTTCACGGTCTGCCTCTCGAGTCAGGCCGGCTGCGCGATGCGCTGCGATTTCTGCGCGACCGGCCGCCTCGGCCTCACGCGCAGTCTCGAGGCCTGGGAGATCGTCGGGCAGTTTCTGGCCGTGCGTGCGGAGGCGCCTGGCGTCGTGACCGGCGCGGTGTTCCAGGGACAGGGCGAGCCGCTGCACAACTACGACGAGGTGATGCGCGCCGCCGCGATCCTCAGCGATCCGTGCGGCGGCCGGATCGCGTCCGAGGCGATCACCATCTCGACCGTGGGACTCGTCCCGGCGATCCGCCGTTTCACGCGCGAGGAGCGCCCGTATCGCCTGATCGTGTCGCTGACGTCGGCGATCGACGAGCGCCGTCGCGCGCTGGTGCCGCTCGCGGCGGCCTGGCCGGTGGCGGAGCTGGCGTCGGCGATCCGCGAGCATCAGCGTGCACGCGGAGGACGCGTCACGATCGCCTGGGTGCTCCTCGGCGGGATCAATACCGGTCTCGATGAGGTGGAAGCGCTACGCGCTCTTTTCGCGGATGTTCCCTTACGCCTCAACCTGATCGACGTGAACGACGCGCGCCCTCGCGGCTATCGTCGGGCGACGGATGCGGAGCTCTCCCGCTTTCGCGATGCGCTGCGCACGCTCGAGGTGCCGGTCGTCCGGCGCTACAGCGGCGGCGCCGCGAAGCACGCGGCCTGTGGGATGCTCGCGGCCTGCGGAGTGGAGCAACGAGGCGAAGCGTAGTTGTTTTCGAGGGCATCGCATGGTTTATACACCGGCGCGCGTAAGAACTTCTTAGCATTTTGCGCGCGCCCCGCGTGCTCCCACTCCCACCTTTTCAGCTCTTCCTAGCAACTTCTTAGCAACCGTGGCGGACCTGGGAAACCTACATTGCCCGCAGCCAGAACGGCCTAAGGAGAAATGCAGTGACCATCATGGAAACAGCCGTCGATCGCAGTGTGGCGGAAGCGCTGGAGATGATGCACACCATCCGTGCGTTTGAACTGAAGTCCGCGGAGCTGAACGCCGCGGGGAAGATCGGGAGCGTGTGCACCTCGGTCGGGCAGGAAGCCGCGGCGGTGGGCGTCGTGAGCGCGTTGCAGGGCCACGATCTGATCCTCACCAACCATCGCAGCGCGGGACATCTCCTGGCCCGCGGCGCCGATCCGGGACGTCTCCTGGCGGAGATCGCCGGCAAGGCCACCGGGTACTGCAAAGGCAAGAGCGGCAGCCTGCACATCTCGGTCAAGGAGCTGGGCGTCGTCCTGACTTCGACCATCGTCGGCGGCGAGCTCTCGCTCGCCCCGGGCGTCGGGCTCTCGCTGTCGATGCAGGACACCGACGCCATCGCGGTGGTCTTCTTCGGCGACGGCGCGGCGACCGAGGGCGTATTCCACGAGGCGCTGAACATCGCCGCCGTGTGGGAGCTGCCGGTGCTGTTCGTCTGCGAGAACAACCAGTGGCAGGCGTTCGTGCACCGAAAGGAGACGATGCTCACCGATCACGTCAGCGAGTGGGCGCGCCCGCACGGCATGCCCGCGGTGACGGTCGACGGCAATGACGTCGAGGCCGTGAACGTGGCCGCGCGCGAAGCCATCGCGTACGTCCGCAAGAACCGCAAGCCTTACTTTCTCGAGACGTACACCTATCGCCTCCGCGGGCACCTCGAGCCGGACGATCAGGCGTACGTGAACAAGGACGAGCTGGCGTCATGGACGAAGAAGGATCCCATCGCGGCGCTCGAAGCGCGCCTCCTGCAGAACGAGGCGCTCACGATCCTGGAACTGGAAGAGATGAAGGCGCGCGTGCGGCAGACCATCGAGTCCGCCGCCGCCTTCGCCGATGCCTCACCGTATCCCTCGCTCGAAGAGATCACGACCGATGTGTATGCGTGAATTGGTTGGCGGTTGGCGGTTGGCGGTTGGCGGGGGAAGTCGAGATGCACTGGCTCCCTGCTGCCGCGTCTCGCT
>CAZLGP010000072.1:0-22941 GCA_964558905.1 uncultured Thermoanaerobaculia bacterium | reverse complement strand
ACTTCGTGCCGGGGTTGCTGCAACCGAAGCTGAAGGAAGTGAGCGTCTGCGACGCCTACCCGGATCGCTGCGCGTGACGAGAGAGGGAACGAGGAGTGGCCATGAGACTACCGAGAATGAAGCGCATCGCTGCGGGCGAATCGTCGTTCGACGTCGCCCTCCTGCACAAAGTGCTGGACGTCCTCGGCCAGCCGGTAACAGGGCGGGAGCTTTCCGAGCGCAAAGCCGGCAGCGAGACCCGCAAGAGAGTGCGCGCCCTGCAGGAGCAATTGAACGTCCGCCCCACGGGCGACGACGTGCTCGACACGGCCACGATCTCCGCCGTCCAGCAGGCGCTCGTCCAGAGCGGCCTCACCGAGCCGGCCCGCTCCTTCACCGTGAGCGGTGAGGTCCGGGACGCTGGCGTACGGGCGAAACGGCGCCACCGCCTCCTCGCTTTCGACATCGACCTCCGCGCGGTTGCGGTCTATCGCGACGTGAAGACCGTGGCCGAGCTCGAAGAGAGTGGCGGTATCGAATTCCTGGCCCAGACGGAATCCGACGCCAACAACCGCTACAGCGTCACGTTTTTCGACTGGCAGTTCGCGCGGGCGGAGCGCAACAAGGCGGACGTCGTGGTCTACGCCGTCGACGAGCGTGGAGGCCGCATCGTGGGTCGCTCGCGACTCGTGTCCGCTTCCGATTACGAGGGCACCGGCGTGGTCCGGCAACTCCATGTGATCATCGATCAGCCGGAGGAAGGCACGGAGTACGAGCGGCTGATGGCGGTGTCGACGCCGTTCCTCAAAGAGAGCGACATCTCCCTCCCCGCCATCGCCACATCGTTCGACCAGCTCCGCTTCACCGCGGACGAGCTCGAGATCGAGATCGATCACGTGGCCATCGCCGCGCACGCCGCGCTCCTCGCTGCTTCGAAGTACAAGGGGCTGTCGCACGAGCTCCTCTACGGCATTGGACGGCAGAACATCAACCTCGGAGAGGCGTCGCTGTCGGAGCGCCCGGACGAGGAATTGAAGGCGGCCATCGATGCCTCGGGCCGCGCGAACATCATCCGCACCTTCTCCGAGCGGGAGGTATCGGCGTTTCTAGGGGCATTGCGGGAGCGGACGGTGGCGCAGGTGCTCGCGGACGAAGATCCCAATTCGCTCGGGGCCATGCTCGTCAACGCGCTCCCGAAAGAGGCCCAGCGCGCGGCCACGCTCCGGGCCATGGCCACCTTCGACGGCGAGAGTTACGCCGAGTTCTGGAGTCAGCACCTCCCGTCGCAGCCGGAGCTCAAATCGAACCCGCAGCTCGTGGCCGACCTTCTCCTCACCCAGCAGCTCACGCTCCTCACCGAAAACCATCAGCCGCTCGTGGCCGAGTTGCGCAAGGCCAAGGTGCGCTCGGTGCACGATCTCTTCGACCTCGACGAGAAGGACTGGATCAGCGCGGTGCGGAAGAGCGGCATCCCCGACTCGGCGGAGGGAGCGGACGACGACGAGAAAGCGCGCAACTTCACGATGCGCATGCGCTCCGACCTCGACGCCGCGTTCCCAACGCTGCGCATCGCGCGGATGCTCGAGAAAGGCGATCTCCAGGGCGGCTCCGGCGACGTATCGCGGTACGTCTCGAAGTTCCTGACGAAGAACGCCCAGTTCGATTTTGCCACCTCGCGCATTCACGATTTCGACGGGCAGCTCCGGTCCGAGGCGGGCGACTCCTTTCCGGCCGTGCGCGACGAGCTCCTCAGCCTCCAGCGCATCTACCAGGTCAGCCCCACGCCGCGCGCCATGACCGCATTGCGCGCGAACGGACTCACCTCCGCGTACAGCATCGCCAACATCCCCCGCAAGAGCTTCATGAACACGTACGCAGCCGCCGTCGGCGGCGAGCAAGAGGCCTTCGTCATTCACGAGCGTGCCTCGCACATCGCCGCACGCGCCGAGCGGGCCGCTCTGGTTCTGCGCGACTACACGCACGGATACGGACCCAGGACGGCGTACACACCCTCCGACCGCGGCCCGGCATTGAGTCTCCTCCAGAAGAAGATCCCGAACTACACGGAGCTGTTCGGGAGTCCCGACATCTGCGAATGCGAACATTGCCGCTCCGTCTACAGCGCCGCCGCGTACATGGTCGACCTGCTGCGCTTCCTCTGGCGCGGGGAGCCGAACGCGGACGGCAGCACGCCTCTGGACATGCTCGCCAGACGGCGGCCGGACCTCCTGCACCTGCCCCTGACGTGCGAGAACACGAACACCATCATCCCGTACATCGATCTGGCCAACGAGGTCATGGAGTACTACACGGTCCACGACTCGCTGACCAACTACCAGGGACACGACACGGGCGATGCCACGCCGGAGGAGCTGCGCGCGGCGCCGCAGAAGACGAACGCAGGTGCATACGGGAAACTGGCCGCGGCGAAATATCCGTTCACGCTGCCGTACCACCAGCCGCTGGACGTGATCCGCACATACAGCGATCACCTCGGCGTGAGCCGCCATGGGGTCATGAAGGCGGTCAACCCTACGCCCAACGCCACTACCGCGCAGGCCATCGCCGCGGAGTCGGTACGCGTGGCGCAGGAGGAGCACCGCATCCTGGCCGGCCACGATTTCGCCGCCACGGCCGACGCCACCGCGTTGCACCTCTATTATGGCTACGGTGCCGCCAATCAGCTCAATGGCGCGGCGAAGGTCCCGGAGTTTCTGCACCGTTCCGGATTGCGCTACGTCGACCTCGTGGAAGTGGTCAAGACGCAGTTCATCAATCCCTACCAGGACGAGTTACAGACGTTGCAGAAGATTTTCGCGGGCAAAGCCCTCACCAGCACGACCTTCGGCCAGTTGGTGAAGATCGAGAGCGGCACGCTCAATCCGGCCAACGACCTCAACATCGCCGCGGCGCTCGCGGCGTACAACGTGAGCTCCGGACCGCCCGTCACCGCCGCCGACTTCGACCTGCGGATCAAAGACAACCTCGACAACATCCGCAAGGTCCTGACGCTGTTCGAGCCCGACTCGAAGTGCGACCTGGAAACGACCCGGCTCCGCACCATCCAGAGCATCGTCAGCAATTCCGCCGATCCCGGGATCTCCAACGAGCTCTGGTCGAAGCTGCACCGGTTCATCCGCCTGTGGCGCAAGCTCGGCTGGACCATTCACGAGGTCGATCTCATGCTGGCTGCGCTCGGCGAGAACGACATCACACCGCTCACCATCCGCAAGCTCGAGCACGTGCTGGAGCTGAAGGCGGTCACCAAACTCCCTGTGAATCAACTGGCGGCTTTGTGGGGCGCCATTGAGACCTACGGCGCGAAGTCTCTCTACCGGAAGCTCTTCCTTGGCACCGGCCGACAGGTTGACGATGCCTTCAAGCCGGACGGCTGGGGCCAGGTTCTGCAAGACGGGAACGAGAAGCTCGCCAATCACCGCTCGGCCATCGTGGGCGCGTTCCGCCTCCGCGACGTCGATCTCGAAGCCATCCTGAAGACGGCGCGGGTGATCGACAACGGTCAGCCGCGCGCCATCGACTTCGACAATGACCCACTGACCCTCGGCAATCTCACCACGATCTACCGCTATGCCCTCCTGGCCAAGGCGACGAAGCTGCGCGTAGTCGACCTCGTCACCCTGATCGACCTCTTCGGCGCGACGCCCTTCAGCACTTGGGACGTTCAGGCCGGCGCATTCAATGGCACCGATCCGGCGGCCACGTTTGCCTTCCACGAGCTCGCCACCTCGGTGCAGGAAACCGGATTCAAGGCCTCCGTGCTCGAGTACATCCTGCAGGGAACGCTGCCGGCCGACTCGAAGATCGGCCTCGACCCGGTGAAGGCGCGCGCAACGGCGCAGGCCATCCGCGCGACCTTCTTCGCCATCGCCCAGAGCCACCCCGACAATCCGCCTTCGCCGCTCACCGCGGACGCCCTCACGGGCAAACTGGCGCTTACGTTCGCGCCGGAGATCGTGACGCGCTTCATGAGCACGCTGCAGGGCACGGAGCGATACGAGAGTATTGCCGATCCGAACCAGAACATCGTCATCCCCGAGCCGCTGGCGGCGAAATTCACGTATGTGCGCGGCAGCGGGCGGCTCATCGCCACCGGCGTAATGACGGACGCGGAGCAGGCCGCGTTGCAGGGCCTCGGCAACGCCAGCTTCACGAATGCCGTCAACGCACTCCACGCGGAGCCGGAGGCATTCGTCAGAGACAACTTCGGCGGGATCTTCACCAATCTCAATGAGGCGCTGGCGACGCTGCTGGATCATCCGGCGCAGGCGCCGGCCAAAACGCTCGAGGAGCGGCTGGCCTACGTGTACGCGCAGTTCGTGCCGGTCCTGAAGAACAAGCTGCGCCGCGACGCCATCAGCCAACAGCTCGCGGCCCTGATCGGGTTGAGCGCCGAGGCGAGCGCATTGCTCGTGGCGGCGGACGCGGACGTGCTCGTCGCAGACCTTTCGACGGAGGGATTTTCGGCCACGTACTTCACCGATCCGGCATGGACCATCGCCGGACTCGATCGCGTCGACGGCACGATCGACTTCGCGTGGGGCGTGGGGTCCCCGGACGGCGCCATTCCGGCCGATCAGTTCAGCGTCCGGTGGGATGCCTGGATCGCGGCGCCGGCCAGCGGCGAGTACACGCTCATCGTCGACGTGGCCGAGGCGGATGAGGCATTCCGGCTCTACCTCGACGGCGCGCTCATTCTGGAGAAGCCGGCCAACGGCGGCAGCACCTCGATGGAGGTGGTGACGACGCTCAATGCCGCCGGGATGCACGCGCTGCGCCTCGAATACGCGGAAGACACCCAGAACGCAGGCGCGCGCCTGCGCTGGAAGACCACCACCTCGGCGCCGGAGATCATCCCGTCATCGGAGGCGTGGCCGGCGGCCATCCTCGATCGCTTCGTCGCACTGGCCGGCCTCCATCACCGGGCCGCGAAGTTCATTACAGGATTCGCGTTGACGGCCACCGAGCTCGCACACCTGCTGCAATACGGCGCCGACTTCGAAAACTTCGACGTCAAGGCGCTGACGGCCGCGCACTGGACGCGCGTGCGGGATTACGTCCTGCTGCGCGATGCCGCGGCGCAGGCGCAGGCGCGGATCACCGACGTGCTCGCCGCCGCAAACACAGCCGATCCGGTGCCGACCGTCTTGGGCCTCAACGCCCTCGTGCATCAGGCCACGGCCTGGGACGAGGCGAGCATTGCCTTCCTCAGCGGCTATTTCGCCCTGGGTGTGAACGATTACAAAAACGAGATCGCACTCAACCGCGTGCGCAAGGTCATGGAGATCGTCGCCCGAACCGGCCTGTCGGCGGAGACGATCACCGAGTGGGGCACCGCGGAGACGGACTATGACGCGCTGCACGTCACGGCCGGTCTCCTCAGCGACGCCGTGAAAGGACGCTATCAGGAAGCGGAGTGGCTGGAGGTGGCCGGTTCGCTCAGCGACGCCGTCCGCAGGAACCAGCAGCAGGCGCTCATCGCCTATCTGCTCACCCGTCCGGCCATCCGCGGATGGGGAGCGCGCGACGCGGACGGCCTGTTCGAGTATTTCCTCATCGACGTGCAGATGGGCGCGTGCATGGACACGTCGCGCATCGTGCAGGCCAATTCTTCGATCCAGATGTTCGTCAACCGCTGCCTCCTCAATCTGGAAAGCGTCATCGCCGGTGGAAACGAGAGAGGCGTCGCTCCCTCGGCCATCGACAAAGACCGGTGGGAGTGGATGCAGCGGTACCGGGTCTGGGAAGCCAACCGCAAAGTCTTTCTCTATCCCGAGAACTGGCTGGAGCCGGAATGGAGGAACGACCGCAGCCCGCTCTTCCGGGAGCTGGAGTCCTTCCTGGTCCAGAACGACATCACCGACCGCACCGTCGAGCAGGCCTTCCGCAACTACCTGGCCGGCCTCAATGAGCTGGCGAACCTCGAGGTCTGTGGCATGGCCTCGGAGTATCGCGACGACGACACCCTGAAATATCTGCACGTCTTCGGACGCACCCACAATGCGCCTTACAAATACTTCTATCGGCGCTGGGACCAGTACCGCAAATGGACGGCGTGGGAGAAGATGCCCGTGGCCATTCGCGCAAGCGAGCGCGCGGCACGCAGCGGCGTGCATCTCATGCCCGTGGTGTGGAAGAAGCGCCTGTTCGTCTTCTGGCCCGAGTTCCAGGAGCAGCAGACGCCCCCGGACCAGGGCTCGAAATCGGCGGAGGAGGCAGGCAGCGCGCCGATGTCGGAGCTGAAGCCGATCAAGACGTACGAGATCCGGCTGGCCTGGAGCGAATACGTCGACGACAAATGGACGGCCAAGCAGATCTCGAACGACTTCATCGTTCAGGAGGACCACTGGTACATCCCCAACGAGTCGCACATGCGATTTGCAACGGAGATCGATCCGGAAAACAACCACCTCCATCTCTGGCTGCTGACGGAGCTGACCGACCGAAGCTGGTACTACGAGGCGGAGTTCGAGCTCATCGACATCACGGCCCGGCCGCGGGCGGAGAGCGACGTCGGGGGATCGGCGCAGGTCACCTTCGACACGGAGTACCGGAACCTCTATCTGAACATCGCCGCATGGGACCCGATGCGGATCAAGGGGAAGACGTACCTCAAAGCGCAGTCCAATCACAAGCTGCTCTTCTCGCCGCGGGTGGAGAACTTCGACTACGACTTCACCGAGCCGTTCTTCTTCAGCGACCCCGAGCGCTCGTATTTCGTGCGCCCGGTCCGCAGCGGACTGAGTGTCGCGGTACGGCATCCCGACCGTTTCGCGATCGCCGTTCCCACGAAGAGAGCACGGCCCGAGGAAGACCCCACCGTCCGCCCCCCACGCGGTCATCAGACGTCCGGCGGGTCGGTTGCCGCGAACCGCTCCACCGTCCGCAGAAGCGCGATGGCGACCCGGACGACGATGCCGCCAGCCACCGCGGATACGGCCGGCATCACCGCGGCACGCACGGGCGCCAGTCCAAACGCGTTCGCCGGCGCCACGTACAACACCAAGTTCCCGATCTGGCTCAGGGAGGTGCTGGGGCTGGAGTTTCACACGTTCTCACATCCCTACTCCACACACTACGTCACCGCCCTCAACGAGCTCGGCGTGCCGGGACTCATGCAGCAGGACACGAAGCTCCCCTCCGACAACGGGAAGACGTTCAAAGACGTGTACGATCCGCATTTCTCGCACGGCCGGGTGAAAGTGCCGTCCGATCTGGCGAAACGGACGTATTACAAGGAAAACGTCTGTTTCGACCGCTATGGCGCGAACGCTCTGTACAACTGGGAGTTGTTCTTCCACGCGCCGCTCTACATCGCCACCCGTCTCAGCAGGAACGGCAAGTACCGCGAGGCGATGCAGTGGCTGCATTACATCTTCGATCCGACGACCGACGAAAAGCCGACCGCTCTTTCGGAAACGGCGCGCTACTGGAAGGTGCTCCCCTTCCGCACCACGCCCGCCGAGAACCTGGAGGACTGGTTCCGCGAGCTCGGCCCGAACGCGAATCCCGATCACGAAAACTCGATCATCGGCGAATGGCGCGACAAACCCTTCGATCCCCACGTCGTGGCCGCCAATCGCCCGCTCGCGTACATGAAACACGTGGTCATCCGGTACGTGGAGAACCTCGTGGCCTGGGCGGACTCGCTGTTCCGGCAGGACACGATGGAGACGGTCAACGAGGCCCTGCAGATCTACGTCATGGCCAATCACATCCTCGGACCGCGGCCGGAGCTCGTGCCTCGGCGCGGCGAGGTCAAGGCCGAGACATACAAGACGCTCGAGAAGAAGTGGGACGACTTCTCCAATGCCCTGGTCGAGCTGGAGAACCTCTTTCCGTACAGCAGCGAGGGAACGGCCAGTAGCTCCTCGCCCGGATCCGGCGTTCTCGGCGTCGGCTCGGCGCTCTACTTCTGCATCCCGTCGAACGACAAGTTGATGGAACAGTGGGACACCGTGGCCGATCGGCTGTACAAGATCCGCCACTGTCAGAACATCGACGGCGTGGAGCGCAAGCTGGCGCTCTTCTCACCGCCGATCGACCCGGGCGCACTCATCGCCGCGGCCTCGAAGGGGCTGAGCCTCGGCAGCATCCTGGCCGATCTGAGCAGCCCGCCGCCGATCTATCGCTTCACGTTCCTCATCCAGAAGGCGAACGATTTCTGCAATGACGTGAGAGCCCTCGGCTCGAGTCTGCTGGCAACGCTGGAGAAAAAGGACGGCGAGGAGCTCAGTCGACTGCGCGCGGCGCAGGAGACGCAGATGCTCGAGCTGGTCACCGCCGTACGGGAGCGGCAGGTGCTCGAAGCCAGGGCCAACCGCGAGCAACTGGAGAAAGGGCGCCAAGTCGCGCAGCTCCGCATTCGCTACTACACCGACCTTCTCGGCAACGACACCGTCGCAATCCCCGGCATCCCCAGCGTGCCGGCCACGCTCGAGGCGGACAGTGAGCTTCCCGCCGATACGCTCATCCCTACCGTCGCCGTGGACGTCGACGTCTCCCTGGCCAAGACCGACGAGCGCGGCGTGAAGATCCTCAAGAAGGAGAAAGAGTCGCTCGACAAGAACGACTCCGCGCGCAACATGCAGATCGCGGCCGGCGTAGCCGATACGCTCGCGGCGGTACTGGGTCTCTTCCCGCAACTCGACGCCGAAGGGACGCCGCTCGGCGTCGGCGCCGGGGCCTGGTGGGGAGGACAGAACCTCGGCGCCGCGACTTCCGCCACCGGGCGCGCACTCTCCACGGCCGCCAGCGCGTTCTCGGCCGAGGCTGCGCAGGCCGCGACCATGGCCAGCTACATCCGGCGCGAACAGGACTGGACCTTCCAGGTCAACGCCGCGGCCGCGGACCTGGTCCAGATCGACAAGCAGATCGTGGCCGCCGACATCCGCATCCAGATCGCGGAAAAAGAGCTCGCCAATCACAAACAGCAGATCGAGAACGCCAAGGCCATGGAGCTCTTCCTTCAGGACAAGTTCACGAACCAGGAGCTGTACCAATGGATGAAAGAGCAGCTCTTCGACGTCTACAAGCAGAGCTACAACCTCGCCTACGAGATGGCCAAGAAGGCCGAGAAGGCGTATCGCTACGAGATCGGAACCGAGACCTCCGGCTTCGTGCAATACGGCTATTGGGAAGACTCGAAACAGGGACTCGTGTCCGGAGAGAAACTGCAACTGGCCCTGCGCCAGATGGAGCGGTCGTACCTCGATGAGAACCGCCGCGAGCTGGAGCTGTCCAAACGTGTCTCGCTCTTGCGGCTCGATCCGTTGGCCCTGCTCAAGCTCCGCCAGACCGGCAGGTGCTTCCTGAACATTCCCGAGGAGCTGTTCGACTTCGATTTCCTCGGCCATTACTACCGCCGCATCCAGGGCGTGCGCGTGACCATCCCCTGTGTCGCCGGCCCGTATACGTCCGTGAATTGCTCGCTGCGACTCCTCAACAACTCCGTCCGCGTCAACACCACGATGAACGGTGCCGGCAACTACGAGCACGAGAACGACGAGGGCGTCTGGATCGACGACGACCGATTCCGGAGCAGCCACGTGCCGGTCACCGCCATTGCAACCAGTTCGGGGCAAAGCGACTCGGGCATGTTCGAATTCAACTTCCGCGATGACCGCTACCTGCCCTTCGAGGGCGCCGGGGCGATCAGCGGCTGGCAGCTGGAGCTGATGACCGAACCGACGCTTCGACAGTTCGACTACGACACCATCGCCGACGTGATCCTGCAGATCGACTACACCGCCCGCGAGAGCGGCGGCCTCTTCCGGCAGAAGGCCACCGACTACCTCACCGGCTTCCTGACCAACGCTGCCGACCTGGCGCAGCAGCCGCTCCTGCAGATGTTCAGCATGAAGCACGAATTCCCCTCGGAGTGGTACAGGTTCCTCCATCCCGCGCCGCAGGGCGCGGAACAGATCCTGGCCCTGAAGCTCGGGCAGAAGCGCTTCCCCTTCTTTGCCCAGGACCGACAGATCATCATCACCAGGATGGAGGTGTTCGCGAAGAGCAACGCCGCTCTCGCTTATCACGCCCGGCTTTCGCATATCGACGACAACGATCAGGTGCTTGCATCCGCGGAGCTCACGCTGCCTCAGAGCGCGGCCTACAACGGCCTCAACAAGGTCACGCTCAACGGCACCGACGCAGGACTGGATCTCGAGGTCATGGCCATCGACGAGGAACTGACGCTGCGGCTGAAACGCACCGCGGTCGCCGACTACACGCAGCTGGATCCGGAGGAAGTGGAGGACGTCGTGCTGGTGCTGCACTACAAACTGGGGTGATCCCGCCCGGAGCTCACTTTCCTGGAAATCGTCGCGAAGGCAGGCGCGCGCGAGGACGAGCTGCTGGATGTCGTGCGACGGGCGTTCTGAGAGCTTCGTTCACCGCTCCCGTTTCACTGAATGCCGTGCGTCAGGAATCTCGAGGGAAGTACCGGCTCAATTGCTCGACGAGCGTCTCGACGTTCGGCGCTGAGAGCATCGTGTTGTGATTGCCCGGCACGACGTGGACGTCGAGACCCGCGCCGGCGAAGCGATCCCACCCGAGGGTCTCGTTCTCCGGCGCATCGATGAGCGCCTCGGTCGCTTTGAAGAGGACCAGCGGAGCATCGAGCCGCCGCGGCGCGTACTTGCGGCGCGCTTCGAGATTCGCCTCGACGACCGTGAAGAGCGGGCGCAGTTGCGCGACGCCGACGTCGGGCGGGAGGGCCTTCAGTTTGTGCGCCTCCTCGACGACATACGCGAGTTGCTCGTCACGTCCGCCGCGGGCGCGCAGCGTCTCGGTGGCGAGCGTGAAATCGCGCCCGGCAAGATCGCCCAGTGCGCGCGCGAGGAGACGCAGGATCGTCGCGTCGTCGCCGGCATCCTCGAAATCGCCGAGCGAGCCGGGCGTCCAGGTATCGAGCATGATCGTCAGGACTTCTTCGCCGGCTCGGAGAAGCTGCTGCGCCATCTCGAACGCGACGATGCCGCCAAAGGACCAGCCGCCGATGAGATACGGGCCGCGCGGCTGGCGCTCACGGATGGCCCGGAGGTACTCGTTCGCCATCGATTCGATCGAGCGAAGCGGCGGGCGATCGCCGTCGACGCCGACCGCTTCGAGCGCGAGGAACGGTTGCTCTTCGCCGAGTTGCGCGGAGAGCGTGCGGTAGCAGAGGACCGTACCGCCGACAGGATGGATGCAGAAGAACGGCCTGCGGTCCCCACGCCACTGAATCGAGATGAGCGGCGAGCGCTGCGCGCGCGACGCTCCCTCGCGTAATTCCGCGCCGAGCTCCTCGATCGTCGGACGGCGGAAGAACGTGACCAGTGGCAGGCTCCGTCCGAAGTGCTGTTCGATCCGCGCGAGGAGACGCACGGCGAGGAGCGAATGACCGCCAAGCGCGAAGAAATCATCGCGGATGCCGATCGGGTGGCGGCCGAGAACTTCTTCCCAGATGCGCGTGAGCTCGATCTCGGCGACGTCTCGAGGCATCGCGTACGCGGTACTGCGTTCGGTCCTCGACGGAAGCGGAAGCGCGGCGCGATCGATCTTGCGGTTCGCCGTGAGCGGGATTCTCTCCATGAGGACGAAATCGCTCGGGATCATGGATTCCGGGAGGCGCTTTCTGAGTGCGGCGGCAACGGCGCCGCTCTCGAGAGCGGTGGCGTTGCCACCGCGCTCTACGACGTACGCAACGAGCGCGTCGTCCCGCTTCACGACCACTGCGTCCGCCACGCTTTCGTGCGCGCGAAGCGCGGCCTCGACCTCACCGAGCTCGATGCGGAAGCCGCGCACCTTGACCTGACGATCCGCGCGCGCGACCCACTCGGCGTTCCCGTCGGGGCGATAGCGCGCGAGATCGCCGGTGCGGTACGCGCCGCCGGCGAAGCGCTCGCGCGTCAGCGTCTCGTCGTTCAGATAGCCGGCGGCGAGATGCGGACTGCGCACGTACACCTCCCCGACCTCGCCGATGCCGCACAGATTGCCGGACGCGTTCCGGAGCAGGAGTTGCACGTCGGGGATTCCGCGGCCGATGGGGAGATCGGCCTTGAGGCGCGCGCCGGGATCGAGATCGGCATCGGCGATCGGATACCACGCGACCGCACGCTGCGTTTCCGTCGATCCGTAGAAGTTGATGCAGCGCACGTGCGGAGCGACGGATCTCAGGCGACGCACGTCGTCACGCGTGAGGACGTCCCCGACGATCATCGCCACGCGCAGCGATTCGACGATCGGTGACGAATCGAGGGGCGATGAAGCGGCGAGAAGCTGAATCATCGCCGGCGTGAGATGCGCGACCGTCACGTTCTCGCGCGCGGCCCACCCCAGCAGGTAGCCCGGTTCGCCGATGCGATCGGGATCGGGAATGCAGATCGTCGCGCCGATCTGCAGCGGCGTGAAGATGTCGCGCTGCAGCGGATCGTGGGCAATACCGGACAGCATCGTGAAGCGGTCGTCAGCCGCCAGACCGAATTCCTCGCACTGCCATGGCGTGAAGTGCGTGAGCGAGATGTGTTTTCCGGCGACCGCCTTGGGAGTGCCGGTGGACCCCGACGTGAACGTGATGACGGCGATTCCGGAGTGCGGCGGCAAGGCCGCCGCTTTCGAAAGCGGCAGCGATGCTGCGGCACTCCAAAGCGCGCGGCTGCGCGCACGAGGCTGCGCCGGGTCGAGAATCGTGAAGGGCACGCCCGCCTTCAACGCGCCGAGGACGTTCACGACGAGCCCCGCGCAACGGCGACCGTAGAGCGCTACGACGTTCGTGCGGAGTCTGCGCAGATGCGATGCGAACGCGTCGCTCGCCTCATCGAGCTGGCGATACGTCATCGTCGTGTCGCGATCGATGACGGCGGCGCGATCGGGATGCAGGCGCGCGTGCCCGGCAAAGAGCTCGTGCACGCCGCCGCGCCAGGTGTCGTCGAGCGGCGCGGCCGGATCGGGAAGCACGGCGCTCGCGGCTCGAGTCACGAGCGAAATGTCTCCGATCCGGCGATCCGGACCCGTGGTGCACTGCTCGAGAACGAGCGCGAACTGCCGCTGCAGCTCGAGCATCCGCGGCGCATCGAAGAGATCGGCGTTGTAGACGACGTCGACGCGCATCGCGCCGTCGCGCTCCGCGAGGTACACCGTGAGATCGAACTTCGAGAGCGGAGTTTCGACGCTCTCGACTTCCAGCGTCGCCTCGCCGAGCTCCGCCTTCGCCAGCGGGAAGTTCAGCATGTTGAAGAAGACCTGAAAGACCGGCGTACGGCTGAGATCGCGCTCGGGCCGCACGGCTTCGAGCACTCTCTCGAACGGAACATCCGCGTTGTGGAACGCGCCGACCGAGGCTTCGCGGACGCGCGCGAGAAGCTCGCGGAACGTGGGATTGCCGTCGAGACTCGTGCGCAACGCGACGCTGTTGAGGAACGGTCCCACGACCGACTCGAGGTCGCGCGAGGGACGGTTCGCCACCGGCGCGCCGACCACGATGTCGTCCTGACCGCTCCAGCGGCTCAGAATCACATCGAACGCCGCGAGCAGTACCATGAACGGCGTCGCGCCCGCCTCCTTCGCCATTCGTTCGACCGCGGCGGCATCCAGCGTCTGCGTGACACGTGCGCCGCGGTAGCTCTGCACCGGCGGGCGCGGATGATCGAGCGGCAGATCGAGCTGCGGAGGCGCGCCGTCGAGCGTCTTTTTCCAGTAGCCGAGCTGGTGCTCGAGCAGCTCCCCGCGAATGCGGTCGCGCTGCCACGCGGCGAAGTCGGCGTACTGAAGTCTCAGCGGCGCGATCGTCTGCCCGCGATAGAGACGATCGAGATCCTCGAGCATCGTCACCAGCGACCAGCCGTCGGCGACGATGTGATGGACGGTCACGTGAAGCAGGGCCTCGTCGTCGCTGACGCGCCGCAGTGCGACGCGCAGCAGCGGACCGGAGCCGAGATCGAACGTTTCGTCGCCCTCCGCGTTGATGGCGATGGTCCGGTGCGGCACGACGATCGCGCGCGGCACACCATCGACGGCGTGGAAGTTGGTCCGCAACGCCTCGTGCCGCGCGACGAGCGCATTCAGCGCCGTCTGCAGCCGCGCTTCATCGATCGCGCCACGAATGCGCACGACGAGCGGAATGTGCAGACTGGCCGTGCCGGGCTCGAACTGATCGAGGAACCAGAGACGCTCCTGGATGAACGACGGCGGCAGGTCGCCGCCTCGTGCGATTTGGACGATCGGCACTTCGACCGTCGCGCCGGCGGCATCGATCGCGCGTGCCATCGCCGCGAGCGCGGGCGCGGCGAAGACGGCGTGCAGCGGCAGATCGACGCCGAAGGTCTCGCGAACGCGCGCGACGAGACGCGCGGCCAGAAGAGAATGTCCGCCGAGAGCGAAGAAGTCGTCGCGGACGCCGGCGTTCTTTACGCGCAGCAGCTCGCTCCAGATCTTCGCCAGCGCGATCTCCGCCGGCGTGCGGGGCGCGATCCGTTCCTTCGCGCGCGCGAGCGATTCCTCGGTCGGAGCCGGCAGCGCGCGGCGATCGATCTTCCCGTTGGGGCTGAGAGGGAGCGCGTCGAGACGGACGAAGGCCGAGGGGATCAGGGACTCCGGGAGGCGCTGGCGCAGATGCCGTCGGAGTGCGGCGGCCATGCCCCCGCTTTCGAAAGAGGTGGCCTTGCCAGCGCACTCCACGACATACGCGGCGAGCGCATCGTCGCGCTTCACCACCACCACATCCTCGACTTGCGGATGCTCGCGGATCGCGGCCTCGATCTCGCCGAGCTCGACGCGGAAGCCGCGCAGCTTGATCTGATGATCGAGACGTCCGAGGAAGTCGATCGTGCCGTTGGGAAGCCAGCGTGCGAGATCGCCCGTGCGATAGAGACGTCCGAACGGCGAGTCGATGAACTTCTCCGCCGTCAGCTCGGGGCGATTGAGATAGCCGAGGCCGACCTGGACGCCGCCGATGTGCAGCTCGCCCGGAACGCCGATCGGCGTGGGCTCGCCATGCGCATCGAGCACGTACGTACGCGTGTTCGCGATCGGACGTCCGATCGTGACTTTCTCTCCCGGAACACACGGCGCGTGCGTCACGTCGACCGCGCATTCGGTCGGACCGTAGAGGTTGTGCAGCTCCGCGCGCGTGGCGGTCGCGAAGAATTCATCCGCGAGCGATCGCGGCAACGCCTCGCCGCTACAGATCACCAGTCGCAGCGATTCGCTGAGCGTCGCATGCCGCAAGAACGTCTGCAGCATCGGTGGGACGAAGTGGATGACCGAGACCTTCTCGCGGGCGATCCATTCCGCGAGCGCCGTGCTGTCGCGATGAATCCCCGGAGGCGCAACCGCGAGCCGCGCGCCGGTCATCAGCGGCCAGAAGAGCTCCCACACGGAGACGTCGAAGCTGAACGGCGTTTTCTGCGCGACGACGTCGCCGGGGCCGAGGCGGAAGGTCTCCTGCATCCAACGCAGGCGGTTGACGATGCCGCGGTGCGAGCTCATCGCGCCTTTCGGCACACCGGTGGAGCCCGACGTGTAAATGACGTACGCGAGGTCACCGTTCCGGAGTGCGGTGGCAAGGACCGTCTCAGAACCAGCGGACCGCCGCCGTCTCGGCGGCTGACGTGCACGCGTCCCGCGTGCACCCGCGCGGGCGGAACGCCCGCGCGAAAGGCCCGCGATGCGGGCCCGGGTTGCGCCGGAGGCGCGGCAGAGGGTAGCCGGTGGCGAGCGCGTAGCGCCGCCACCGGACCGCCGGTTGTTGTCGATTGCGCCCCGGTAGGGGCGGCCGACGTCTCTTCCGCCCCTGCCGGGGCGGTTTGAGCTGCGTGCGTCCCTTTCCGGTGGCTGCGCGCTTTCGCGCTTGCCACCGGCTACCCTCTGCTGTCCCTTCGGGACCCCGAAATGTCCAAACTCCAGCCCACGGGCGAGACGGTCGAGCGTCAACCGGCGGGACGCCGGCGGTCCGGTCGGAAAGCAAAGGCCCGTGCCGCCGCACTCCATGGCCATGAAGCGCTTCCGCTCGGAGGGGTAGTCGGGATCGATCGGCACGTACGCGCCGCCTGATTTCAGCACGCCGAGGAGCGCGATCACGAGCTCGAGCGAGCGCTCCATCGAGACGGGGACGAGTCCTTGCACCGTCGCGGCATATTCATTCGCGCGCGAATCGAGCTCCGCGTACGTGAGCGACTCGCCTTCGAACGTGACCGCGATCGCATCGGGAGTGCGCCGAACCTGCTCCTCGATCAACTCGTGCAGCCGCCCGTCGGGACCGTAATCACGGGCCGTGTCGTTGAGCTCGACGAGAACCCTGCGACGCTCGTCCTCACTCATCAGCGGCAGACGCGAGAGACGCAACGACGGATCGCGCACCACGGCGCGCAGCAGCGTCTCGAAATGCGAGACGAACCGCTGGATCGTGTCGCGATCGAAGAGATCGGCGTTGTACTCGACGAGACCGTCGAGTCCCTCCGCGGCCTCGGTCATCTGCAGCGTGATGTCGAACTTCGCGAGCCCGACGTCGATGTACAGCGGTTTCATCGACAGCGTCTTCGGGTCGACGACCGTCATCGGCTCGTTCTGCAGAACGAACATCACCTGGAAGAGCGGATGCCGGGAAAGATCGCGCTCGGGACGCAGCGCCTCGACGAGCTTGTCGAAGGGAATGTCCTGATGCGTGAATGCGCCGACCGCGGCGTCGCGCACGCGGGCGAGGAGATCGCGGAACGTCGAATCGTCGTCGAAACGCGATCGGAGAACGAGAGTGTTGATGAAGAGCCCGATCATCGGCTCGGTCTCGACGCGCGTGCGTCCCGCGACCGGCACGCCGACGCTGATGTCGTCCTGCCTGCTGTAGCGATGCAGCAGGGTCTGGAAGGCAGCCATCAAAGTCATGAACAGCGTCGATCCTTCGTTTCGCGAAAGCTCGAGCAGGTCGCGCAACAGATCGGGCGGCAGGAGAAACAACTCCGCCGCACCGCGATGGGTCTGCACCGGCGGGCGCGGGCGGTCGGTGGGCAGATCGATCGAGCCTGACGCGCCTTCGAGCTGGCGCTTCCAGTAGTCGATCTGCCCCGCGAGCCGCGCGTCGGTGAGGCGCTCGCGCTGCCAGCGCACGAACCGGCCGTACTGCATCGGCAGCTCGGGCAGCGGCGACGCTTCGGCTCGCGAGAAGGAGTCATAGAGAACCGCGAATTCGCTGAGCAGCACGCCGATCGACCAGCCGTCGGACGCGATGTGATGCATCGTCACGACGAGCAGATGGTCGTCGTCCGCAAAGCGAAGGAGCTTCGCGCGGAAGAGGGTGTCGCGCGCGAGATCGAAGCTCCTCAGCGCTTCCTCTCTTGCACGTGTCCATGCCTCCTCATCATCCGCGACATCGACGACCGGCAGCGCCACCTCCTCGGCCTCGGCAACACGCGCCTGCGGCTCGCCACCGATCTCGGGCAGACGCGTGCGGAGAGCCTCATGCCGGCGAACGATCTCGCTCAAGGCGCGACGCAACGCGGCGTAGTCGATCGTTCCGCCGATGCGCACCGCGGTCGGAACGTTGTAGAGCGGATTTCCAGGCTGGACCTGATCGAGGAACCAGAGGCCCTGCTGCGTGAACGAGAGCGGCGCGGCGCCGGCCGTTTCCGCTTCGACCGGATCGACGTCCTCCGCGCCGTCGATCGCACGCGCGAGCCGGGCAACGGTTCGCGCCTCGAACATCGTGGCGACGGTCAGGTCGACGTTCATCTGATGGCGGATGCGCGAGATCACCTGCGTCGCGAGCAGCGAGTGCCCGCCGAGCTGGAAGAAGTCGTCGTCGACGCCGACCCCGCTCGCGCCGAGCACCGATGCGAAGATCTCCGCGACTTTCAGCTCGGTCGCCGTGCGTGGCGCGACGAACGTCGCCGTCGCAGGCGCGCGATCGGGCGCCGGGAGCGCGTTGCGATCGAGCTTCCCACTCGGCGTGAGCGGGAACGCGTCGAGAGCAACGAAGCTCGACGGGATCATGTACTCGGGCAGCTTCTCGTGGAGTGCGGCGGCGATGCCGCCGCTTTCGAAAGAGGTGGACTTGCCGGCGCAGTCCAGAACGTAGGCGACGAGAGCGTCGTTCCGCTTGATGACGACGACGTCTGCGACACCCGGGCATTCGCGAATCGCCGCCTCGACTTCTCCGAGCTCCACGCGGAATCCCCGCACTTTCACCTGATGATCGGCGCGGCCGTGATAGTCGATGCGGCCGTCGTCGCGCCAGCTCGCGAGATCGCCGGTGCGGAAGCAGCGCCCGCCTGGTTGGAACGGATCGTCGAGAAATCGTTCCGCGGTCAGCTCGGGACGATTGTGATAGCCGCGTGCCAGGCCGACGCCGCCGATGAAGAGCTCTCCGCGCACGCCGGCGGGAAGAATGCGGCGATCGCGATCGAGAACGTAGGCGCGCATGTTGGCGATCGGTCTTCCGATCGGCACGAAGTCGCCGTCGATTCCCCGCAGCTCCTCATACGTTGCGTCAGCGGAGATTTCCGACGAGCCGTAGAGATTGAGCAGAAGCGCGTGCGGCACCCGTTCGCGAAAGCGCTGCCACAGCTCGACCGGCAATGCCTCGCCGCTGGTCACGCAGATCTTCAGCTTCGGCAGAAGGGGCACGGGCTCGTCGAGCACCACGCGCAGCAGCGAGGGAACGAGCACGAGGCGCGTGACTCCCTGCTCGTCGAGCGCACGCACGAGACGCCGCGGGTCTCTCACCGTATCGTCATCAAGGATGGCGATCGGCATGCCTTGCAGCAGTGTGCCGAAGATCTCCCACAGCGAGTCGAGAAAATTCAGCGAGGTCTTCTGCGCGTGAACCTCTCCCTCGGCGAACGGATAGCGCTCCCACATCCAGCGGAAGCGGTTGATCGCCCCGGAGTGCGTGCCGAGAACGCCCTTCGGTTTTCCCGTCGATCCGGAGGTGTAGATGACGTAAGCGAGATCGGGGTCGACGTCGGTGAACACGCTCGAGTCCTCGAGCATGAACCGTTTGCGATCCTCGGGATAGCCGGGATCGATCGGCACGTACGCGGCTCCGGCCTTGAGGATGCCCAGGAGCGCGACGATCATTTCCGGCGATCGCTTCATCGAGACCGGCACCAGCGACCCCGCCTCGATCCCTCGCGCGTACTCGTTCGCGCGCTCGTCGAGCTCGCGGAACGTCATCGTCCGCGACTCGAAATGGATCGCGACGCGATCCCCGGTCCGCGCGGCCTGCTCCTCGAACAGAGCGTGAATCGTCGTCGCCACGCCGAAGTCGCGCGCCGTGTCGTTCCACTCGAACAGAGCTCGTTCGCGCTCGGCCGCGGTGACGAGTGAGATCTCGCGCATCGTCGACCGCGTCGCCAGCTCGGTGAGCAGATGCCCGAGTCTGCCCAGCAGGCGATCGGCGTCTTCTCCCGCGAGGCGAAGACGCATCGGCGATCCCGGCTCGATCGTCAGCGTGTACGGATACGTCGTCCGTTCCGAGACGCGAATGTCCGCGATCTCGAGCCCGGCGATCGAGCCGAACATCGACTGGTCCATCGGGTAGTTCTCGAACACGATGATGCTGTCGAACGACTCGCGGCCCGCGAGCGAAACGTGCTCGTACTGTCGCGCCTCGGCGAGCGTGCGCTGGACCGATCGCAGCCACGCGCCAACCGTGTCGCCCGCGCCGGCATTCACCTGCACCGGGACGGTGTTGATGAACATTCCGACCATGCTCTCGATCCCGCGGATCTCCGCGGGCCGGCCGGAGACGACGCTGCCGAACATGACGTCGTCTTCGCCGTGCACGAGCGAAAGAAGCAGCGACCATGCGCCTGCGACGACGGTGTTGATCGTGACTTCGTTCGCGCGCGCGAGCCGCTCGATGGGCTCCATGAGCGCGGTGGCGGTCGCCACCGCTCCGGGATGAGGCGGCGGCGCTGCCGATTGGGTGCGTGGTCCCGGAGCGGTGGCCGGCGCGACCGCACTCCTGGATTTGAGCCACTTCAGGTACTCAGCGAACGGTCGCGGCTCGGGCAGACGCGCGTCGAGATCGCGATAGAGCGCGAACACCTCGCGCAGCACGACGTGCAGCGACCAGCCGTCGAGAATCAGATGGTGCAGCGTCCAGGTGAAGCGGTACTCGTCTTCCGCGATGCGCTGTAGCGCGAGCCGGAACAGCGGCGCCCGGTCGAGCGCAAAGCCTCCGCCGGTGTCGGCGCCGATGTTCTCGCCTTCGAGCCACGGCAGCTCGACGTCCGCATGAACGACCTGCACCGGCTTCTCCACTTCTTTCCAGTGGAATGACGTGCGCAGCATTCCGTGACGCGCGGTCACGCGCCGCCACGCCTCGCGCAGCCGCGCCGCATCGACGTTCCCGCGCAGGGTCGCCGAGAACTGCACGACGTAGGCGTCCGACTCGGGATCGAGCAGCGCGTGAAAGAGCATGCCCTCCTGTAGAGGGGAGAGCCTGTAGATCGTCTGGATGTTTCCGGTCATGCTCTCTCCCGGAGCGAGGTCACGAGTCTCTGCAGCTCGTCCGCATCGAGATCCGCCTCCGGAAAATCGGACGGCGCGAGCGCACCCGCGTCCGTCGCGGCCGCGAGCGCATGCAGCTCGGTCACGATCGCGTCGAGCAACGCATCCTCCCCGCCGGTGAGATGCAGACGCAGCGTGCCGTCGAGGAAGAACGCGTCGAGCGAGAGTCGATAGGGCGCGCGTGCGCGCGGCGAGCGCATCCCCCCGATGGCCGCATCCGGAGAGTCGGCGACGGTGAAGCGGCTCGACGCAGAACCGGTGTCGAGCTTGCCGAGGAAGTTGAAGCTGATGTCCGAGGAGTGGAAGGCGTGAGGCTCCGCGCGCACGCGCTCCTTCACTTCCCGCAACGTCGCCTCTTCGAAGACGACGGATGCGATCGTCGTGAACCAGCCGACCGTGCGCGAAAGGTCGACGTCCGCATTGCGGCCGTGATGCTCGATGTCGATCGAGACGTTGCCGCCGAGGGCGCGGACGAACGCGGCGAGCACGAGCTCGTCCGCGGTCATGCGGTACGCGTGCTGCGCATCTTCCAGGTGAATCGCAACGTTGCGCGTCAGCGTGGCCAGGGGACCGCGCGGAAGCTCCGGCGCGTGCGCCGGTGCGCGCAACTGGACCTCCCCGAGCCGGCGCGCCCAGCTCCGAAACGAGATCGCGGGACGCGGCAGTACCGGCGTGACGCCGCGTTCCAGTGCCGCGTACGCGCGCTCGAGATCGTCGAGAAGAATGCGCAACGAGACGGCGTCGACGGCGAGATGGTGCGCGACGATCAGCAGCTCCGGCGCGCCCCCTGTGACTGCATCCTCGAGCCATGCCGCGCGCACGACCGGTCCGGCGACGAGATCGAGGCTCGCCTGCAGCGCATTCAGCTCGCCTCGCGAGATTCGCTGCAATCGCAGCGGCGGCTCATCCTCGGCCGCCGCAATCCACATCCGCCAACGGCCGGAGTGATCGCGCTCCGCGCGAATGCGCAGCGCGTCGTGATGCGCGACGAGCATCGCCAGGGCCTGCTCGACCAGAAGCGGATCGGTGCCGCGGCGGCAGCGCAGCGGCAGGGCCATGTTGAAGTGGTGATGGTCGCGGTCGACGCGCTCGAAGAACCAGCGCGCGATCGGAGTGAGCGGGAGGGGGCCGACCGGCGGCTCATCGTCAACCGTCTGCGCCGCGCGCTGCGCCGCTTCGGCGAGGCTCGCGATCGTCGGAGTCTCGAACAGCATCGCCGGCGTGAGCGAAATCCCGTGGTCGTGCGCGCGGGAGACGACGAGCAGCGCCAGGATCGAGTCGCCACCGAGGTCGAAGAAGTTGTCGTGGATGGCGATGGAGTCGACCTTCAGGACGTCGCGCCAGATGTTCGCGAGCGTTTCCTCGGCCGCTGTGGGCGTGGCGCTGTCGGTCGCTTCTTCGCGTACGATCGGAAGCGCGGCGAGGGCGCGGCGGTCGACCTTGCCGTTCGGCGTCAGAGGAAATGCGTCAATGCCGATGATGTGACTCGGGATCATGTGCTGCGGCAGACGCTCTTGGAGCGCGGCGGCGATCCCGCCGCTTTCGAACGCGGCCTTGCCACCGCCCCCCAGAACGTACGCGATCAGTTGTTTGTCCTTCGCGATGACCACGGCATCGGCGACCTGCTCGCGCAGAACGGATTCGATCTCGCCCGGCTCGATGCGGAAGCCGCGGATCTTGAGCTGATCGTCGAAGCGGCCGAGGAACTCGATCTCGCCTTTCGCGTTCCAACGCACGCGGTCGCCCGTGCGGTAGAGACCTTCGAAGCGCTCGCCGTTCGTGTAGCCGGTCGCGAGGCCATCGCCGCCGATCCAGAGCTCTCCCGGGACTCCGATCGGCGCGAGCTCTTCGTTCTTGTCGAGGACGTACACCTTCGTGTTCGCGATTGGCTTCCCGATCGGCACGGTCGCGCCGATCGAATCCGGATCCGTCACGCGATGGCAGCAGGTGAACGTCGTCGCCTCGGTCGGTCCGTAGCCGTTGATGAAGGTCATGCCCGGAAATGCACGCAGGACTTTCTTTACGTGCGCGGCGCTGACCACGTCACCGCCCGCGAGCAGTTGCCGGATGCCGCGCAGTGCGTCGATCCGCTCGTCGACGATCGCGTGGAAGAGTCCCGCGGTCAGCCAGAGCGTCGTGACGTCGTGTCTCCGGATTGTTTCGCCGAGGTCATCGAGCGACGCGCGGCCCGGCGGCTGGATCACCAGTCGCGCGCCGTTGAGCAGCGCGCCCCAGATCTCGAACGTGGCGGCGTCGAATGTGTGCGGCGCAAAGTGAAGGAAGGTTTCCTCCGCGTCCATCGTCGCGTAGGTCTGGTTTTTGACGAGGCGAATGATCGCGCGATGCGGAACCATCGCGCCCTTCGGGCGGCCCGTGGAGCCCGAGGTGTAGATGATGTAGGCGATCTCGGGTGCCGCGGCGGCAGGGCCGGGCGGCTCAAAACCCGCGGACCGCCGC
>CAZLGP010000071.1:0-37218 GCA_964558905.1 uncultured Thermoanaerobaculia bacterium | reverse complement strand
GCTCGGGCCCGGGAAAAGCACGCCAACCGCGGGTTCTCCGTGCCCGCGCCCGAGCCCGTGCCCGCGCCCGGCTTTTCGTTGCACTCAATGAGAGACGAGTCCTCAAAGTTCGGGTTCAAGAACGGTCGCATTGGGAACCGCCCTTGCCACCGGCCACCGCCCAAACTTACATTGAGCAGCACTCGAAAACGAATCTGGGAGTCCGATGCGAAGCCTTCTCGCCGCGTACGCGCTTCTTTGCTGTTTGCCGCTGGCCGGTTCTGCGCCTGCGCCGCTTGCCGCACGGATCAGCGCCGCGGCACCCGATGCCGAATCCGTCACGACGGTCAGCGGTGCACCGGGAGCGGTCGCCGGCGGAACGCTCGTGTCGGCCGCGAATCTCGACACCGGCCATTACACCTTCGTTCGCGCCGGCGCCGACGGGAGCTTCACCGTCGAGCTGTTCGGGACACCCGGCGGCTGGATTCTGCTGCGCAACGACGCGGATGGCACGGCCGAGGAGCATCTCCACATCCCTCCCTCCGAATGGACCCTCGGCGCGACGACGGGACTCCCCGGAACGATCGTGCAGATTCCCTTCGCCGCTTCCGGCGACGGCATCCCTTTCTCCGTCGCCGCGCCTTCTTCGCGCCCGCTTCCTCACTGGGCCGCGACCGGAACACTCGACCGGCGTGCGGCCGCGGCAGGTGAAGCGATCGCAATCGAAGGAGTCGTCCGCGTTTTCGGACCGTCGCAGCCCGGGCAGACACCGCGCGCGACGATCAACGTCGGTCTCATCGCGCTCAGCCGCGCTGACGGCACTCCGACGGTCGATGGCGCCGTGTTCTGCTCGTCGGTCATGACGCCCACCGGTCTCCCGATCGAGCGGATCGCTCCATTCTTCGGCGGGTTCCCGCAAGCGGTCACGAACCCGACGCTCGAGCCCGCGGGCAATCAACTCAGCGCCTCGTTCACCGTCACTCTCTCCCTTCCAGCCGAACTTCCGGCGGGCTACTACCGCCCCATCCTCTTTGTGCGGCTCTTCGGGGTCGCGCCCGCGGCCCAGGAGCGGATGGAAACGATCATCGATGCAGGGAAGCGCTCGTGGCACGATCTCTTCGGCGCCCATCTCCCGATCCTTCGCATCGGCGAGCCGTTGCCGCCGGCATTCGCTTCGACCCTTCTCGCGAATACGTTTTCGGCGGGCGCCCGCGGGGTCGATGCCGTCGAAGACCGCGGAACGTTCGGCATCGCTCCACGCATCGCGATCGCCTCCGAGCGTCTCGTTGTTCCGCGTTCCGACGCGCGAACGGGTGCGACGATCCGCTACAACCTCGAGCCGTTCGTTCTCAACAGCTCGATCGGCGACCGGCCGGGGATGATGAATCCTCCGCTTCTCCCATTCCGCTTTCCGAGCGGCGCTCTCGAGATGTCGATCCGTCGACCGGACGGCACGACACGCACGATCGGTCCTGCAGCGTTCCGGCAGATCGTCGTCGAGCCCTACGCGACACCGGCCGAAGGGGGACCACTGGAGGGTGGTCCTCATCTGGTGAGCTCGGTCAAACTCTCGACGCTCGACTCCGCGTTCGACGTCACCTTCGAGCAGTACGGGCTGCACGTGATCACGATGGCGGCGTCGGTCGAGGACCTGTGGGGCACGGTCTGGACGAGCCGAGGCACGTATGAGATCGAGGTCGCGCGGCCGCTGGTCATCGATTCGGCCGTCGTGTTCGGCACGCCGTTCGAGACGGGAGACCACCTGCAGCGATCGGTGCGCGTGATTCCGTCTGTTCCGGCCGAGATCGATTTCCGATTCCGGTTTGCACCACAATCCGATGCGACGCGCCTGACCGAGGAGCGCGTTCTCCTTCGCGCCAACCGCTTCGGCGAGGCGGCGGCTTCCGCCGCGATCCCGTTGATGGACGCCGGCGAGTACCGCGTCGACGTCGCCGCGTCGTGGCGCGCGCCCGACGGCGTGCTCTGGATCGGACGGCGGACGTGGGGAAGCGTCGTCGCTCCTCGGGATGCAAGCCTCATCGCGCATGGCCGGCGGGGCATCGACGACCTTCCCTCGCCCCGCCCGCAGTGGTTCTCGCGCAAGCAGTTCGGGACGCCGATCGGAGCCGGGCACACCTTCTTCCCCTTCCACACCGGCGACGTGATGTGGATGGCGAACAGCATCGAGGCGGGGTTGACCACGCTCACTTTCCAGGATCCCGCCGGAGTGGTGAGTGCGCCTCTGCGCGAGCGCTGCTGCTCATCCGGCGAGCATCCCGCGTGGATCGAGCACGACCTCGCGATCGGCGAGGCACCGCTCATCTCGCGCGGTCTCAACGGCCTCGATGCGCACATCGACCCGTCGAAGACCGATTACTGGAGCTATGGGTACCGCTTCGTCGAGCGCCCTCTCGTGCGCGTCCGCGAGGTCATCGCGGAAGACCCCGCCGGCCTGACCTACTGGCGGTTTGATGATTCCTATGGGCGCCAGCCCGGCAATGGGCCGGACGGCGATCTCCCGAACGACTTCAAGTTCCAGTTCGGCGGCCTGGTCATCCGCGGCAGCGCGCTCCCGAAACCGGAGTACGCGATCTACGGCTCCCTCTTCGTTCTCGTCTCCGACGAAGACCCTCTCGGCACGCGCGTCTTTCCTCCGTTCGAGGGAAATGGCGGGGGACCGGACGGCGGGCCGCTGTTCCGGCTCGACGGGCGCGACATCGAGATGTTCTTCCATCCGACCAGTGTGCGGCCCGGCGCGGTCTTCCACCGGTCCGAACGGGTCTCGTTCGCCGGATACGTCGCCCCGACGTTGCCGGCGAAGGTCACGTTCGAGATCACTTCACCGTCCGGAAAACGGCGTACGTTCTCCACGACGGCGAACCGGATCGGTTACACGCACGACCGTTCGCACGAGATCGCGCTGACCGAGGCCGGCGTGTGGCGCGTGAAGGCGACGACGCTCTTTGACGGGGTTCTTCCCTCGACGAGCGGCCGCGTCGAGCCGCCTTATCCGAAGGGCGATGTTCTCGGCTCGCGTGACGGCGAGCTCACGTTCTACGTCGTCGACCGCGACTCGCCCCAACTCGAGATCGCGCCGCTGCCGGCATTCGTCGAGCCGTCCGACGGCCCGCTCAATTTCATCGCGTCGCCGCCCGCGGGACTGACGAACGTCGAGCTTCATTACACGACCACGATGCCGGGGTTCATCCTCGAAGAAGGCCGCGCCGACGGACTGGTCTACACCTACGATGCCGCGGAACTCGCGACGCGATTCCCCAATCTCGACGTCGACACGATCACCATCTCGCTGATGCTCAGCGGCACCGCGGCCGGCGGCGTGCGAAGGCACTTCGCCCGCGTGATCGTGCTCCAGGGCCAGGAAGTGCAGATGCCCGAGCAGGCTCCACCGACGACCACGCCCCGACGGCGGCCGGCACGGCCGGCAGCGCTGGTTGCTCCGCCTTGCGGCACGTTCCCGGATAGCTCATGCGTCGCGGCTTCGGGGCGGCGCAACGCGCCTGACGTTCCGGTCTACGAGCAGCGTGGTGTCTCACAAATAGCCATACGGCTTGCATCTACCGGTAGGTGGGAGCCACGAGGCTCGAGCCAGGTCGGGCGTCACGATGCGTAAGCGACTCCGCAAGAAGAAGCGCTTGGGTGAGCTCGCCGAATACGGCTTCCTGCCGTGAGGTCATGGTGGGCTGTGACTGCCGGCGTGCCCAAGGCGTCTGACCACGTCACCATCGCAGCGGCCAGGTACGTTCAGTGGAATACCACGAAGCTCAAACCCAGCGCGACCTTTGCCGCCGTTTCGATTGCGCTCGCCGCAAGCGGCAGGAACGCTTCGACCGGCATCCCGCCGACGCGCCCGGCAGGCCGGCGGCGAAGCGTGTGAAATCCGCACGCTTCCTTCAAGACGAGACGCTTCGCGGATGGAGCTCATCAGCACAACTCCCTGCGAACGCGGTGGTTAACGGGACCGCGGTTGTGGCTTGCTCTTTGAGTTGGGAGGACGTCGAAGGAAAAGGTAATCACGAATGCGTAAAGTCATCATTGGTTGTTTCGCAGTTGCAGCTCTCGCGGCTCCGACGTTTGTCAGGGCCCAGGACACCGCCTCGGGCACCCTGACGGTCTCGGGCACGGTCGTCAGTTCGATCAGTCTCACCATCGAATCGGCAGGCGGTACCTTCACCCAGGGCTCCACCGACGCGGCGTTGACCGACCTTGGCTCGATCAGCAAGTTCGGAGCGATCCCCACAAACTTCACCAGAAGCACCACGGCCACCACCTGGACGCTGCTTTCGAGCGTCGGAGTCACGGTCGAGAAGGCGAATAGCGCCAGCACGGCCTACACCCTGAACGCGAAGCTCACGTCGGCACCTGCCACGGGGGTGATCTGGCGGGTCAACGCCTTCGAGCTCAACGCAGCGACCGTCACCGCAATGACAGCCGCCGGCGTCTGGGGTACCTCGCCGACCTATCCGTGGAGCATCGAGATTCCAGACTCGCTTGCGACCGCGTCGGCGATCGACAACGTCATCGAGTTCTCTGCGATCTCGGGCTGAAACGACTCATCGTAAGTCCTGTGTCGAGGGAGCGGAAACGCTTCCTCGGCACTTCGCTTCCCGATCATGGAGACCACGCCGATGAAGATCCTGGCCCTCGTTCTCTGCCTCGCCGTCTCTCTTCCGCTTCACGCCGGGCGGCGCCGCGCGGTGGCGCCGCCGTCCCGTGCGCTCTCGATCGAGTTCGTCGACGTGCCCGCGGAGCAAGTAACTCTGGTCACGGCCGGCCAGGATGCCTGGCTCGACCTCAACGCGGTGAATCAGAGGGCGGGATCGATGGGGGAGTCGTTCCGCGTGCGTCGCCGCATCGGATTCCGCATCGTCCGTGCAGGTGGAGTGTCGTGGGGAACGGCGAGTGTGACGGCCAGGCTGGATTCTCCTGACGGGCGCTCCTCGCTGCGGATTGACGGGCAGCAACTGAGCGGCGTACCTGTGATGGTGAACGCGCGCGCAGCCGTCGGCGCAGTCAGCGTCCATGCGCTCGAGATCGAAGTGCCTGCATCCGTGGCCGCGGGGCCACTCGCGGCTTCCATCTCATGGGAAGTGACGACACATTGACCGAAGCCGGGGAGAGACGATGATCACTGGAACAATGAAGATGCTGGCACTGACAATTCTGACGCTCGGATTCGCGGCCGTCCCCTCGCTTCGGGCCGGCAGCAGCGGATCGATGTCCGTGTCGCCATCCGTGGTGATGCTGCGCGGCGAAGTGGGACAGAGCACGACCCAGACACTGTCGTTCACCAACGACACGTCGCAAGCCCTCTCGTTCGAGATGAAGGCGCTCGACGCCGTCGTTCGTGACGGCACGCGTCTCTACGTCGAGGCGGGCACGCACGCTGGCGGGATCGCGGCCACCGCGGTCTTCACGCCGAGCGTGTTCACCGTGGCCTCCGCACAGAGTATCGACATCAAGGTGACCGTGACGATTCCACCACGGCCGGCCGTTCGCGCCATCGCGGTGATGTGCCAGGGGACGACGAAACTCGGTACGGGCCCGGTGAAGATGACGACGTCCATCGGAACGCTTGTTACGTTCGCGCTCTCGGGCGACGTCATCGCCGCGGATGCTACGCCTCTGACCGTTCGTCCGCCTACGCCAAGCTCGACCCTGCTTGCCGCCCAGCAACTCTCCAACAGCGGGACCGAGCCGGTGGTCATCGCGGGAATGCTCGCCATCGTCGATGGCGATGGTGCCATGGTCGGCAGGCAGGCCATTCCGCCACGGCGCCTGTTGCCCGGCGAAACGAGTGACGTACGCGTGGAGTTTGGCGGCGATCTTGCGTCCGGGCGTTACAAGGCGCTGGTTACGTACGACATCATCGACGGGATCCTGAGTTACAGCGAAGAGTTCGACGTGATTTGAAACTCCTGCTTGCCATCGTCGCGTGTTTACTCACCGCGCACGCCGTGCGCGCGGAGAGTTACACGGTCGAGGTTCAGGAGACCGCCACCATTGACCTGGCCGGCGCAACGTCGGCATGGACCACCAACCCCGACATTGCGGATGTGACGATGGCAGGCCCTGGTCGCGTCTCGGTTCGAGGGCATAGCTCCGGAACGACGCAACTCGTGGTCCTGACTGCCAGCGGTACGCAGGCATTCCTGATCAGGGTAAGCGCGCTCTCCCGACCGCTCGCCGCACGTCCGGCGGCGGGTGAACCGCTGGCGCGATACGAAGGACGGTATTCGAGCGGCGCCGCCCGTCTCCAGAACACACTGGACGTCATCACGAGCGACGACGAAAAGGGCCGTCGTTCGGAGTTTCACCTCCTCCACATCCACGATCGCCTCTCCGGATCCGGCGATCCGGCCGATTCGATCGCCTCGATGTTCTTCCGAAGCATCCGGCCCGGGCGGACGCTGACGCTGCTCGATGAGATGGTTGACGAGTCGCGGATGACGATCAGCAACACGCAGGTTCGTGGTCTTCATCTGCAGCAGGGGCCTCTCGTTCTGCATGCGGGCTATGCCTCCTCTGCGATGTACGACGGGTTCTTCATCCCTACCGAGCGTCGATGGGTTGCCGGCGCCGGCTATGACCTCGATGCAGGCTCGGTACGGCTGACTCCCTCCGCATACGGCTTCTTCTCCCGGCCGGCAAGGACCGCGGCGCGTCGCGGCGCGGTGGGCGCGCTGACGGCGGAGTACAGCCAGGACGACAGACTCTACTTGCGCGGAGAGGCCGGCCTCAGCCGGTCCCTCGCGGCGGCAGGGGAGGTCCGTTATCTCACCGCGCGCGGACGGCTGGCGGCGTCCTTCTCCGTGAAGCCGGAGGACTATCCGACGCTGGGCTTGTCGGACAGGCCCGGCGCCCGCGTGCTGGTCGACTGGACGGGCCGCTTCACTCCGCGGCTGTCGATCGTGTCCTACGGCACCTTCGATCGCTTCAAACTCGGTACGCAAGGTCAGACGATGGCCGTGGCCAGTTCCACTCTTCGCTACAGCCTGACCTCGCGGCTCGCATTGCTCGGCGGCGCGGACGCATCCGAGGTGCGAAGCGGCGAGACATCGATCCGTACGATCGGCGTTCCCTTGGGCGTCTCGTACGAGGCGCCGTCCTTCGGTTTCGCCACTTCATACCGGACGGTGGACAACTCGATCGCCTCGCGGCGCGGTGATGTGCTCCGCCTCAGCGCGCATGCAGGAAGGGGCCGATTCACAGTCAGCGGCTGGGCCGAGCGGCAGCGCCAGGCACCGACCCTCGAGCTGATCTTTCGCGAGGCGCCCGGTCTCGAGCTCGCACTGCTTCGCCTCGGGATCTCCGTCCGTACGCCGGAGGATGTCGCCCGCGCTCTCCGCGACCACGCGGCACTGATCGACCTCGACCTGATCACCGGAGTCAGGTTCGACCTCACTCCCCGGCGGCTTCAGGCAGGCCTATCCCTCGGATGGCTGGCGTCGGCCCCGCGAAGCGATCGTCTCCGCCTTCTTGCGGTCTACAGCCGCGACGAAAGAATCGGCAGCACGCGAGACAGCGCCATTGCCACTCTCACCTACAGCCGCCGCATCTTCGGCGCCACGGACCTCTATGGCTCCTACTCCTGGTGGCAGACGGCTGTCGACGGGACACCGGCGGTCGGCTCCTCGGTGGACATCGGAGTGCGCCAACAGTTCAATGGCCTGCCGGACTTCCTGCGGCGCAGCGGCACGATCGAGGGGTTTGCGTTCCTCGATCCCGGGATGCTTGGTGTGCGAGGGGCCGGAACCGAGCCGCTCGCGGACCTCGTCATCACACTCGATGGAGACCGTATTACGCGGACCGGCAGCAACGGGGCGTACGCGTTCGACGACGTCACTCCCGGTCAGCACCGGATCGCCGCGAGACTGCCGCTCTCGCCGCCCGCGTACTTCACCACTGCGTCTCATCAGGAATCGATCCGGCCCGGTGCGCGCGTCGACTTCGGGCTGGTGTGGGCCGGTGGCCGGATCGACGGACGCATCACCAACGACGCCGGAGCCGGCCTCCCTTCCGCTACGTTCTTTGCAGCAGCGCAGAGCGGCCCCCCAATCCTCGCCACGAGCGACGCAAACGGACGCTTCGCATTCGTCGTTCCGCCCGGAGCGTTTCGCATCTGGCTGGCAGTGGAATCGCTCCCGATCGGCTACTCGATCGCCGGCCCGCAGGAGCAGCACGTGACGGTCGCCGCGGACGAGCCGCAGCTGATCTCCTTTGAGGTGCGCGCGCTGCGCAGCGTCGGGGGCAGCGCTTCAGGCGCCTCTGCAGTCAGGATCGATTCGCTCGGCAGGGAGGCCCCGGTCGATGCCGAAGGAAAGTTCCTCTTCCGGACCATGCCGCCCGGTACTTTTCTGCTGGCGGCACGCATCGGCGGCCGTACCGTAACGCGGGCGGTCACACTGCCGCCGGAACCGGCGATGATTCAGGATGTCGTTCTCGGCGCGCCGGCTTCCCCGGTCCAAGGCGCGCCCGCCACACGCGAGGCGGCTTCGTCTCCGTTGGGAGAAGGGGATCGCATCCGGCGTTCGGTTGTCTTCCACGTGCAGGCTGGCGCATTCCGGCTCGCGGGGAACGCGACCGCCGCGAAACGGCGGGTCGAACAGATCGGAGTACCGGTGTTCATCGAGCGGGCCGGTTCCCTGCACCTGGTGACGGCAGGGCCGTTCGCCTCGCGGGAAGCTGCCGAGGAGGCAGCGGCCCGGTTGGAGGCAGCCGGCATCGAATGGCTCGTCACGACGAGCCCAAGCGCCGTCATGCTCCCCGGTTCGCGCGCATCGCATGTGGTCCAGGCGGGAGCCTTCCGTGAGAAACGGAACGCGGCCTCTCTGATCGACAGGCTACGGCGCGGCGGCGAAACGCCATTCTCGGTTGCCAGTCCGCCGCTGACGCTCGTGTACATCGGACCGTTCCCAACGCTGCAACATGCGTTGACGGCCCGAGATCGTCTGCGCCTGGCAGGCATCGACGCGTTTGTGACGAAGCGCTGAGGGGTCGAATCTGTTGCGCGGCCCATCCGTCGAAGATCGAGATTCTCGTCACCGCGCCGTCGGAGCAAAAAGTGTCCCTGATCGGGACCCGCGGCCGAAACGGAGGGCGGTGCGGCGATGATCGCGACCCGCGGTTCGTGGGTCAGGCTCCCCGGGTGGTTCGTGCCGTCCTTCCGGTAGACTGCCTGGCGCCGCAGCGGTCCGCCCTGGCGGCATCCCGACGAAATGGACAAGAAGGCCCTCACCGAGACCGACATCCGGACGAAGTTCATCACGCCTGCGATCGTCGGGAAGTGGGACGTGATGACCCAGGTGCTCGAGGAGCGCTACTTCACCAAGGGGCGGGTCATCGTCCGCGGGAAGTTGACCTCGCGCGGAAAGGCGAAGAAGGCCGACTACATCCTCTTCTTCAAGCCGAACCTCCCGCTCGCGGTGGTCGAGGCGAAGGACAACAACCACACCGTCGGCGCGGGGATGCAGCAGGCGCTCGACTACGCCGAAACGCTCGACGTCCCGTTTGCCTTCAGCTCGAACGGCGATGCCTTCCTCGAGCACGACCGGCTCGCGACGGGCGGAGTGGTGGAGAGAGAGTTTCCGCTCGACGAGTTCCCTACGCCGGAAGAGCTCTGGGAGCGCTACCGCAAAGCAAAAGGCTACACCGACCGCCAGGAAGCGATCGCCACGCAGGATTACTACGACGACGGCTCGGGCAAGGCGCCGCGCTACTACCAGCAGGTGGCGATCAATCGCACCGTCGAAGCGATCGCCGGCGGTCAGAATCGCATCCTGCTGGTCATGGCCACCGGCACCGGCAAGACCTACACCGCGTTCCAGATCATCTGGCGCCTCTGGAAGTCGGGAGCGAAGAAACGGATCCTCTTCCTCGTCGACCGGAACATCCTCGCTGACCAGACCAAGACCAACGACTTCAAACCGTTCGGGAAAGCGCTGACGAAGATCAAGAACCGCACGGCCGATAAGGCATTCGAGATCTATCTCTCGCTCTACCAGGCCGTCACCGGAACGGATGAAGACCAGAACATCTACAAGCAGTTCTCGCCCGACTTCTTCGACCTCGTCGTCGTCGACGAGTGTCACCGCGGGAGCGCCGCCGCCGATGCCACCTGGCGGCAGGTGCTCGAGTACTTTTCGTCGGCCACGCAGATCGGCATGACGGCGACGCCGAAGGAGACCAGAGACGTCTCCAACATCGACTACTTCGGCGATCCGCTCTACACCTATTCGCTCAAGCAGGGCATCTCGGACGGCTTCCTCGCGCCCTACAAGGTCATCCGCATCGGACTGGACAAGGATCTCGATGGCTGGCGCCCCGAGCTCGGGCAGACCGACCGGTACGGGCAGGAGATCGAGGATCGTGAGTACAACCAGCTCGACTACGACAAGCTCCTGATCCTGAAGCAGCGCACCGAGCTCGTGGCGAAGAAGATCACCGAGTTCCTCCGCTCGACGAACCGTTTCGCCAAGACCATCGTCTTTTGCGAAAACGTTCCGCACGCCGAGCGGATGCGCGAAGCGCTCGTCAACGAGAACGCCGACCTCGCCGCCGCCAACAGCAAATACGTCATGCGCATCACCGGCGACAACGAAGAGGGGAAGGCGCAACTCGACAACTTCATCGACCCTGAGTCGGTCTACCCGGTCATCGCCACGACCTCGCAGCTCATGTCGACGGGAGTCGACGCCCAGACCTGCCACCTCATCGTTCTCGACAAGCGGATCAACTCCATGACCGAGTTCAAGCAGATCATCGGACGCGGCACCCGCATCAACGAGGACTACGACAAGCTCTACTTCACGATCATGGACTTCAAGCGCGCCACCGCGCTCTTCGCCGATCCGGACTTCGACGGCGATCCGGTCCAGATCTACGAGCCCTCCGACTCAGACCCGATCGTGCCGCCCGACGATGTCGAGCCGGAGCAGGAGATCGGCGAGGATGCGCCGCCACCCTACGTCGGCGGACCGCTCGATCCCGATCAGCCAACTTCCGGGGCCACCCGCTACTACGTTGACGACGTCGCGGTCGTGGTGGCCACGGAACGCGTGCAGTATCTCGACGCCGACGGCAACCTCATCACCGAGTCTCTCCGCGACTACACCCGCAAAACCGTCAAGAAGAACTGGCGCTCGCTCGACGCGTTCCTCACCGTCTGGAAGGGCGCCGAGCGCAAGCAGGCCGTCGTCGACGAACTGCTCTCGCAGGGCGTCTTCCTCGAGGAGCTGGCCGAGGAAGTGGGGCGGGGGTACGACGCGTTCGATCTGGTCTGCCACGTCGCCTTCGACCAGCCGCCGCTCACGCGCCGCGAGCGTGCGGACCGCGTCAACAAGCGGAACGTCTTCGGCAAGTACGGTGAGCGCGCACGTGCGGTCCTGCAGGCGCTGCTCGACAAGTATGCCGAGGGGGGCATCAGCAGCGTGGAATCACTCGACATCCTCAAGGTCGATCCCCTCACCGACCTCGGCACGCCCGTCGAGATCGTACGCCTCTTCGGAGGCAAAGACGCCTACCTCTCCGCCATACGCGAACTGGAATCCCACCTGTACCACGAGGTCGCCTGATCCATGTCGCTACGCACTGCATCCAACGTCTCCAACGTCGTCAAGACCATCCAGGACATCATGCGCAAGGACGCCGGCACGTACGGCGACGCGCAACGGCTGGAGCAGCTCGGCTGGATGTTCTTCCTCAAGATCTTCGACGACCGGGAGACCGAGTTGGAGACCATCCGCGGCAACTACAAGTCACCGCTGCCCGCGCACTTGCGCTGGCGGAACTGGGCCGCGGATGACGAGGGGATCACGGGCGACGGCCTCCGCGACTTCGTCGACAACACGCTGCTGCCGAAGCTGAAGGCGCTGCGCGGCGGCGAGGACAAGATCGCCGGCCTGATCCGGATGGCGTTCGAGGATGCCAACAACTTCATGAAGAACGGCACGTTGATGCGCCAGGTGATCAATAAGATCAACGGCATCGACTTCAACGCCTCGGATGACCGCCACATGTTCGGCGACATCTACGAGAAGCTGCTCAAAGACCTGCAATCCGCCGGCAATGCGGGGGAGTTCTACACCCCGCGCGCCGTGACGCAGTTCATCGTCGATCAGGTCAACCCCCGCCTCGGCGAGTCGATCCTCGATCCGGCTTGCGGGACGGGCGGCTTCCTCGTCAGCGCCATCGAGCATCTGCGGAGCCAGGCCAGGACGGAAGCTGACGAAGAGACGATCCAGACCAGCTTCGCCGGGATCGAGAAGAAGCACCTGCCGCACATCCTCTGCATGACCAACCTGATGCTGCACGGCATCGACGTGCCGTCGAGCGTGCGGCACGACAACACGCTGGCCCGACCGCTGCGCGACTGGACGCCGAAGGAGAGGGTGAACGTCATCGTCACCAATCCACCATTCGGCGGGATGGAGGAAGACGGCATCGAGGCGAACTTCCCCGCGGAGTTCCGCACCCGCGAGACGGCCGACCTCTTCCTCGTCCTGCTGATGAAGCTCCTCAAGGCGGGCGGCCGCGCGGGCCTCGTCCTGCCCGACGGCACGCTTTTCGGCGAGGGCGTCAAGACGCGCATCAAAGAAGCGCTGCTGCGCGACTGCAACCTCCACACGATCGTGCGCCTGCCGAACGGCGTGTTCAACCCCTACACCGGCATCCGCACGAACCTCCTCTTCTTCACGAAAGGCGCACCGACGACGACGGTCTGGTACTACGAGCATCCCTATCCGCCGGGCGCGAAGAGCTACAACAAGGGGAAGCCGATCCGGATCGAGGAGTTCGAGGTGGAGAAGGCATGGTGGGGCTCGGAGAGGGACGGCTTCGCCGCACGAGTGGAAAGCGACCAAGCCTGGCGCGTGTCGGTCGACGAGATCAAGGCCGGCAACTACAACCTCGATCTCAAGAATCCGAACAATCCGGATGAGGGTCCGGGTGACGTCGACCACTTGCTTCCCGAGTACGAGAAGCTGCTCGCGCAGATAGCCGAGACGCGAGCGGCTTTGAAGCACGAGCTCGAGACGGCGCTGCTGGCGACCGCCGGAAGCGACGCATGACGCCTGACGAGTTCTTCGCCAAGTTCGAAGTATTCGCTGAAGCAGCGAACGATGTGACCAAAATACGCGAGTTGGTCTGGGAACTCGCCATTCAGGGAAGAATTGTCCCGCAGGATGGCGACGAGGAGCCAGCTGCCAAGCAGCTTGAGAGAATTGCAGCAAAGAAGGCGAAAGCCGGTCGCGTGGTGAGAGCGAAATCGCTCAGGGCCAAGAGGGAAGGGTCGGCAACGTCCCTGCCCGGAGGCTGGGCAAAGGCGACCCTGGCGGACCTTGTTACCGTGCTGAATGGGCGGGCCTACGCAAAAGACGAGTTGATCGCCGCAGGCACGCCAGTCTTGCGCGTAGGCAATCTCTTCACTTCAAAGCATTGGTATTACTCCGATCTCCAGTTGGAGCCTGACAAGTATTGCGACAAAGGGGACCTGATCTTCGCATGGTCCGCTTCTTTTGGTCCCTTCATCTGGACGGGGCCCAAAGTGATCTATCACTACCATATCTGGAAGTTTGATCTACATAGCGTCGCCGACGTTGCAAAGCGCTATCTCTATTGGTTTCTCCAGAACAAGACACAGGAGATCAAGAGGGCCGGTCATGGGGTTTCCATGCTCCACATGACGAAGGAAAAGATGGAGCAGCTGGAGGTGATGGTTCCACCCCTCGCCGAACAGAAGCGGATCGTGGCGAAGGTAGATGAGTTGATGGCGTTGTGTGACCGGCTGGAGGCGCAGCAAAAGGAGCGCGAGACGCGCCACGCCTCGCTCGCCCGCGCCTCGCTGTCCCGCTTCGCCGACGCGCCCACCCCGGCCAACCTCACCTTCCTCTTCCACAAGTCCTACACCATCCCCCCCGCCGACCTCCGCAAGGCCATCCTCACTCTCGCCGTCGAGATGAGGCTCGTGCCTGAAGAGTGCAACGGTGAGAAGGCAGCGGTGGTCTCGATGGAGAGGCTAGTAGGGCGAAAGAACCTGAAGAACGGGCTTTCTTTGGTGACTACTCAAGCCCCAACGGAGTTTGTCTGTCTCCCGTTGTCAGCGATGAAGGGCTCAACGATCGACTGCAACTTTGGTAAGCCGATCGCTCTCAGTGCGGAGCGTGCACAGCCCTACCTCGTCAAGCACGGCGACATCTTCATAATGAGGGGAAATGGCAGCAAGGAACGTGTAGGCGTAGCAGGAATGGTTCGATCCTGGCGGCCGAACGTCCTCTTCCCTGATCTCTTCATTCATGTGCCACTTCCAGTCGACAGGATTGATCCTGAATACTTTGTCATCGCTTGGAACAGCCCAGTGACTAGATCCACTTTGGAGAGCCTCGCAAAGACTACTTCTGGAATCTGGAAGATCAACCAAGGCCATATCTCGGAATGTGAGATTCCTTTGCCGCCCCTCGCCGAACAACGCCGAATCGTCGCCAAAGTGGATCAATTGATGGCACTCGTGGACGAGTTGGAAACGCAGCTTGCCACCTCCCGCGCCACCGCCGCGAAACTCCTCGACGCGATCGTCGGCGAGCTGACGAGCTGACGCCGACCCTTACGGGTCACGAACCGCTTCGCCGCCGCGCAGGGTGATCGTTCCGACAGAGGGGTCTACGATGCTCTCGATGTCGTCCACGAATCCCAACGTTCGCACCAGCGCAAACGCCGATATGGTTGCTTGTGGAAATGTCTCTTGAAGGCGGCTTGCGGCGCCGAGGAGTGTTGCCCCTTTGGTAATCACGTCGTCGATCAGGCAGAGCGACGGGCGGTCCGTGACCATGCTCCTCCCTCCAATCGACTCGTAGTGGTCGTTCGGCTTCGGACGCGTCCCGGCGGTGGCGAAGGCCGACTTTGGAACCGCATGCACCCTCGTCAGACAGGTGAGAACGGCTGCTCCGATCCCGTGTCGGACGAGGGCCGCGGCAATGTTGAACGCGGGCCAGATGCCCCCTTCCACGGAGCGGCTGCTGCGTGGAACGGGCACCAGGAGTGGCCTCTCGAGGAAGAAGTCTCGCAGCAGGGAAGCCGCGATCTCTTCTGTGAGGCGATGCGCCGCATAGTCCGACGGCGACTGCCGAGGAGTGCCGATCGGCCGTTCTTCCTTGAGCGCGCGCACGAATTGCTGCGCCTTGCGGGACACCTCACTCGTCCCGCGCGGTGCGTAGACGAGGAAGGAGCCGAACCGGATCTCAGAAAGCAACTTCTTCCAGCGGCGGAAGCCCGAGCGGCAGAGCCTCCAGAATCTGCTCGACGTCCTCCAGCACTTGGGCGCCGTACTCGAGCATCTCCTGGGGCCAGCTGAGCTGGGCGTTCTCGAAGACGGACTTGAGGATGAAGAGGGGACGGTTCAGCCGCAGCGCTTCCCATCCCTGCGAGAGCGTCCCGCTCGATTCGCCCGCCTCGACGATCACGGAGGCATGGCAGAGGAGCGCCATCGTCCGATTGCGGCGCGGAAAGTTCGAACGAAGCGTCGGATGGCCCGGCGGGAACTGGGTAACAACGAGCTGTTCCTCCATGAGCCGGCGTTGCAGGAGCGCGTTCGAAGCGGGATGCGCCTCATCCAGCGGCGTCCCGAGAACCGCGATCGTGCGACCACCAAGCTGCAGCGTCTCTTCGTGCGCGGCGGTGTCGATTCCCGCAGCGAGGCCACTGACAATGACGACCTCCCGTTCGACCAGTGCGCGGACGAGCCTCGCGACACGCTTGCGGCCCGGCAGCGATGCGTTCCGGGAGCCGACGACGGCGACGCGCGCGGTGGCCTCCAGGAGGGAGACATCGCCGCAGGCATAGAGGTGCTCCGGTGCGTGCCGCCTCTCGAATTGGTTGAGGCCGCCCATGACTTGCACGGGGTCGAGCGCCACCAGCGCAGCCGGGGGGAGGACTCGCGCGTTCCGGGTCGCCATTGCTGAGCGCAGTTTACAACGTAGGGCCACGTCTACTCACCGTGGACCGGCGGTGGAGAATCTGGCCGAACGCCACTCCCTGCCGTCAGCACGGCACGGAATGGCAGGCCATCTCTTGCGCCGCGCCCAGGTCCGAGGGAACCTCGGCAGGTGAGTGATCACCTCAGCATCGCCGACCTGCCCGTCGACGAACGCCCCCGCGAGCGGATGGCGCGCGGCGGCGCGGTCGCGCTGTCGGACGCGGAGTTGATCGCCCTGCTCATCGAGCCTGGCCGGCGCGGAAAGAGCTCGCTCGACATCGGGCGCGAGCTGGTCGCGGACGGCCTCCTGGCGCTGGCGCGACAGGAGTGGATTCCCGGCAAGCCCGTTGGGAGCCTTGGCGCATCGCGCGTGGCGCGCATCGGCGCCGCCCTGGAACTGGGAAGACGCATCGCCGCGCAGTCCACCACAACATCCGAACCGGTCCGCGACCCGGCCATGGTCGCCCGTCGATTGATGGCCGCCTACGGCCACCGCGTCCAGGAGGCCTTCGGCGGCATCTTCCTCGACGCCCGCCACCGCATCCTCAGCGAGCGGGAGATCTTCGTCGGAACGTTGAAGTCGGCGACCGTATCGCCCCGCGACGTTTTCCGTCACGCACTGAGCGATCACGCCGCCGCAGTCATCCTCTTCCACAACCACCCCTCGGGCGACCCTTCACCGTCGCCCCAGGACCTCGCCTTCACGAGCAAACTCATCGAAATCGGCCAGGCGCTTGGCGTCGAGGTCCTCGATCACCTCATCGTCACGGCGAGCTCATTCCTCTCGTTCAAGCAGCGAGCGCTGCTGTGAGGCGCATGGCGCCGACCCCTTCAGGCGCTGCATCGAAGGCGGGGCCGGGGTTGAGCGTGTGCAGAGAGCCGCATCCTTTCGGTGGCTCTCGAACGAGCCCATATCGCCACCGCGCCGCACGATGTCCGCGTTTTCGATCGTCGGCTCGATCAGGACGTCCCAGAATAGCGAGTGGTCCGGTAGGGAGATGCGATAGCACCGCCATCCCCTGTATCACGACATAGCCACGACTTCTTTGTTGAGTGATTCCAGGGAATTGGCAGAGTCTTTATGAGGCGTCGTGGTCCGACGGAACCCGACCGGGTACCTGTTCGCGAATGATCGCGGCCACGAGTCGCGCCTGCTTCTCAAACTCGTTTCGTGCGTGCTCAGACAAAGCCGCCACAATCGGACGGACTGCCTCAAGTTCGACAGATGCCGCAGTGACGTCGCCGCAATAGGCCAGCACCACGGCATACTGTGCTCGGACACTGACCACATGATTGAGGAGGCGGAAGTGGTTGAGCGCTGGCAGGAGCGTGCGCTCGATGAATGCCCGCGCCGTGGGGGGATCCGTAGTTCGCAGGAGATCATCGACCGCGTCCATTCCGACACGGACAACTGACGCTGCCGCCCACGCCATAGAGTACAACTTGACTGCATTGACCCGTGCAAGAGTGGCGTCGATACCGGATGCCGATCGCGCAAACAGCTCGAGACAGTCGGCTAGGTGTTTAAGCGTCTCTTGTTTGACACTGTCGAGCGGTCCCAGACGTGCTGCAATCGCATCTGGGTTCACAGCCACGATGTGACCCCATCCCAGACCCAGTACCTCGAGGTATTCATTGGCAAGCTCTCGTGCATACTTCGCCGCATCTTCGAGCCGGCCTTGCCAATACAATGCAACAGCGTAGTTGTAGCGGACAATACGCCGTATCAGAAGGTCTTGGCCAGCAAGCTGGAGTGCCTTCCGAAACAGAACCTGACTAGCCTTTCGTCCGCCACGCCGCGCAGCGAGCAGCATGTTCTTTGTATAGAGCGCCGCCGCGGCGCTTCTGTCGGCACTCAGCTCTTCGTGCTCTTTCGCCATGTCGGCCACAAACGCTTCGGCGCCGGTGATGTCACCGTCTTGGAGCCTCCAGAATGCCAGCTTATCGAGAGCCCAGAACCGATCCGTGGCCGAGACGCTCGGTATGCGAAGCGCATCGATGATGAGGTGCTCCAACTCTGTGGAGAGCCCAAATTCGTGAAAGAACTCGCTTGTGATCGCGTCGAGCAATACGTCCGTTTCACCCAAGGATCCCAAGGTTCGTAACAGAAGTGAAATCCGCCGTACGTCGCCATGCTCACCTAGCGATAGGAACAGAACTTCACGAAGCCTGTGCCGCACCTGTGTCTGCAACGCTGGATCACACGCGTTGAATATGTCGGTGGCGACCACTCGGAAGGCGTCGTGCAGCGCGACCGCCCCTCCGGCGGTTCCCATGAGTACGCCGAGATCCGTGGCCGATCGAATGCCGGCCGCGATACCACGCTGGTCGGCAATTAATGGGCTAACGACCCGGATGATTTCGTCGCGACTCAACGGAACGTCGGCTACGCTCGCGGCAGCCAGAACGAAACGGCCGTTGTCGTCGAGGGTCGCAACTGTATTCCGTAAGATAGCCTCTTGAGCTGTTGTGACGGTGTGTGTCCCTGACGCAAGCGAAGAGCAGAATGCATTCGCGTCACCCTCGAAGTGAGTCCTTGTGAGTTCCGCCGCCTGACGAACGTACAGCGGTGTACCACCGGTGAGCGCATGAACTCTGTCTGCAGCGGGTAGATCGATTGGGACTCCGTAATATCCAAAGAGTTTCGCGATGCTCGTCAGCGCCCAACCTTGTAGCGACTCGACGATGACATGGAGCAATGTCGCCAACGCGTTGAGTCCCTCCGAGGGGCGGCCGAGCAGGATGAGGTGCTGATTTGGCAGTGCGGTTACGATTGCACGAATCTCGTCCAAGCCTACACGATGCGCGTTGTCGATGAATATCACAACCGTCGCTCCGTGCTCTCGAGTGATTACATCCAAAATTCGGAGCGAATCGAGCCCGGAGTGACCCGGGAGTACCGCCGTGGTTGTGTCTCTACCGAGCCTTGCGAGGTTCGCCGCAAATTCGCGCGCGAGTGTTGGCGCGACGGTGCCGGCCGGCGTGTCGCCAATGTCTAGATAAAGTACGGGAGTCGGAATCGTCAGAGCCACTTGCGCCGCCCAAGCCGACTTCCCGCCCCCGGAGATCGCAGTTATGATTCGTACCAATCGATCAGGAGCAAACGCGGGCTCGTTCTGCTGTGGCTCATACAGGGGATCTGGTGGCGGAAAATCTTGGAGCTGAATGGTTATTTGCTCGAAGAGCCCAGGCATGTCGGCGATTCTGAACCGATGTTCTGTGAAGGGGGCCGCTCCGCTCGCCGCCAACTGAACCAATGCGGCCAATTTGAGGGTTAGGGTTTCGCCCGTCAGGCGTGAGAATGGAACCGTTCTCGAGGTCTCAGATAGCTTCGCCAACGCGGAGGGTACGTCGCTAGTGGCCGGAGGGAACAACCCTCTCTCTGGCGGCTGTCGGTTCGGGGTAATCAGTACAACGTGATCAGGCAACGCTTCCCCGAGGGCGGCGGACGGCTCCACGTTTGCGACGATCGCAAACCGCGAGTCACGATGCCGAGCTCCGGAACGGTGAAGGTCGCGAAGACTGTCAAACCGCCTTAGCGTGTCGGCAACGTCACTCGGGATGAGAGGCTTTTCACGTGTCTTAACCTGGACGTACCAGCGCTCTTGCGCCGTATGGAGTTCGATGTCCTCATCCGTTTCAATGAGTATGTCCTCTACGCCGGCGGCCGCGCCGAGCAGGAGACATCCGACGGCGTATAGGTGCTGATAGAAGAAACCGCGATGAACGTTTTCGATTCTGACCAGCTGGGACGAGTCGTGCACGTCTGGTCGCGGTGCTGCCATCCTTGAGCCCCTTCGCCGTAACGCGGCGACACCCTCGCTGTCGGCAAGCAGGATTCTAACTCGGTCTCCAACGAGGTGCCGTTCAGCGACTCCATTCCGCGCGAGAGGTTTCCCTCCTTCGTCTGAATGACCAGATGGAAGTGGTTCGTCATCAGCATCTTACGAGATCTCCCTGCAACCGGCGGGCGCGACCGCTTCGCCGACGAAGCGAGGGAACGTCTCGCGTGCTGCTTGGTGCGGAAGACCGGAAGATGGGCGGCGCTCATTGCCGCGGGAGGTCACTTGGTGAAGAGCACCTGTGAAGTCGATGCCAAGTTCTCGTGCCATAGCACCACCGAGGTTCCTTCGGCTCGCCGGATTCGCCGCGGAGTCTCTTTCCGAGGGAGCAATTCGGCCAAGAAGTCTCCTCGGACTGGAAACTCTCGGGCTCGCGATCTACCCATGGTAGGGTTCACGATCGCGGAGAGAAGATCGAAGGTCTAACCAAGTATCACCCCACGGGGTTCTCGAGGGGCTCCGGGAGTGGGGGTCAATGGGGAGGACTACTAGATTCAGATCAGATCCTCGACGCGCAGGTCCTGAAGGATCGCTGAACCGCCACCGAAGGGTGAAAACGAAGGCGTGGTCCGGCCCGACGGCTTGTCGCAAGCGCTGCTCTATCGCGCCGTCCTGCTTGACAGGGCGGCGTCGAATCCTCGAGCGACCTCATGAACATGACCTCGATCGCGCCAAGGGGCGATTTGAGGGACTAGGCTTCCCCAACACCGCGTGGCGGGCCGCGCTCCCGCGACTACCAGCTGACATGGTCACCTCGGCCCGGCAGAGCTTTCGAAGCCGCTCGGCTGACGCGGGACCAATACGGCAACCTGCGCCGTGGCCGATAGGCGGCGCTCAGGTCGGATACAATCTGCCGCATGGTGCGACCGGTGGACCTCGAGTTTCCGTTGGAGTCAAAGCTCCTCGATGTCCTCAAGGCCTATTCGAGCGCGAGCGGAGTTTTCGGTCCCGAGCACGCCGAACTCCTTGTTTTTTCGGAAGTTCAACTCGGCAGCTGCATTCCCGATCTCGTGATCGTTCGGGAGATTCGCAAGACTGCCGGCGCCCAGACCGTGAGCTTGACGGCGTTCGAGAGCTGGATCGTAGGGGAGCTGATGCGCAGTGGAGCCATGCGCGAACCGATGTTGACGCGCAAGTTGTTCACGCTCGAGGACCGCGTCTCGCCGGCGCTCAGACGGCTGATCAGGCGGGGCGTCGTGCAGCGGGACGACTCCGGAACGTATACCCTCGTATCCAATTTCTCCTCGAGGTTCGAAGTCGTCGCGGTTGAAGCAAAGTTGACGCGTTGGCGAGAGGCGCTCCAACAAGCGAAGAACTACCTCACCTTTTCGAATCAATCGTTCATCGCTCTGCCGGAATCAGTCGTCGACCGAAATCCTACAATCCCGGATGCGTGCGAAGAAGCTGGCATAGGCCTCGTCGCTGTCTCGCCCAGCGATGTCGAAGTAGTTGTCGAACCTGGCAGCACGACGCCGGAAGATCCGCGCCAGTGGGTTTGGCTACTCGCGAAAACCGGCGCTCTCCGGCTCTAACCGCGCCTGTCCACGAATAGGTCGAAGGCGCGCCGCCAACTCCGCTGGTGCCGAATCTCGGTTCGAGAGTGAAGGTGGTCGACGGAGTTCAACCGAACGGCGAGCGTGAGAGCGTCACGAAGCCAAAGATCGGCGTAGCGCAGTCGCTCATCGCCAGCGAGAGACGCGAGTGCTGCCGACTCGCGTGCCATAACGGACGCGAAATGCGCCTTTGCAAACGTAACCCTGCTTTTCTCGAACTGCCATTCGTAGACGCTCGCTGATCCAAGGCCCTTCCGGACAGCCTCGAGCAGCGGGCCGCTGTACATAGTGTCGTCAGCGAATTCGTCGTAGAGGCCTTCCTCGACCATCAATCGATCGAAGTCATCGCGCATGTGGATCTCGCCCGCTAGCCGATGCGAGTAGTAGGCCGGATAGGAGGAAATCGGGTCGGCCGGCTTGTCGATGAAGTCATCCAATTTCAGGCGACGCTCACTCTGATACCATCCTGTGCACCAAGTGTCAGCTCCGACCGCAAAGGCGAGCAGGCCAGCGACCGTTGCATAGTTAACGACAACGCGCGAAACGCCGCCCCGTTTAAGGCCATCTACCAACCGCAACAAGGCACCAACGGTGCTTTGGCTCGTCCAGTAGTAACCGGACTCGCCCGAAGCCTCGATCACGATGTAGACGCCATGAGGCTCGCGCGCAGTGAACTGATCGAGAAACGTGTCCAGCAAACGATTTTCGTAGGGATCAATGTCTCGGAGAGCACGATCAGAGATGGCAATCGAGGCCATCAGGGGGCGGTTGAACTCTGTGCGTCCGATCGCTAAACCTTCATCCAGCCACTCGAGCTCCACCGCCAAATTGCTGTTGAGGTCCATCGTGAGTGGCGTCGGAATGATGAGGGCTTCACACCCGACAGCGTCTTGTGTCGCAAGTGCTGCTCGGATTGCCTCAGTCCGTTCGTCGCCGGTCGGAAGCTCCGTTGGCCACTTCTCGTGAACCATCCCTCGCGCTCTCTGTATCCACTTCTGCATGCCCCGCACGCTCGTGGTTCGGTTCTTCGCGAGATCACCGGCGTCGAACCACGGATACGTCATGAGATTCGTGCACTTCTTAGTGCACAACGCGGCGTCGAGTGAGTACAGATACAACTGCGGGTCGAGAAGGCGACGCTGGTAATACGTAACCCTGTCTAGATTCTTGCCCACCAGCATGTCGAGAGGCTTTGCCGCCGCGAGAACGACGGTCCCTTCGATATGAGGTATGCCTTTCTGAATCATCCGGTTGTAGAGTCCAGGCGTAAAGAATTCCATCCCTAACCTCTCAGAAACCTGTTGAACTCATCGGCGGCCGCTTTCGGGGTCGGCCGGTCGAACGGTTGGCGAGCCACCATCCGATCGATCACGTTCACCAGGCGATGATCGAGGTTGGGAAGGATGGTCGACGTTGACGGGCCGCCGCCGGCCAGCAACTTCTGCTGCCCCCGCGTGGGATGCCGTCCGAGGAGACACTCCTGCAGCGCGATCCCGAGTGCAAACACATCTGCCTTGCAACTTAGTGTCCGGCCACCAATGTGCTCCGGTGAGAAATAGCCAATCGTGCCAAACGTGTAGCCAGTTACGGTCAGAGTCTTCTGGTCAAGATGACGCGCCACCCCTAGATCGAGGAGGACCGCGTGCCCGTTCGGTTGAACCAGAATATTCGCCGGTTTGACGTCGCGGTGCACGATGCGGAGCGACCAGAGCTCGTCCAGAGCTTGCGCGATGTCGGCACCGATGCACGCGGCAAGTTCCGGAGTGCTCGGACCACGTGCTATCAGATCTGACAATGACTCGCCTTCCACGAAGGTTGTCGCGAGAAACCTGTACGTCTCACCGGCCACGTCCAGCGGTCCCGCGTCGTGCAGGCGGATAACCGTCGGTCCGGTGAGTCTCCGAAGCGCCTCTACTTCTCGGACAGTCCGCTCCTCGACCTGATCGGCGTTGTAGACCTTCAGAGCCACGTCCGTACCGTCACTCGCGAGGGCTCGGAAGACAGTTCCCTGCCCCCCCTGCTGTGCAAGGACGCTAAGTCGCTCGTACCTTCCACTGAAGGCGTTCTCGATCTCGTCCTTTCCCGGAATTGGGTTGCCAGCCAAATGCGTCCTCACCTTGTGTTGCTGAAGTGCGGCGAGTTTACCATTCCGCAACTGCTGCCAAATTATCACGCGCCCGCGGGGCAGGCCGTACGCGAATGGCTCTACTTTGGTGCCGATGTCGCCGACCTTGACATGCTCAGGATCTGGGGTGCGAATCTCGGAGCCGCGTTGGCGGTCGCTGGGATCTTCGCAACGGCCTATCTGTTCAGCCGCGGCCGGCGAGTTGCGATGTTCCTCTTCGTGTTTCCAGTGATCTTGTTTGCGTCGATGTTGCCCATCTATGCTGCCGTGCGCGTTGGCGTACCTCCAGAATGGCAATTCGTATGTCCAAGTGAGGCACAGGCATACGCAGCACCATTCGCGGTACTCGTGGCTCACTGGTTCTTCCCCTCGCCAAGCTATGGCGCGGCGTCTGCCTCACTAACCGGAGCGCCCCGGTGTTCGTCCACCTCCACCAGGCACTTTCGCACGCTCAACGCCGGCTCCGGTGTCTCCGCCACCCAGCGCAGCGTGCTTCCTGACCGTTCGAGCAGGAGGGCGGTGGTCTCGTCCACGCCCGCGAGCCACAACTCGCCACCGTCGTGGGCCATCACTTCGTTGATCTGTTCCATGGCCCGCAGGGCGGCGAAGCGGATCTCGTAGGCGTGGGAGAGGTCGAGCACGAGGACGCGGGTGGCGCGCGGCGCGATGGTCTCCATCCTCTCCACGAACGGCGCGACGGCGGCGTAGTGGAAGTTCCCGCTCACGACGACGACGACGACTTCCGCGGTCTCCTCGGGGCCGAGGGCCAGGAGCGCGTCGCCGTCGCGGCGCAGCACGAAGAGCCGCGGCGCGGAGGTGTTCGCGATGTGGATGATGAGCGCCGTTCCCGTACCGAGGAGGATGGCCCACTGCAGCGGGAGCAGGAGCGTGGCGGCGAAGGTCAGCACGAGCAGGAGGCGGGTCTCGCGCGACGACTTCCACATGCGCTGCATGCCGTGCCAGTCGATCATGCGCGCGGCGATCACGAGGAGCACGCCGGCGAGGCTGGCCTGCGGGATCCAGCCGGCGAGACTGCCGCCGGCGAGGAGGACGATGCCGGTGAAGATCGCCGCGGCCGCGGCCGCGAGTCGCGTCTTCGCTCCGCTGATCTTCAGGAGCGCGGAGCGTCCGAGACTTGCCGAGGCGGGGAACGCGCCGGCGAACGCACCGGCGACGCTGGCCCAGCCCTGCGCGAGGATCTCGCGGCGCATGTCGGGACGCTCGCCGCCGGCGCGCGCGCTGACGGCGAGCTCCATCGTGCCGAGGAGCACGATCGCCATCGCCGGAATGAAGAGCGCCTGCAGGAGGCCGGCGTCGAAGAGAGGGAGTGCGATGGGCGGCCAGCCGCTGGTCACCGCGTGACGGTCGCGCACGAGGGGGAGGCCGCTGTGCTGGTCGAGTGAGAACGCCCAGGCGATCGCCATCGCGCCGAGGACGGCGAAGAGGGCGACCGGAATGCGCGGGGACCAGCGCCGGCCGCTCTCGACGAGGGCGGCCGTCGCGATCGTCACGGCGATGGCGGCCCAGTGCACCTCGCGGATGTGCGCAAAAACTTCGCCGAACTGGGAGAGGAAGCCGGTGGCGTGCGTGGGACGGATGCCGATCGCCTCGTCGAGCTGCATGACTCCGATGAGAATCGCGACGCCCGAGGTGAAGCCGACCAGGACCGACTCGGGGATGAGGCGGATGAGATGCGCGCCGCCGGCGAGGGCGGTGACGATGCGGATGGCGCCTGCGAGCAGGGTGAGGGTCGCGAGGACGCCGACGGCGTTCTCGCGCAGGAGCCCGTTGGCGGCGAGATAGGGGAGGAGCGCGCCGAGGATCAGGAGGCCGGTCGTGTTGGTCGGGCCGGTGACGACCTGCGCACTGCGGCCGAGGAGCGCGGCGACGAGGCCGGCGACGGCGGCGGTGGAGAGTCCGTACGCCGGAGGGAGTCCCGACATGAGCGCGTACGCGAGGCACTGGGGAAGGCCGACCAGCGCGACGGTGAGGCCGGCGAGGATGTCGCTGCGCACGCGGTCAGACATGTGCCGTGTCCTCGATCGTTGCCCGTTGCCCGTGACCCGTTGCCAGGGATGTCCGGGCTTGCGGCGCAGGTGTGGCGCGCGAAGGCGCCCCGTCCAATCTGGCCCCGAGCTTTGCCCGGGGTTCGCGGATGTTCGTCTGTGCGGCCGCGAAGGCGGTCGCTCCAATGCCGTGTTGTAGCGACCGCCTTCGCGGTCGCAATTCTGTCGGCCCCCGAGAACCCCGCGCAGAGCGCGGGGCTAGATTGGACGGCGCGCCTTCGCGCGCCACGGCGGACACCTTCGCGCGCCGCGCCGGGCAACTGCGCGCGCCTTTGGCTATCCAGGCCTGTTGCCCAGGCCATGCTGCCCGGGTCACGGGCCACGGGTCACGGGTCACGGGCCACGGGTCACGGGTCACGGGCCACGGGTCACAGGCAACGCTCATCCCGGCAGTTTGTACACCTCGCGGGCTGGCTTCAAGGGGCGCAGCATCCAGTACGGGCGGCGCGTCCCGTCCGGTGAGTGCGTACGCGCCGGTCGCGTCTTCGCCATCCATTCTTCATAGGCAGCCCGCGACTTCGCAACATCGACGGAGATGTCGCCGTACTTGTCGTCCGGGCCGGCCTTGCGGATGCGCACCGCCTGATGCCAGCAGTGCATGCCCGAGATCGGGTCGGGCTGCACGGGGAAGGTGAGGTTCTGGTGCACGCCGGCGTCGGTCCACCAGATCCTCTTCGTGTCGGGATCCGAAGACTCGTACGGCTCCACGCCGCGCTCGCGCTGCAGCGTCCATCCGCTGCCCTGATGATCGAGCTTCACCGTGGCCATCATCTGGCGCTGCCCGTTGTCGGCGGTCTTCCACCGCCCCATGTGATGGCTGCACGCCACGACCCCCGGCCGGATCCCCTCGGTCACCCACGCTTTGACGACGAAGTGTCCGATGCGGGTCTCGACGCGAACGAGCTCGCCGTTCTTCACGTCGATGCGCGCGGCGTCGGTGGGGTGGATCCACAGCGGATTGGTGTGGGCGATCTCGTCGAGCCATTTGGAGTTCGCGCTGCGCGTGTGGATCTGCACGGGGAGGCGGAAGGTCGGGATGAGTGGCATCTCGCCGGGCTGCAGACTCTCGGGATGCACCTGGCTGCGCGTGTAGCCGGGGATGGCCATTTCCGGCCAGCCCCACTCCGCGAGTGTCGATGAGTAGAACTCGAGCAGCCCGCTCGGCGTGGGGAAGGCGCGGCGCACGACGCCGTCGATCTGCACGCCGACGCGGCGGCGTCCTTCGGCGTCGGGATCGGGAACAGGGACGGGGATGACGTTCGGATGATCGGGTTTCGGTGAGCGCGCGTAGGCGCGTCCGGTCGCATCGACGTTCACGTCGACGAGCTCCGCGGCCGGGATCTCTTCTTCGAAGATCCGGCCGACGCCGCGGGAGATCTCGACGGATCCGGCTCGACGCATCCACTCGAGCGGCGTCACGCTGTCGGCGGCCGCTTTTTCGCGCAGCCCCGGAACGGAATTCTCGAAGATGTACGCGTAGTACTCGTCGACCGTGAGCTTCGCGCCGGGCTCTTTCTTGGACTCGAAGAACTTGCGGATGCCGAGTGCGCCGTCGGGATCGATGCGCCAGGAGAGCTCGATCCAGAATTCGTTCTCCTCCCACACCTCGCCGGGATTCGTCTGCCGCGTGTCGGTGATCGTCTCGCCGAGGCGTTCCCGCGCGGCGCGAAGGACGGGCTGGCGGAAGCCGAGCCACTGCGCGTCGTGCGTCTCGTAAGAGTGAATATCGTGGCGCTCGGAGCCGATGCCGACAGGGAGGATGTAGTCGGCGAAGTAGCTGCTCTCGTTCCACGTCGGGGTGAGGGCGACGTGCAGTCCGATCTTCTTGTGGTCCGTCAGCGCCTCGATCCAGGAGAAGCCGTCGGGGTTCGTCCACACGGGGTTGTAGACGCGGCTGAAGTAGACGTCGATCTTTCCGCGGCCGTCTTGGAGAAGGTGCGGCAGCAGGAAGGACATCTCGTTGCACGCGAGCGGGAACTCCTGCGGCCAGGTCAGGTCGTTCCACTGCGGCGGATGCGGGGGCATGTAGATCGGCCGGGGCACGAACTTGTTCCAGGTGTTCGGGAACACGCCACCCTCGGTGGCGATGGCGCCGCTGAGCGCGTTGATCATGAAGAGGGCGCGGGAGATCTGCCAGCCTCCCAGATTTCCGGCGGTGGCGCTGCGCCAGGTGTGGGTGGAGAGACGCGTCTTCGCGCCCGCGACGATCTTCGCGATCTCGGCGATGGTCTTCGCGGAGATGCCCGATTCCTTCTCCGCGTATTCGAACGTGAAGCCGGCGTACGCATCGGCGAGCGCGACCTCGAAGTCTTCGAACGTCGCGTAGGGCTTCGAATGGACTTTCGCCATGTATTCGCGCCAGTTCCACCAGCGCTGCACGAACTCGCGATCGTAGTATCCGCTCGCGAGCATGAACCGCACGATGGACAGCAGGATCGCGGCCTCCGAGCCCGGCCACGGCGCGAGCCAGTAATCCGCGTGCGTGGCGGTGTTGGACAGGCGCACGTCGAAGACGATCAGCTTCGCGCCGCGCTCCTTCCCTTCCATGATGCGCTGCGCGTGCGGATTGAAGTAGTGGCCCGACTCGAGGTGAGCGCTGATCAAGAGGATCACGTCCGCGTTCGCGTGATCGGGACTGGGGCGGTCATAGCCCATCCAGAACTGATAGCCGGCGCGCGCGCTCGACGAGCAGATGTTCGTGTGCGAGTTGTGCCCGTCGACGCCCCACGCCGCGAGCACGCGCTCGGTGTAGCCGTCCTCTCCCGGACGGCCCACGTGGTACATGACCTCGTTCGGCCGCCCCTCGGTCAGCGCCTTCCGGATGCGCACGGCGATGTCGTCGAGCGCCTCGTCCCAGGTTACCTGCGTCCACTGATTTGCGCCCCGGGTGCCGGTGCGCTTCAGAGGGTGCAGGATGCGATCGGGGTCGTTGGCCTGATTCAGCGTGGCCGGTCCCTTCGCGCAGTTGCGTCCGCGCGAGGCGGGGTGCTCGGGATTGCCTTCGTATTTGCGGACCTCGAGGGTATCGCGGTCGACGTAGGCGAGCAGACCGCAGGCCGACTCGCAATTGAAACAGGTGGTGGGGACGAGCATGTAGCGGTGCTCGACGCGGCGCGGCCAGGCGCGCGAGTCCAGCTCCGTCCAGTCGTCCCAACGCTCGCGCGGCGGGAAGGACGTGAGGTGGATGCCGCTCGGTCCGGGGTAGTTCTTCATGATCTCTCCGTGATCTTTCCTAAGCCAGCGGCACGGACTGTCCGGCTCCGATGTGCGCGCGCTCGTACAGGAACAGGCCGGCCAGCACGAGGACCGCGGCCACGAGGACCGCCGCTACGGCGCCGGTCATGATCGTGGCCGCACCGAGGGCCTGCAGCAGGACGCCGGCGGTGAACTGGAGACGGAACCGGCCGCGCACCATCTCCCGCGACGCCAGCCTCGCGTGTGCCGTCGGATGCGGCATCAGCACCTCGGCCGCGGTGAGCAGCAGGTGCACGATCGTTGCGATGCTCAGGATCGCTCCCGTGAGCGGCGCATGGGCCGGAGCGATCGCGAGCGAGGCGATGAAGAGCGCGGCCGCTCCCGCGACGACCGAGGCCACGAGATGCTGCGGCGGAAGCAGAGGGCTTTGCCACAGGTCGCGGGCCTTTGCTTGTGCGAAGAGCCAGGCCGTGTATGTGCCGGCGGGAATCGACAGCAGAAGTCCCGCGATCGCGATCGCGCGCGGCGGACTCCATCCAAGGAAGCTCCAGAGCAGATGCAGTCCGAGGATGGCGGCGAACGCGGAGAGGATCATTCCTCCGCGCACGAGCCAGCTCTTCCACTGCGGGCGGGTGAGGATCAGGTAGAAGCGCTCGGGATGTTCGAGCTCGCCGATGAGGAGGATGAATGTGATGGCGAGGAACACCGCCGAGACGAGCGGGGTCGTCCACTTCCAGAAGATGCCGGCGGGATCGAGCTGTCCGAGGAGCATGAGGGATGCGCCGACCAGATACGAGCCCGCGGAGATGGCCTTGGTCCAGACGTAGGCCGTGACGGGGAGTCCCCACGGCGCGCGGTGCGGCACGTCGTAGGCGAGCATCGCCGCGGCCATGTTGTTTGCCTCGCCGGGATGTCCGGAGACGACGTCGTGCGGTGACGACCCGCTCTGCTCGCTCCACATGAACACGCCGCCCTCAGGGCGTCGCGCGGCGAGGGGATCGAGCGTCGTCTGATGCGCGCCCTTGTAGAAGAGCTTCGGCAGCGTCTCCTTCTCCGGCCGGCGGACGGCGACGACGTCGCGGTTGACGTACTTCGAGACCTTCGACTCCGGATCGCGGAGATTTCCGATGAGAATCGATTCGGTCGGGCAGACCACCACGCACGCCGGCTCGAGTCCCACCTCCAGGCGATGCGCGCAGAAGTTGCACTTTTCTGCCGAGTGGTCCTCGGGGTTGATGAAGATGGCGTCGTAGGGGCAGGCGGCGATGCAGGCCCGGCAGCCGATGCAGATGTCCTTGTCGAAGTCGACGATGCCGTCCTTGCGCTGGTGCATGGCCGCGGTGGGGCAGGCTTCGACGCAGGGCGGATGCTCGCATTGATTGCAGCGCGTCACCTGGAAGGCGCGGCGCGCGGCGGGGAACTGGCCGACGTCGACGGCCTTGACGTACGTGCGGTTGACGCCGACGGGGACGGCGTTCTCCGACTTACAGGCCGTGCTGCAGGCGTGACAGCCGATGCAGCGGGTCTGGTCGATGACCTTTCCCCATCGGACGTTTTCGGAGGCGGCAGACGAGCTCTCGGGGCGTGCGCCGACTCCGGCGGAAGACAGCGGATCCAGTGGGGGACTCGTGACGCACCTCCTTATCCTCGCTAAGCATACGTTCCGGGCGGTGGAATCGCTCGCCCGCTCACAGGGCGACGTGACCGCCGTTGGATCGGCCGGTGAGCGTCGACCTCGCCGGCGGCCGCGAGCGACCTTGAGTTTCCTGGAAGAGAACTGTTTCTTTGAGGGTTGACTGTATGAACACGTGCGCATATAGTCAAGCGCTTTCAACACCGGCTGTCATCCTGAGCCGCGGGAGACGGCGAAGGACCCCCGATTCGGACGGTTCGGGTGCGATCGGCAGGGGGGCCTTCGCCGTGTTTCGCCGGCTCAGGATGACATCGCCGGTGCCCCAAGGAGGATGCCGATGAGCTCAGTGATCGAACCGACCACCGCCGATCTCGTTCAGCAGATCGAAGCCCTACGCGAGGAGGTGGCCGAGCTGCGCGAGCGCACGCCGCTCGATAAGGCCGCCATCATCGTCTTCAGCGGCGACCTCGACAAGCTCCTGGCCTCGCTGGTGCTGGCCACCGGCGCCGCCGCGGCCGGCCTGGAAACGACGATGTTCTTCACCTTCTGGGGCCTGTCGGCCCTGAAGAAGAAAGGCGCCGGCACGTTCGAGGGGAAATCGGTCAAGGAGAAGATGTTCGCCATGATGACGCCCAAGTCCACCGACGGCATGGGCGTCTCGCAGATGAACTTCCTCGGCATCGGCGCGAAGATGCTCCGCCAGATGATGAAGGAGAAGGACGTCACCTCGGTCGAGGAGATGATGGAGCTGGCGCGCGAGCTGGGAGTCAAGCGGATCGCGTGCACGATGTCGATGGACGTGATGGGCGTCGACCGCAAGGAACTGGCCGACGACATCGAACTGGGAGGCGTCGCGGCGTTCATGGGCGAGGCGTCCCGGGCCCGCGTGTCCTTATTCTTATGACCACCTCGATCTCCATCGCCGAACTGCTCGGCAAGATCGACTCCGGCGAGCGCTTCGTCCTGCTCGACGTGCGCAACGACGAGGAGTACGCGCGCTGGAAGGTCGAAGGACGCGATCCAGTGGACACGTTTCATCGCGCGTACTTCGATTTCATCGAGGACGAGTCCGCGCTCGATCAGGTCCCACGCGACCGCGGCCCGATCTACGCGATCTGCGCGAAGGGCGATTCCTCCGACCTGATCGCGGAGATGCTCCGCGACCGCGGCGCCGACGCCCGCAACGTCGCCGGCGGGATGATCGCCTACGGTGAATTCTTGCAGAGCGTACGCGTGCCTCTCGATCCCGACGAAGAGTCGCGTTTCGAGATCTGGCAGATGAACCGGCGCGGGAAGGGCTGCCTCTCCTACGTGATCCGCTCCGGCGCCGAGGCGGTGGTCGTCGATCCGTCGCGCAACATCGCCGAGTACGAGAGGTTCGTGGAAGGCCTCGGCGCGAAGATCGTCGACGTCTTCGACACGCACATACACGCGGACCACATCAGCGGAGGCCCGGCCCTCGCGCCGCGGCATGACGCGCGGTACTTCGTCGCCGGCCGCCGGGGTGTCGAAGGCGCGGTCGAAGGCGCGGTCGACGGCGCGGTCGAAGGCGCGGTCGACGGCGAGCAGATCCGGCTCGGCGGCGCGGAGGGCGTCACCGTCACGTTGAAGATCCTCTCCACGCCGGGACACACGCCCGGGTCGACGTCGTTCCTCATCGGGAGGAAGCACCTCCTCAGCGGCGACACGCTCTTCGTCGACAGCGTCGGTCGCCCCGACCTCGGCGGTCACGTCGTGGAGTGGGGGAAGATGCTCTTCCACACGCTCACCGAGCGTTTCTCAAAGTTGCCGGACGATCTCGTGATCCTCCCCGCGCACTACGCGGCGACCTCCGAGATCGATACGGACGGCGTCGTCCGCGGACGGCTCGGCGTGCTTCGCAAGACCGTACCGGAACTGCAGATCCGCAGCGAGGCGGAGTTCGTGGAGGCGATGAAGAAGGCCCTCACGACGCCGCCGGCGATCTACGAGAAGATCATCCAGGTCAACCTCGGCGAGCGGACCGTCGACGAGGAGACGGCCGCGGAGTGGGAGCTCGGCAAGAACCAGTGCGCCGCGAGCATGCGGCGAGCGATGGAGGTGGCGTCATGAAGCAGCTCGACGTGCGCGGAGCGAAGTGCCCTCTGCCGATCATCAAGGCGAAGAAGGAGATGGACACCATGGCCGCGGGCGAGACGCTCGAAGTCCTCGCCACCGACCCAGGCTCCATGGCCGACTTCCGCGGCTGGGTCAAGACCGCGAAGCACGCGGCGCTCAAGGAGCAGCGCGAAGAGAAGGACGACACCGGCCGCACGATCTACGTGCATATTCTCGAGAAGACCGCGTAGCGGGCAAGGGGATAGCCCCCGGCTTCAGGGTCTGTTGCCCAAACGCCCGCGTAGCGGGCATGAGGAAATAGCCCTCGGTTTCAGCCGCAATGGCGTTAATTTTAGGCGAGGGCGTCGTCTTGTTGGCGTTCAGCGACCCTTCCCACTCGACGCGGAGAGTGTGGCCTGATCAGCGCCGGAGGCGCGGCAGAGGGTAGCCGGTGGCGAGCGCGGAGCGCCGCCCCCGGAAGAAGACGGCGTGCAGGAAAGTCCGCCCCGGAGGGGCGGAAGAGGTTCTCTGCCGCCCCTCCGGGGCGGATCATTCGCGGACGCCCACGTTTCCGGTGGCGGCGCATTCGCGCTCGCCACCGGCTGATATGGAGGGCGACCCGCTCGGGAACCGAGCTGTTCGGCAGAAATGAGGCGCGGGTCGCCCTCAATTCCTGATGATGGGCGTCGTCGCTCCATCCCCTCTACCCTCTTTACGCGCCTCCGGCGCAGGTGCCCGAGCCTAAAGCGGCGCTCCGCGTTAGCCCCGCCACTCCCGCACCCGTGCTGCCACCTTTTCCGGCGTGAACCCGAGCTCCTCGGCGATCCGCTCGTAGGGCGCGCTCGCCCCAAAGCGGTCGATGCCGATGAGAAGACCGTTGCGTCCGGCGTACTTGTGCCAGCCGTCGGCGCGCCCGGCTTCGATGCAGACGAGCCTGTCGCGGTCGCCGAGGACTTCGTTCTGATAGTCGACCGGCTGGCGGTCGAAGAGCTCGAGCGACGGGGCGGAGACCACGCGCGTATTGCCGAGCAGCCGCGCCGCCTTCACCGCGAGAGGCACCTCGGATCCGGTCGCGACGATCGTCACGTCGCCCTGCTCGAAGCCGTCGAGGACGTACGCTCCGCGGAGAATGCGCTTCGGATCGAAATCGAGGGGCCGCTCAATCACGTCCAGCTTCTGCCGCGTCAGCACGATCAGCGTCGGGCGGTCCTTCGTCTGCAGCGCGTGGGCCCAGGCCATCGCCACCTCCGCGCCGTCCGCCGGGCGGAACAGGGTGAGGTTCGGGATCAGGCGAAGGGACCAGAGCTGCTCGACCGGCTGGTGCGTCGGCCCGTCTTCGCCGAGGAAGACCGAGTCGTGCGTGTAGACGAAGATCGACGGCACGCCCATGAGCGCCGCGAGGCGGACGGACGGGCGCATGTAGTCCGAGAAAATGAGGAACGTCGCGCCGTAGCCGCGGAATGCGCCATACAGCGTCATGCCATTCACGATCGCGCCCATGGCGTGCTCGCGGATGCCGAAGTGGAGGTTGCGGCCGCGGAAGATGTCCAGCGAGGGCGGCACATCCTCCTCGCCCTTCGGTCGCTCCACGTTGCCCGCCTCTTTCATCAGCGTATTCGTCGACGGTGCTAAATCCGCCGATCCACCCACCACGAACGGCGCGATGGTGGCGATCTTCTGAATGACCTGGCCCGACAGCGCGCGCGTGGCGACGGCCTTGTCGGTCTTCGCGCCTTCGAGCAGCACGCTCTCGAACCCGTCCGGCAACCAGTGGGACCAGTAGCGATCCCACTCCTCGCCGAGCTCGGGATGCCGCGCGCGCCACGCCGCCATCTCCTTCTCCCACTTCTTCCGCTCGCCGGCCTGTCTCTTCGTCCGCCGTGTGAGCTCCTCGCGCACCTCGGGCGGCACGAAGAAGGTCGGCTCCTGCGGCCAGTCGAGCGCGGCCTTCGTCGCCGTCACCTCATCCGCGCCGAGGGGCTCACCGTGGGCGCGGGCTGTGCCGTGGAACTTCGGACTGCCCCAGCCGATGACGGTCTTCGCGGCGATGAGCGTCGGCCGCGCGGTCTCCTTCTGCGCTCTCCGAATGGCCTTGCGGATCGCGGCGCGGTCGTGGCCGTCGATCGACAGCACGTGCCAGCCCATGCCCTCGAAGCGCTTCTTGGTCTCGTCGGAGAACGCCAGGCGCGTCTCGCCCTCGATGGAGATGTTGTTGTCGTCGTAGAAGTAGATGAGGTTGCCCAGGCCGAGGTGTCCCGCGATCGACGCGGCCTCGGAACTGATGCCTTCCATCAGATCGCCGTCGGAGCAGATCGCGTAGACGTAGTGGTCGACCGGCCGGAACGGTTCCTCGGCCGTGACGAAGCGCGCCGCGAGCATCTTCGCGGCGAGAGCCATCCCGATGCCGTGCGCGAAGCCCTGTCCGAGAGGCCCGGTGGTGACTTCGACGCCGGTGGCGTGGCCGTACTCCGGATGGCCGGCCGTGCGCGAGCCCCACTGCCGGAAGTTCTTGAGCTCCTCCATGGTCATGTCCGGATATCCGGTGAGATGGAGCAGCGAGTAGATGAGCATCGAGGCGTGGCCGGCCGAGAGGATGAACCGGTCGCGGTTCTTCCAGTGCGGTTCGTTGGGATCGTGGCGCAGGAACTCGGTCCAGAGGACGAAGGCCATGTCGGCCATGCCCATCGGCGTGCCGGGGTGTCCCGACTTCGCTTTCTCGACGCCGTCGACGGCGAGGAAACGAATCGTATTGACGCACAGCTCTTCGAGCTTGTCTTTCCTGCCGACCAGCGGCCGGTTGCTGTCTTCTGCTACGGAAATCGCGGCGGCACCTTCAGCCGCGGTGCTGCCGGGGGCGGGGTGATGCATCAGTCCTCCTGCGAGTCGTGAGGGCAACGTGAAGAAAGCGGATTATACCCGGCGCCGTTCAGGCCACTTCGGTCCGATTGTGCTCCCGATCACGCTGCGCGAGCCCCGCACGCCCCATATTGCACCCACATGAAACTGCTTGCCGTCCTCCTCGCCGTGGCGACGACGAATCCGATCCTGTTTGTCACGCAGGTTCCGATGGACGAGGACTTCACCACCATCGGCTCGACCTTCGGCAATCACTCCGCGCAGGTCGACTCCGTCCCGCGCGGCGGGGACTTGTGGATCCGCCACGCCGACGGCTCGATGAAGAACCTCACCCGCACGGCGGGCTTCGGCATGACCGGCCTGCAGGGTGCAAACGCGATCGCGGTGCGCGATCCGGCGGTGCACTGGAGCGGAACGAAGGCGCTCTTCTCCATGGTCATCGGCGCGCCGGACCAGTACGAGTGGAACGAGTATTACTGGCAGATCTACGAGATCGCGGGCCTCGGCAAAGACGACACGCCGGTGATCCGCAAGATCGCGAACCAGCCGCCGGACTACAACAACATCACTCCGATCTACGCCACCACCGATCGAACCATACTCTTTACTTCTGATCGGCCGCGCAACGGCGCGCGTCATCTCTATCCACAGCTCGATGAGTACGAGGAAGCTCCGACGGTCACCGGACTGTGGAGCCTCGACGAGGTCACGGGCGAGCTGACGATGCTGAATCACTCGCCGTCGGGCGTCTTCTCCCCGTTCGTCGACAGCTACGGGCGCGTGGTCTTCACGCGCTGGGATCACCTGCAGCGCGATCAGCAGGCCGAGGATCCCGAGAACGCCTACGGCACGTTCGACTTTTCCGACGAGAGTGCGGGCGCCGCACGACTCGATCAGCGTGTGGAGGTCTTTCCCGAGCCGCGCATCGCCGCCCCCGGCTCGAACGTCGAGGGGCTCCGGATCAATCACTTCTTCCCGTGGGAGATCAACGAGGACGGCACGGCGGAAGAGACGCTCAACCACATCGGCCGGCACGAGCTGCATCGCTACTTCAATCGCAGCTTCAACGACGACGACACGATCGAGGAGTTTATCGGAGACGGGCGCAACACTCTGCTGAACATGTTCCAGATCGAGGAAGACCCGACCCATCCGGGACGCTACATCGGCACGGACGCGCCGGAGTTCGACACGCACGCCTCGGGACGCATCGTCCGTCTCGACGCGCCGCTCGGCAAACCGGCCGATGAGATCGGGGTCACGTACCTGACCCCCGAGGATCAGGACCGCTATCGCGATCCGCTGCCGCTCGCAAACGGGTCGCTGATCGTCGTGCACGACATGCACATCAAGTCTCTCGACCTCGAGCCGCTCACGCCGGGCACGAGCGTGAACCTCTCGTACTGGAGCCCGGACGTGCTCGTGACGCACGACGGTCCGCTCTGGGAGATGTCGCCGGTGGAGGTGCGCGCGCGACCGCGTCCGACGTCGCGCACGACGCCGCTCGAGGAGCCTGAGGCACGCGTGTTCCGCGAGGAAGGCGTGAACGTCGATGCGTTCAGAGCCGATCTGAAGAAGAAGAACCTCGCCCTCGTCGTGACCCGCGACGTGACGCGCCGCGACGAGGCGGACAAGCAGCAGCCGTTCAATCTCCGTGTCGCCGGCAAACCGGCACCGCTCGCGGGAAAGTCGTACGAGGTCGCGCACATGGAGTTCTTCGAGGGCCAGCAGGTGCGCGGAGTCGGCGGCGTGGACTCGCCGCGCCCGGGAAGGCGCGTGCTCGCGCGCGCGTCGTCTTCCGTGAAGATCGCATCCGACGGCTCAGTCGCCGCCCTGGTGCCGGCGACGCGTGCGATGACCTGGCAGACCGTGGATCCCGCGGGCACGCCCGTGGTTCGCGAGCGCTAC
>CAZLGP010000070.1:0-19875 GCA_964558905.1 uncultured Thermoanaerobaculia bacterium | reverse complement strand
GGCAGGAGTGCTCGCAGCGCAGCGAGACGACGAAGATGTGCAGCGACGTGAATCCGTCGAGGAACGCCTTCTTCGTCCGGTACTTCGTCGCCAGCAGCTCGAACGGCGCGCGGCCGGGGCCGTCGAAGAGGAAGTGCTTTGCCTTCAGGTCGAGGTAGACACTGGAATCCGCGGACAGGCGATGGTCGACGAGAGCCGCGAAGTCGTCGTTCGCGGCGATGTGATGTTCCCCGACCTCGTTGACCACGAGCGTGCGCGCTTCGTCGAGGCGAAGGAATCGAAAGGGGAGTAACCGATACGCGCTCATCGGGCGATTCCCCGGGGATCCTCGCGTTCGTCTCCCTCGCTCTCGCGCCGATCGAGCAGGTCTGCCTCGCAGAATGCCTGGGCCACGAGCAGCTCGCGGATGGCGCGCGTTTCATCGGCGATGCGCACCCGGAGATGGGCGTCGATGAGCGCGTTCCAGAATTCGCCGCCGATCGCGGGCGGCAGGTCGTTGGCGTCGCGAGCCGCGAGCTCGACGGCCAAGTGTCCCGGTCCCGCGCCGCGTGCCGAGACGGCGCAGGTAGCCGTGAAGGCGTGACAGGCGCGCAGGACGACGTCGAGCGGATGGACAGAGCGAAGGGGCGAGACGGGGTCAGGCCCTCGTTGCTCAGTTTCTGGGTGGGGCGAGAAAGTGAGAAAGACTGCCTGTACCGAGAGGACGCGACTGATATGTGCTTCAGGTTGAATGGGTTGAGACGAAACCCCGAAGAACGAAAGCCTGACCCCATGACTCGCGCGCGGACCCCATGACTCGCGCGCGGGACGAAAACCGCCGCGGGATAAATGGGTTGCGATGAAACACCGAAGAACGAAGACCCCACCGGCACGCCTCGCTGCGAACCACGAGGTCCGGCGGGTGAACGGCGGGATCGCGCGCGTGAACCACGCGTTCCCGCACATGAACCACGAGCTCGCACCGCGTGAACCAGGAGTTCGTGTGCGTGGACCAGGAGTTCGGGCGCGTGGACCACGAGGTTGCAGGTGTGAACGTCGACTCCGCGCGTGTGAACCTCGCCGCCGCGGACGAGAACCTCGGTGTTCAGGGCGGGGTCAGGCCGGGGCCTTCGTTGCTCAGTTTCTGGGTCGCAGAGAAGCGAGAAGACTGCCTGTACCGAGAGGGCGCGACGGATATGTGCCTCAGGTTGAATGGGTTGAGACGAAACCCGAAGAGCGAAGACCCCACCCGAAGCCTGCCGACTACCAAGAGGGAAAACGTGGCGTTCTGGAGAAGACAGTGACGGAGTGTCAGACCGGAACGTCCTCGCGGCTCAAACGAGCTCCAGTCCCTGGATGTCGCGGAAATCCTCCGGATTGAGAGTCCAGAGGCGGGCGTCGCGCGCGATCGCCGTAGCGGCGATCGCAAGATCGATCTCACGACCTCGGGCACGGTGAAGCCGGCGATAGAGCTCAGCGGCCTTCGCCGCCTCGACACCGGTGAATCCCCACTGGCGCTCGCTTGGAAGAATCGCTTCCTGGTCGGTCAGCTCTTCCTGGGTGCGTGGACCGCGAAGCCATTCGTAGAGAACCAGTGAGGAGATACCGATCTCCTCTCCAGAGGCGACGATTTCCCGCAACTTCGCCAGAGAGCGGCTTGGTCCGGTGAGACAGTCGATCAAAGCGGAGGTATCGATGAGGATCACGTCGGGTGTCTCCGACCCGGGCCTTTCCGCGCCTTGCGAACCGCAGCGATCTCATGATCGACGTCGCTCTCCGAGCGCCGCCGGACAGGACGGGACGCGATTCGATCGATGGCGGTCATGAGGCGCAGGCGCTCCGCTTCGCTGAGCCGTCCGATCCGCGCGTGGTAGTCGGCGATCGCCTCGCGCACGACCGCGCTTTTCGGCTTGTTGGCGCGCCGCGCAGAGTTCTCCAGCCGCCGCAGCGTCTGCTCGTCGAGGGTAAACGTGACCTTGGTCTGTGCCATACCGAGGCAATACTACCATACCATCTGAAACGATCGTATTCTCGGTCGCGAGTACGCACGCCTCTTCGGAAGCGCGCCGATGAAAGAGCCTGACCCCACCAGGCACAGAAGAACGAAGCCCTGACCCTACCCGGCGCAGAAGACGTTGGTCGGCAGGCGCATCGAGACCGCCAGAAACTGCCTGGACCGAACGCGCGCGACGGCTATGTGCTTCAGGATGAGTCGATTGGGCCGAGATACCGAAGAACGAAGGCCTGCCCGCAGCCCGCACAGCCGCGTATGACTCTTTGCTGCCGCGTCGTTGTCCTTCGCTGAGAGGGTGCCGCCTGCATCGACAACGCGGCGTGTTCCTGCATGCGGGAGCGCGATTGGGGTCAGACCTTCGTTCCTTGACATTTCGGCCCAACCGACTCATCCTGAAGCACATATCCGTCGCGCGTGGGCGTTCAGCCAGCCAGTTTCTGGCGCTTTCGATGCGCCTGCCGACCAAAGAACGAAGGCCTGACTCCCGACCCGGGCGACCATTGACATGAAGCACATATTCGCCGTGTGCGTTCGGCCCCGGCAGTGTTCTTGCGGTCCGGATGCGCCTACAGAAGCAGAGCAACGATGGCCTGACGCCGGCTTGACCGACTAACGAAAGCCTGCCCCCGGCCTGACCCGCACCCGGTCTCGAGTCGTTTGTGGACAGAATGGAGCCACGCTATGCGTAACCGGCCAAACGTGTTTCAGAGCAGCGCTTTATCGGGGAGGTCATCGATTACGGCTTGAATACGCTCAACATCGGCAAACCATTGACTGAGCCCAAATTCGTTTTTGTCGTAGTCATGCAGCTTTCTGTAGATACTCAGAGCCTTCTCGAAATTCTCACGAGCACCGTCGATTTGCTCCTCGTCCCGCAGCAATGATCCCAGATTGAACAGGTCAGTCGCGGCGCCGGATGGATCGTTGCCATCGTAGTGGAAGTGGAAGGCCCGCTCGTAGCCAAAACGGGCATCGTCCAGATTACCGTCTTCTCGGTTGGTGCGGGCGAGATTGCCCACAACATTGCCAGCCAGCCTCAGCAACCGCAAAAACAGGCGGATAGCAGCAATTTCATCCTCTTCGAGGAGCGGTCGCAACACCCTCGGGAAACGAACTTTGTCACGGCCTCCCTCCATGCCGAGTTCTTCAAACACCTTCGGGTTCTGCCTCGGGGCTGTCACCTCGATCGTATCCCGGAAAAACACATGGTCAAGAATGTTGCCGGCCTCCCCAAGACTGTTATACGCGGCCTCACGATCACCGATGTGACCGAGCACGGCCCCGAGATTGCTGAGGATCTGAATCTGCTCCACCGGATCACCAATCTCTCTCGCAATGGTCAGCGCTCGTTTCAGGTACTCTGCCGATCCGTCTGGATCGCCTTCCCGAGTTGCCCGGTTGGACAACTCATCGAGCATCTCAAGGTGGTCCCGCTGCACGACCTTGTCATCGAGCAAGGTGCCCAGCATGTAAGCCCATTTCTCATGCTGATGAGCAGCTATGTCGCTCTCGGTCTCCGGGTCACCAAGCGATATTCCGCGGTCAGCCAGCAACTTCTCAACGTTAGGGGCCACGATGGTCTGGATCATGAATGGCGCTTCACCAACCGGCGCATCACCGTTCCGGGCCTCCAGGTCCGGCCAGATGCGGGCTAGCTCTGACATTCGCAACAACCCTTTGCACAGGGTGCGAATACTGCCGAGATACAGCTGGGTCGCGACCTCTTCCATGCGCCTCTGATCCGCATCAGCTCCTTCATCCTTCCACATCTGAATCCGGGCGATACGCCAGGCGCTATAGTATTTCCGGACGGTGTCCGGGTCGTTTGCGAAGGCCAGAATGCGCCCGTTGTCACCAATGAGCGTCAGTGATAGCCGGATCATCGTTTTCAGAGCGCCTGAGCACTTAGAAGGCCATTTCAGTAACCAATATAGGAAGGCCAATGCTTCGTGCGTTCGCACTTCATCCACCAGGGACATGTCGGCTGTTGGTTCTATGCCTGCTATTCGTTCATATGCCGCAGCGGCAGCTTCTAGCGCTCCACGCGACATCTCCAATCGGACAAGTGCACCAAGCGACCTAAGCGCAATCTGCCGTTCCTCAACGACCGTCGAACTTTCGAACACATCAGCGGCAATGCTAAAGATGAGCAACCTCGCTTCGGCACTCGTCGCGATTTCAAACTTTGGGTCGGAAAGCATGTTCGCGAGGGCTTCCCGAAACGAGTGTTTGAGCTGTTCATCATCTGGCAAGGTCTCAACGTTCGGCCTCAGATCATCGGCAACCTGAAGAAAGATGCCTTCGGCAAACTGGCCCACTTCCTGGTCCGGAGATCGTCTGGATCGTGTGACGAAACTGTATGGGGTCTCGGCCACTTCGATATACTCTTTGCGGGAGCACCCCAAACTGCCTTTGGCGAGAGCCTCCACCAAGTCGCTCGTGAATCGCATCCCCTGCAGGCTGGCCAGGCAGACCGCCTCCTGTACTTGCTGCGGCGCACCCCTCATGCGCAATTTGACGACGTTAAATATCTCCGTCGCTTTGCCGGCTTCCAGAAGCTTCGCCAGCCCAATTGGCGTCAGGAGCTTCTTTGGTGATTTGCCCACGAACAGGCTTTCGTTTACCTCGGCATATCTAATCAGTTGTTCAAGATAGCGTGGATTGCCATCGGTTCTGCTTAGCAGACTGGCGACCTGCTGAGGTGTTAATCCCGGCAATCGCGACTGAAGAGCCGGCGAGAGGTCATCCGCCTTCTTGATGTCAAGCTCGAGATAGTTCTCATCTTTCAGAAACCCGCCCGGCAGGCTGGCTGCTGGTCCGAACGACTTGGCGTTACTGTGCCGGGCATGATTGAGAATACCGACAAGGGAAGTCTTAGCAGGTGCAAGCTCGGACGAAAACTGCGCGCGCCAATGGGTGGCGATAATCATCACGGGCCATTTCCGGGTGACGGCTTTGTGCAGCAGAGTCTCGATGAAGCTAGGGAGCGCCGCATCGGTGTGCGAGAATTGAGCGTCATCGATCAGGATGACGCCGGGAGTCTTCGCATAGGTTAGCTTCTTTGGGGAAAGGACAGAGTCAAGCTTGTCGACGATAGACATGGCCCGACTGACCGGCCAACCCATCGCCTTTTTCTGCGATGAAGCATTCGTCGCCCCAACGATAGCCCCTGCTGTATCGAGCAGGGCCATCCCCGCGGTCGCGAACTGATTGATGAGTTCAAATGGTGTCAGCGTAATTCCGCATTTTAGGCAGGCGGTCGCGAAATCTTTTGCTCCCTGTGCAATCGCCGATCTGATCGACAGGGCGGCCAGATGCGGCGCAAGGAAATGATCAGCCTCGGCAACTGCGTCGCCCTGGGCCACCTTGTTGTCGCGTTGCACCGGCCGGATACCCCACCAGAGGAACGGGATTTCCGTATTGAAATCGCAAAGCCGTGGGTCAGGATTCACTTCCTTGTCATCGATATGAGTGAGGTCGGCCCGCCAGTAACCGGGAGATGTGCGCTCGACGTTGTGCCTGAGCCACTTGTAAAACTCCAGGGCCAGTCGGGTCTTGCCAATACCGGGTTCTGCTTTGATGACGACGATCTGGGGCGAAGGATCGGAAACATCAGAGGCGAGCGTCCATCTGTTCTGGAGCATTTCAAGATCGCGCAGACGATTCGCGCCACAGAATGGTAGTGTCGTTGGCATGTGTTTGGCCTCTTCACTTACTGATGTGCAGTGTTTTGCGCGTTTTAGCAGCAGTGATCGTGCCGCTGTTGTGTTTTTGCGTAACGGCGTTTTTGCGAAGTAACCAATGAGCACATCACACACTTGCTAGAGCCCGAAGTCAGCGTGCTCGCTACGCGCTGTAACGCCCGTCACGTTCCGACCGGGGCAGTACGCCCCACGTCCCACCTCCGTCGTGGTGGCGAACATCAAGGAGCGACGGATGACGGCGGAAGAAGGCTCTAGGCTGTTACAATAATCCTAATCAATCTAGTTCGACTCTGTCAGATTCGCAAGGGTCGCTTGCCGAGGGAGGCCGTTGCGCGTTGACGTCGATCGTGACTTTCCTGTAGCAGCCGGAAGAGTTCTTTCTCCGTGGCATCGCGGCGCGGCAGGAAGTGCTTGAGCACTTTTTCGATGTCGGCCGTACTGAGCATCGGCACGGTAACGCGGTGGCGCACTCGTTTTTCGATGATGAACAGGCAAGCCATGAGCACGATGGTCATCTCGATCACCTGTTCGATCGACAGGTGTACACTACGAGAGCCGCCGGTAGGGGTAAGCGGTGGCGGGGGGCTGGCGGTGGGGTCAGGCCTTCGTTCTTCGGTCCGTCCAACCGATTCATCCTGAAGCACATATTCGTCGCGCGCGTTCGGTTCATGCAGCTTTCTGCCGGTCTCGATGCGACCAGCAGAGCAACCGAAGACCCCAGCGCGGACCTGACCACAGCGCGGACCCCGACCCCAGCGCCATCCAGCGCCATGGCGCCGTGAATGTGGCGTTGCACGAAAGACCCTCCCACCCGCCGTCGGCCTCCCCGCCCGACCTCCTCCCCGGAACGCCCGGCCCTGCCGTCAGGAGGACATCAGCGCCCGCGAACGCTCGAAGAGGAGGTCGTATCCAAAGACACGAACGCAGGCACTTTGTGGTGTCAGCGTGTTTGGCGCACGGGTGGGAGCGACTCGAGGACCATTCTCTCGATCGACCAGCCGAACGGCATCCGGCGCGCGCGCACTCCGTCCCATTGGAGGATCCACGGGCTCGGCAGGGGCTCGTCCGTCGTCAGCAGGAAATACGTGTCGGCGCCGTACGGCGGCGCTCCCGCGAAGGCGCTGGCCTGGCCCAGCGCGATCTCCCGCGGCGGCGGATCGGTCGACGGGAACCGGTTGCCAACTGAGTCGTTCTGCGGGAACAGGAGGATGCCGCGGCCCGACTGGTCGATGACGAACGCATAGAAGTACCGCGCCGCGAGTTCCTCCGGAAGGGTCTCCGTTGCCCGAAGAACGAGCTCATATCGGGTGTTCCCGACGATCTCGTGGACGATCGCTCCGGTGCGGACATCGCGAACGTGCAGTCGGTAAGGCGAACGCGACGCCGCGGGGGATTCGAGCGTCTGCCAGGCGAACAGCCTCCGCAGCTTCACGACCGCCTCGTGCAGGGAGTCGGGATCGCGCGTCCATTCGGTGCGCGGCGGGAGGCTCGTCCGGTCGGATCGATCCGTCGCCGGCCGCACCCATGCGAAGGTCAGGCGACCGTCGACGAAGCGCCCGACGAGGATGAAGTCCGCTTCCCTGGCATCGGAGACGGAGACGACACCGTGGCGCTCGATCGCCACGGATCGGGTGATGCTCGCCGGAGCAGTGAAGTGCACGAAGAGCGCGGCGCTCAGCGGGAGGTGGGCGACGGCCCCGGATGCTGCCTGGTCGGAGGGGAGCTGTTCGACGCTGCCGCCGGGGAGGAGCAGCTCCCATCCGCGCGCGACCCGGCGAAGGACATGCGTCGCCGTCTCCTCGGTGGGATCTTCGATCCAGCGTACGTCCCGCTCGGCGGCGCGCGCACGCAGCGAGCGCGCGACCCTCTCGATCGCCTGCAGGCTCTCTTCCGTCCGAGGGATCCAGACCCGGAGGGGTCGCGATGGAGGCGCGGCCCATTGGATGACCTCCGCGAGCGCACCGGCTCGGAGGGAGCGGCTCCGGGATGATGGCTGGGCCTCGCTACGCGAGAGACCTTCGATCGACGTGACCGTGAGGAACACGGCATCGCCGACTCGCAACTCCGTCCCGACCGCGAGGCCGTGGGCCCAGCCCCCCTGCAGGACCACGCTTCCATCAGGTCGTACTCTTTCGATTGCTACGATCGCGCGCTCGCCGATGTCGCGTTCCGCGCGCGTGCCCAACAGCGGCCGACGTCGTGCCGCGTCGTTGCCGGCGATCACCGGGATCTGGTACGGCGTCTCGGCCGTCACGCGGGCACGGGCCCGCAGGAATGTCTCCTGCGCCGGCTCACTCACGGATGTGTCGCGCATCGCCCGCAGTAGCGCCCAGGAGAAGACGCCCCGGAATGTTCCCTCGGCGTCGCGCGTGTCCCAGGCACGATCGAAGTCCTGCGACGCGGTGAGGACCAGAGCTCCGCGCCCTTCCGGACGCGGCCCGTTCCTCGGATCGCGGACATCTCGCGGGTCGGCCATCACGCCGCGAGGACGCGCCCCCGTCGGCAGTCCTCGCGCGCCCGATCCGCTGTGACAGTTGTCGAGGATCACGGTCAGCCGCGCGCCGCGGTCGAGGATGCGATTGAAGAACGCGCCCAGCTCCCTGTCGCGGATGTCGGGCGCGCCGAGGCGTGAGTCCGAGGGAACGAGCGACTCGTCGAGCTTGTCCAGCTCATCGGAGGCCGAGTTCCGCACCTGCGATCCGTGGCCAGCGAAGTAGAACAGCAACACGTCGCCGCGCTCCGCCGGACGCAGGAGATGCCGTTCGAGGGATTGGAGGATTGCCGAACGCGTCGCGGCCTGGCCCGTCAGGCTCACGATGTCGCGGCGATCGAATCCATAGCGGAGGACGAGCATCTCCGCCATCGCGTGCACGTCGTTGGCGGGACCGGGAAGGTCGGGCCACTCGCGTCCCGGCACGGCGCGGGCTCCGGGCTCCCCGCGGAGATCCGAGGCGGTGTAGTCGTCGATGCCGATGAGAAGCGCGCGCCGCGCTGCCTCGACTTCGAGGGTCAGCACGGCGGCCGCGCAGAGCATCGCGAGACGGAGACAACGCTTCAGCGGCATGGCGAGAGAGCCGGGGCCTCGTCCTTCGCGATCGCGCCGAACGTCCAGAAGCGCTTCGTGGGGTCGCTGTAGACCACTCCGCGAAAGGCCCGCTGTTGATAGAACCCCTGCACGCCTCCTCCGACGATCTCGTACGGGCCTGCTCCATAATGAATGGCCTCGATCATCGAGTCGTCCATCACCTGCGACGTGAACACGAGGAGCACGTCGCAGCCGCTGCCGCCGGCCTGGGCGCGGATGTCCCATTTCGAGAAACGCGAATGCGCGTACTGCTCGGTGAAGAACGCGGCCGCGGCAACGCGCGGGTCGGCCGCGTGCGGCGGACGGATAGACGGCTTGCAAGCCAGTGTCGCCAGCAGGACGAACAGGATCAGATTCCTTGGCATCAGGTCCTCCTTCTCCTAATCCGCATTTCTCACACACCGCGTGCATCTGTCATCCCGAGCGTCGAGCGAGGACCTGGGCGGGAGAGGCTCGATGCACGTGCCTGCCGCCCCACCCGCCCAGGTCCCTCGCTCGACGCTCGGGATGACAGACTGTGAACCGATTCGCTCACATTGTGAGAAAAGCGAACTAACGCGAGAACGGTTCGCCACGGGGTCGTGGCGAACCGTCGCGAATGTCAGGGCTCCCCGCCCAGTGGAGGACAGATAGTCCGATCGTACGGGCCGCGGCCGACGTCGAGCCGGATCTTATTGAGCAGGTCCGACCAGACCGCGCTTTGCGGGTGAACGGACTGCCATGTGATCTGCGGGTAGGAGGTCGATGACGCGGCGCCGGCGCGCGGGACCATGCGCGTTGCGGCGGCCGGCGGCGTGTCGGCGAGCTGGTAATACATCTCGAAATGCTTTCCGACCTGCGGGGCGGCGTTGTCCGACGACGCCGGCGGCACGAACGAGGGGAGATTGAGCACGGCCATCTCGACCTTGCCGTTCGTGTCCGGCGAAAGCGTCATCGTCCGCCCGGTGCTGCCGTCGAACTTCTCCTCGACCAGCTGGATGGAACTGCCGGAGACCTCGATGTCGGCGGCGACCATGCTCGCGATGGCCTGCGAATACGACGACTCACTGCCGGTGCCGTCGAGACGCTTGAAATGAACGGGCGTGACGTCGCTGCCGAGGCGGGCCACGGAGTAGGTGTAGACCTTGCCGGTGCGGAGGCGGAAACGGGCCGCGATCAGACCGGACGGCGGCTGCGCGGCGAAGACGTCGGAATCGAGCGTACAGGTGGGGCAGATCTCCTTCAGCTCGGCGATCCAGCTGTAGTCCTCGCGCTCGGCGGAGGTGGTGGGGATGAGCTGCAACTGGCCGTTGACCGTGCCCCGCACGCCGTCATGGACATTCAGCGCGGGCAGAGCCGGATCGCCGGAGCTTCCTTTCGCGAGTGTCAGCTCGGAGCCCGCCAGTTGCCAGGCACCGCCGCCGCTGACGGCCTCCTCGAGGGCCGTGACCGCGGCCGAGGTCGAGAGGTCGGGGAACAGCAGCTTGGCGAGGCTCTCGGTGTCCGTGGGACACGTGCCGGTGCACCCGCCGCCGCGCGTCACGATGATGGGATTGTGTTCGGGAAGGCCCGCGCCGTCGGAGGTGTGATAGGCGTGGTCGACATTGAGAAGCAGGACCGTGACCTCGGTGCCGTCCTCACTGGGGACGAGGGCGATGAGGCCACTGAAGATGATTCGAAGAATGAAGCTCAAGGTGGTTCTCCTCTGTTGCTGTCGGGGGCCGCGAACGGCGATGACGCGTGACCGATCACTTGAAACGGTGCCCATGTCATCGCCGGCGCAATGCCCGGTTTCTCTGTGAGCATCTCGACTTGTGCGCGTTGCAGCGCAATCGCCGCGTCGCCTTGTCGATAGTGCCGATGAAAAGACACCATCAACTCCGCGCTTGTGGCGTCGTCGATGTCCCACAGAGTGCCGATCACTCCCGGAACGCCCGCGGAGAGGATCGGCCGCACCAGCGGAGCCACACCTTGCGAGCCGACCGGCAGACCGCCCGCGCTGCTGCAGGCGGAAAAGACCATCAGCCGGGTCCGGTCGGTTTTCAATCGCCTCAGTAACGTTTCCGCGTCCATGAGACCGTCGGAATGTACGGTCCTCGCCAGCACGAGCGAAGAGCGGAAGGGCATGCGCTCGTTCACGAGTCCGTGGGCGGCGACGTGGACGACGTCGTTCTGCGCCGCGAGGCGGAGAAACTCCTCCATTGTGGCGTCGCTGCCCATGCGAACCGTTGCGCGCGGCGCATAATCCTGTCCGATCCGCGTGATCTCGCGCTCCGCGCCGCGCAGCGGCTCCAGCAGGTGCGCTTTCGCGAGACCGGGATCGAGATCCGGATTCCCAAAGAGAAGCGCCGATGGGTGTGGGCTTCGTGGCAGTTCGCGATCGCGCAAAACGGAATGGACATAAAACGAAGCACTCGGGGCAATCGAGATCGAAGCCTCCTGAATCAAGTACGGACCCGACGCACCATTGCGCAGCGCGGCGAAGGGGAGGCCGTGCATCGCACCGTCGGGGATGATCACCAATCGAAGCGGACCTGCAGACCGGCGACGGATCTCCGTCAGGATCTGCGCGATGAGGCCCTCGTGGGCTGCATTGAGTGTCGTTTCGAACAAGACCGGATCGCGGCGATGCACCGAGTCCTGCAGCTCCTCGCTCCAGCGAGCGACGTCGCTCCTGCGCGCAGGGAGCTCTCGCAGGACGAATGTGTCAGGACCGATGATCCACGCATAGGTCCGATCGTCGAGGACGGCGTATTCGACGAGGAACGTTCCCTGGGGGAGATGCTGTTGAATGCGCGCCAACGAAAGGGTCTGTGCCGGACCGAGCTGATCGCGGAAGTCCCGCGCGACGACGCCGAAACGCAGAAGGAGGTCCATCGGCTCGTACGCCCGCGCCTGTTCGGCAGAGGCGAAGGCTTCTTCCGGACGGTCGTCATCGACCAGATGCCGGATCAGAACCTGATACGTCTCGTCGAAGCGCGAGAAGTACGACGTCCAGATCTCTTCAGCATTGCCGGGTTGCCGCTTCTCGAGCATGCCCGCTTCTTCTTCGCGGACGAGTCGCAATGCCTCGTGAAGGTCCGGTTCCGCGTCGGCGTCACGGCCGAGGTCCCGCAGGGCACCGGCACGTTGGGCGAACAGGTTTGCGCGGAAGGTGCTGTATTCGTCCTGCCCGGCGAGCTCGATCGCCGCGGTGAACGCCTGTACGGCGCCCTCCGGGTCCCGTGGCCGAAGCGCAATCGCGCGCACTTCCTCGATGCGGGCCTGTAAGGCGCGAAACGTGGGATCTTCGATCTCCGGTGGCGGTCCATACTGAATCGCCCACTCGAGATCTTCAGTGGCGAGGTCGAACCTGTCGAGCTTCGCGAGAATGCCGGCCCGGCTCCGCAAGGCGATGGCGAGGTTGTGTCTGAGGCTCTCGGCGACGTCCGAACGTGTGGCCGCGCCGAGCTCGTTCTCGAGCGCGCGGACGCTGGCGTTCTGATACGAGCGGGCGACGGCCCCATACCCGAGCTCCAGAGCGAACAGGGCCGCCTCGCCGAGGTATCGATTCCGCCGTTGGGGGTCGGGGAGGCGGATGGCGTAGTTGCGTCCCAGGAAGGCCGCCCGCGACGCGAGATCGGTCTGTCCGAGGATACGGTACAGGCCCAGCGTGCTCGAGTGCAGGCTCCCGACACTCTCCGCATCGCCGAGCTCCGCGAAGCGCGCAAGAGCTGCCTCGTATTGAGTGAGCGCCTCGACGTGCTGATTCTGCAAGTAGAGAAAATACGCGCGATTGGCACGGACCTGGGTCACGAGATGCGGATAACGACCAGCGCGCTCCTCGGTGGCTTGCGTCAGTTCGTACGCTCGGGCCGGTTCCAGGATGGCGAGCCAGATGGCGTGGCCGATCTCGGCGGAGAGTCGAGCCGGACTGCCCCCGCGCTCCAGCAACGAAGCCGCTCTCCGGAAAAGCTCTTCCGCCTCCGGCTTGCGTGCGCGATTGGCGCGAATGGCCTCGCGGTGAACGCGATGTCCCTGCCGCAAGTCGCTCCCGCCCCGTTCGATCGCCGCCACCGCATCGAGCGCATACCGGTCCTGCGTCAGGCGCGACAGCTCCTCCGCGTACAAACGCGCCTCGCGAGGATGCTGCCCGCTCGGCTCCTCTGCCCAAGCGGGCAACACCTCCTCCTCGAAGTAGGTCCACGCGCTTCTCGGAAAGGGCTGGATGAGCCGTGCGACGGCCGACCGATCGCCACTCCGCAACATTCCGGGCAATGCAGCACGATGCTTCTCCCATCGCTGCGAGGCATCGAGCGTTCGCAGATGCAGAAGACGTCCCTGGTGGGAGCGGGCTTCTTCGGCCCATTCCGACGAGCGGTCGAGCTCGAGGAACCGCTCCCAGGCCGCGATGGCTTCTTCCGTGAAGCCGAGGGCTTGTTGGATCAGCGCGTAATTGAACCGTGCCGCGGGCTCGTCGCGCGCCGTGGCCATGGCCTGTTCCGCCGAGCCGAGGGCACGGAGCAGATCGAGCGGCCGATCCTCCCGCTGGGCGCGAACGTAGTGGGCGGCGGCGAGATCGCTTGCGGCGAGCGGGTCGGTCTGCGTGTAGCGCTGCAACGCGCGAATCGCATGATCGATGCACGGCGGCCGCGTCGCCAGCATCCGCGCCGCTTCTTGGCGGGTGTTGATGACGTCGTCGCACGCGTCGCGTGTCGTCGCCGGAGGGGCGCCGCAAACGGTCTTCGGAACGATCTCGTTCGCCTCCGGACGGACCACCTGGCAAGGACGATATTCCCTCGTCCCGACCAGCCTCGGCTCGAACGTCCGCCACACTTCGGACGCATTGGTGTCCTCTCTTTCAGTGCAGACGACCGAAAGACAGAGCAGAGAGACGGCGATGACGGCGACCCTTTTCACGAGTCCACTAAGATACGCGCTTTGCGGGAACGGGATCGAGCGATGGTGAATCGAAACGGCGAAGACCGCAACGAACGATTCCGGCGCCTCTATCAGAAACACTATCGGCGCATGGTGAAGTACTACGTGCGCGCGTTCCGCCTGTCCGAGCAAGATGCCGAGGAGCTGGCGCAGGAAGCCTTCATGCGCTTCTACGAGGCGATGGACGAATATCGCGGCGACGCGGAATGGGGCTTTTTCGAGACCATAGCCAGACGTGTCGCCATCAACAAAATCCGCTCGCGCAATACCCTCAAGCGCAAGGCGACCACGGTCGATATCGACGATCCCAACGTCCGCGAGGAGCCGGTGGCCCGCGTGGAACCGGACTACGCGGAGCGCCAGGAGCTGGCGGAGCGGAAAACGCGCCTGCACCGGGAGATTGCCGGCCTCTCCCTCGCTCAGCGCCAGTGCATGCAGCTCTGGCTCGCGGGCTTCTCATTCGAGGAAATCGCCCGGGCGCTCCGGATCTCGCTCGACGCCGTGAAGTCGCGGCTGCGCGATGCCAGGAGAACGCTGCGCGCAAGGATGGGAGACGACCACGGACTCCCGGAGGATGAACGATGATCTCGAAAATGGATTGGCAGACCGCCAATGAACGACTGATGGCCGAAGACCGCCTGCGACTCGGCGAGCCGCCGACGACCGAGGAGATGCTCGCGTACACGCGCGGCGAGCTCCCGGCGGATGAGGAAGAGCGGATGCGCGAGCGGCTCGTGGCCCATCCCGACCTTCTCCGCGCGCTCGCGGTGCCGTTCCCTGACGAAGGCGCCGAGCCCGGCGATCCCGACTATGTCTCCGATGACGAGTGGCCCGCGCACTGGGCGGCGCTGCAGAAGCGCATGCGTCCGGGACGCGTGGTCGCTTTCCGCCGGCATGGCTGGACCGCGCTCGCGGCGGCGCTGGCGCTGGTCTTCGCGGGACTCTACTGGCAGGCGGAGTGGAAATCGCGACGCCCTCAGGTCGTCGCCTGGGAGGAAGTGCTCCGGCCCGACACCCCGCGGCGCGGCCCGATGGGACCGGCCACGACGCTCGCCGCGGAAGGCGATTCGCTCGGACTCGTCCTGGACGTGCCCGATCGGGGGGAATTCGACGCGTATCGCGTCGCCATCGTCGAGGCCGGACGACCGCGTGGATTGTGGAGCAGCGACGCGGTGCGCGCGCGCGACGATCAGCGCGTGGCGATCATCGTGCCGCGGTCGTTTCTCCGGCCCGGCCAGTACCAGATCATCCTGTACGGCATCGGCGAAGCGGGCGAAGAGAGCCTGGCCACGTATACGGTGCGCATCCCGGCGCGCTGAAGGCCGCAGCCCGCATTTCCCTCGCTGTCATCCCGAGCGTCGAGCGAGGGACCTGGGCGGGAGGGGCTCGACGCACGTGCTTGCCACCCCACCCGCGCATGTCCCTCGCTACGCTCGGGATGACAGCCCCTCGCGCTGTGAGAAATGCGGGCTGCTGGAGTTCGCAGGCGGCGGACTGATAGCGTTCTCTCCGCATGACCGCGCGGAAGAAGACTCGCGCTGAAACATCCGGACGAGGCGGTCGCCCGCGTGGCAATGCGCGTGCAACAGGGTGGTCATGACGTGGCGGAGAAAGTCATTCGACGACGATTTGCCAGCGGTATGCGAAACTTCCTCGAGATCTACCGACACCGAGTGGACTATTGGCAGTGGATCGACAACAGCGGGCCGGTGGCCCGTTTGGTCGAGGAGGGGCCGACTCCATGAGCGACCAATTCCGCTCCCGGTTACCCGATGCGGACATGCAAGCTGTGCCGCGCGCCCTCGTGCGCGCGGCGAAGCGCGCCCGGGAGATCGCGCGGCGGACGGGAACGCCGCTGGTGATCGTTCGCGATGGCGTACTGGTAGAGGAATGGGTCACCGACGAAGACGTCATCGAAGTGCTTCCTCACTCGTAAGTCGCATCCACCACCCACCCACCTGTCGCCGCCTCGAACACGCGGTAGACGCCGCCGTCGAGCTCCACGTCCCAGTACTCGCGCGCGGCGGGCGCGTCGGCCCACCAGGACGATTCGACGCGCCACGGACCGGACGACATGCGCACGGACCCGGAGAGGTTGCCTTCGCCGCGGATGGACGCGATCTGCGTTTCGCCGTCCTGGATTCTCGTCGTCACTTCGACCGGAATCGGCGGGCGGAAGACGCGGACGGCGAGGAGGCCGCGGCTCTTTCGCGGCTGCGCGCGCGTCGTAGGTGGGGGAGGCGGCGCGTAGTCGCCGAGGGCGTAGCGCTCGGGGAGGTGGCCGTCGACGGACATGGCCATGCCGACGCGGTCGTCGCCGAGGAGCGAGACGAGGCGGGCGATGGTCGTCGCGAGTTTCTCCGGCGACAGCGCGGGAGGTCCGAATAGCGAGAGTTGCGCGCGCCGCGGACGATCGGGATGGGCGACGACGCTGAAGCCGATGACCGGCGCGCCGGGAGGATTCTTCTCCAGGTCGAGGCGCAGCAGCGTGAGCATCGTCTTGACGTCGCGCGTCGGCGCGGGGAGATCGATCGCGCGCGCGTAGAAGCCGTCCGGCTCGAGAGTCAGCGTCAGCTCCAGCCGCTTGCACGCGAAGCCTTGCATCTCCATCCGCTTCGATAACCGATCCAATGCGGCGCTGGCGATGAAGAGGAACGGCTCGAGAGCGACGAGCGGCCACTCCAGCTCCGTCCCTTCGCGGAAGTCCGGCGGGAGCGGACGAGGGATGAGCGGGCGGGGATCGATGCCGCGCGCGGCGTAGTGCAGCTCGCGTCCGAGCTCGCCGAGGCGCGCGGCGACCGCGTTCTCGGGTAAACGGGCCAGATCGCCGATCGAGCCGATGCCCCAGCGCTGCAGCGTCGCCGCGGCGTCGAGCGCGGGCGTCAGTCGCGCCAGCGGCAGCGGCGCGAGGAACTCCGATTCCTTCCCCGCTTCGACGACATTCGGCGACTTCGGCAGCTCCGCGGCGACGCGCGCGGCGAGCTTGCTCGCGGCGATGCCGACGCGCGCGGGGAGGCCGATCGCCTCGCAGGCGTGGATGGCGGCTTTGGCGAGAGCGAGCTCCGGGTTGGCGGTTGGCGGTTGGCGGTTGGCGGGGGGACCGGAAGATTGAGCGACAGTCGTTGCATCGTTCTCCCCCGCCAACCGCCAACCGTCAACCGCCAACCGATAATGCCTCTCCATCCCCGTCACGTCCACGTACACCAATCCCTCTCCCGCGTCTTCCACGCGCGGCGAGAACGTCTCCGCGACGTCGAACAGCGCTTCCTGGGCGGTGCGCTCGCACTCCGCGTCGCGCGCGCGGGCGATGAGCTTCGGCAGGATCGCGCGCGCCTGCGTGAGCGAGAGTCCGGGGCGGATCCCTTTCGTCCGCGCGCGCCGCGTCGCGGCGACGACGTGTACGGCATTGCCGCTGCCCTCGACGATCGCGAGCGCTTCCTGCAGCAGCTCCGGCTCGCTCCGCAACCGCGCGGCGAGGGGGAACATCGGGACGGAGAAGCAGGCGATGCGGGTCATGGGCTGAGTGATGAGTCGAGTGCTGAGTGCTGAGTGCTGAGTGCTGAGTCGGAGATGACGAACGACACCTTCGTCTTCGCGCCGGGCTTCAGATGGCGATGCTTTTCCAGTGTGAGACTCATCTCGATGCCCGCGAGCAGGCGAGGGTTCTTTCCGATCCACTTCGCGCGGGCGCCGGATCCCTGCAACACCGCTTCGCTCGCGGTGCCGGTCAGCGGATACGGCGACGAGACGAGCATCGCCGCGCCGTGCGCCTCGGCCGTGCGTCCGAGGCGGACCCACGCGGCGTCGGGGACATAAGTGCCCCGCCGGCCAGAGGCCGGCGGAACGCGGCCGCGGAGGGGATGCAGGCCCATGTCGACGACGACGAGTTGGAAGCCCGTCGCGGTGATCATCTCCGCGCTCATCACCGCTTCCTTCACCGTGCGCGGCCGCACCCACAGCAGCCGGCGCAGGTCGACGCCGTTCGCCTCGGCGAGCTGGGGATCGAAGTGATCGCCGAGGTCGACCAGTGCGACCGCTTCGCCCATCGTCGTCGCGGCGACGAGCGCGGACATCACGATCGAGAAGCGGCCCGCGCCGCGGCGCGCCACGAGCTCGACCATCTTCCCGCGGGGCAGCCCCCCGCCGAGGAGCGCGTCGACGGCGTCGAGAGTCGTGGGGAGGATCGAGGAGCGCTCCGTGTTGGCCGCGTGCCGCAACAACTCGGCGCCGCTGCGGACCTTGGCGAAGATCCGTGGATCGAGCGCCTTGCGAAGCTGCCGGAGGGCCTCACTTTCCCCCGGCTCCACAGGAGGTGGAGGCGGGACGAGGGTGGGAGTCGGGTGGCCCGGGTCGAGATCGAGAAGCTGGAACTGCCAGTCGGGTTTCGGAGCGGTGGCCGCCACGCGCTATAACTTACGGCGGTAACGCGGCGTAAACAAGTGGGGAGATCGTGCGCACATGTTTGGAGTGCGGCGACGGACTGGGTCGCCGCTGTCCTTGGCGACGACCAGCCGCAGCACCCGGCGGCGCGCGATAGCGCAGGGCGGGCAGACGGGAGCCGCGACGAACCGAGTCGGCCTAAACTAATGCCCCGCTCGGCCGCGCGGCACAGCCCGCGAGGAGCGCGGCTTCACAACAACTGCGTCGCGGTGCCGTGTCGGCCGCAGCGGCGCATTAGATTAGGCCAGCATTAGGCCGCGCCACGGGCGCAGAACGAACAACCGGAAGGGTTGGGCGGGTGAACGAGCGCGATTCGACGAGCGAACCGACAGGCCGGGCGGGAAGCCGCCGGCGCGGGTGTTGCCCGCACGCACGATCGCATTCCGCTTCGCGTGCGATGCAACGACCGTGTCGGCGGCGTGGGTGGGTGGGATGGAGTAGGACCGCATTGCAACACTGCTCGATTGTCTTCTGTGGCTACACTGGGTCCCGGTATCGCTGAACTTCACGGAGCACATCTCTTGTGCGAGCCGGCCATTCCTTCAAGTTGGCATAATCCCGGAGAAACTGATCGATCGATCCCGCCGGGCTCATCCCGAGGCTCTCTACGATAAAAGTGGGTGGTCCCGCCAGGAGCCAGTAATAATTCGCTTCGTGTAGCAATGCGAAGGCTTCATTCTCCGGAACGAGCAGGAAGTAGCGCAGTAGTAAGCTGAACTCGAACCCTATGAAGCCTTCCGCCGTCAGAGGAACGACCAGTTGCTGCTCGTGTACGCTTCCTTGTGTCGTGATGGCGAGACCTCTATCACACGAACGTCTCCGTGCAGCCGATGCAAGTCTGCTGGCGATATCGTCCGTGATAGAGTCCGGTACCACGGCCACGCACCACCGTCTGCTGCTCAACGCTGCCAGTTTAAAATGACGCTCGCCATCGATCATTTCCGCACGAAGTGATCGGATCCAGTCCGACGGCTGCTCGAGAACCGTCACTGGCTCGCGGACGAAGCCTGATGTGCTACTGCTCCGGTGGCCTTCCATCGTCGTGGTCGTCTTCCTTCGGCTCGTTGTATCTGATCTTTGTATGCTTCTTGCCGTCCTGGATGTCCACAGTCGCACGTCCATCACTACTGTTCGGATAGACTGCAACCGTTTTCCCATCCGGCGTTGAACCTACAAGAACTCCTCCGCCTAAATCCTGAACAGATCCAGGTGCTACGAGGTCGTTAAAATCGCGGACTGCCTGATCGATTCCACCTTCGGCCACATGCTGTGTGCTGCGCCCTTTCGTATCGCGACCTGGCTGCGTATGGCTCAAGATCTCATCAACGGTCTTGTTCGGCCCCTCGGACAATATCGGCTGAGTAACCGTTGGAACGACCACGGGTCTCGCATACTGAAAACCAGAGAGCCTCTGGATGGCGGTTTCCCTGACGCCTGTGACAACGGTTCGGCCGACCCATCTCGCGGCAGACGGCGCGAACACCCACGCGATCCTCCAAGCGACCGTAGCGTCACGTCCGTCCTGATCGACGTATTTCAACGGGTTGTTCGTCACGTACGAATATCGATTCCAGCGTTGCGGCTGCGAGAGATTCCTGTCGATCGTCAGCTTTGGATCGACGGATAAGAAGCGGCCCACCTTCGCCGAGTAAAACCGGGCGTGCATGTAGTCGAGCTCGCCGTCGCGCTCGTGGCCGGTGTACTTCATGACCGTGGGGGAGGGCTCGACGAGCGGGGAGGGCATCTCCGTGCCG
>CAZLGP010000069.1:0-4980 GCA_964558905.1 uncultured Thermoanaerobaculia bacterium | reverse complement strand
CCTCTTTGAGACTTTGAGACAGACTCTGACGACTCGACGACTCGAAGACCCGTCGACTCACAGTGCGGCGAAGAACGACCGCGACGGCGAGAACAGGAACGCTCCGCCCGTGGCGATGACGAACCGGGCCAGCGTCGCGATGCGGCCGGTCTCGTTCCCTTGCGCGTCGAGGTACGTGCCGAAGCGCTCGCCGCCGGTGGGATCCTGGCCGACGAGGAGATCGTGGCCTTCGCCGTCGCGCTCCGGCGCCGCCGGGTTGTTCATCCAGAGGTTGTTCAGCACCTTGAACTGGCGCGTGAACGACGTCTGGTACGCGAGGAACAGCAGTCCCCGCTTCTCGTCGTCGCGTCCGATGCCGAAGCGGGGGCCGAAGGGGATGCCGCGACGAATCATCTGCGTCGTCAGCGTGTGATGTCCCGAGCCCTGATCGGTGGGCAGGTTCCGCGGATTCACTTTGCGGACGTGCGAGAAGAGCGGGCAGCGAAGACCGCGCTCGTCCGCGGGGTCGGCCGGGATCGTCCGCTCGACCGCGCCGTCCATGACCCGAACCGCGGGTGCACCGTCGAACGCGAAGTGATTGTTTGCCAGGACATCGCTGGCGAGCATCGCGTCCGGGCCGTTCGGGCGAAGACTCACCGGCGTTCCGTCCTCCCACCGCCCCACCACCTGCGCGCCGAGCTCGCGCGCGGAGACGCCGCGTTTCGCGGCTTCGTCGTGGAGGAACGCGCGGAAGGCGGGAACGTCCTGCTCCAGTCTGCGGAACACGACCAGCGATCCGTTGCGCATCCACGGCGCGCCGAAGACCGGACCCTCGATCAGCGGATCGTCCGTCTGGGTCGCGTAGCCGAAGACGAACTGTCCCGGCCAGACGAGCGGCTGTCCGGGGCGCGCGAACGTCGACGCGAACGGATCGTCGGGATGCATGGAGCGGAGGTTGAGCGGTGTGCCGTCCGGCATCACTCCGCGCGCAGCGACCTGCGAGAGACCGTCACGGAATCCGAAGTGCTCGATCTCGCCCGCGAGCATCTCCCCGCGCTCGCGGTAGATGAGCCGCAACCCCGATGCGCCCGCGACGAGTGCGTCACTCGCGGCGGTGAGTGCATTCGCATCCTGACTGCCGGCGAGCAGCAGGACGTCGGGCGTGTGCGCCTTGTCCTGTCCGATGACGTAGTCACTCACGCGATCGCCGAACACGCCAGCGAGCCGCCCCATCGCGACGTTGAACAGGCCGTCCCCGATCGCGCGGAAATCGAAGTCGAGGGCGTCTAGCGCATACCGCGACAACGCGACGTTCACCAGCACTTCCTCGGAGGTCCTCGGATCGTTCGCCGAGCGCCGCCGCCGGTAGTCGTGTACGTGGGCCAGCGAGGCGATGTCCGGCGCGAGCGCGCGGAGCCATGCGCGCGCCGCGGCCGCGTCGTCGATCTTCAGGCCGAGCAGATCGAGGTAGTTCGTGTCGAAACCGCGCAGGCCGTTGCCCTGAAGGTCGTCCGCCTCCAGCAGCGGCTCATTCGGCATCGTCGTAGTCCTCGAGTGCGATGACCACGTTCTCCGCGTCCGGCGAAACGAACCGGCCCTTCGGCGTGAAGGCCTCCGTCGTCACCGACTCCGTCGCCATCATCACCATCTCGAGGCCTTCGAGCCCTTCCGGCGCAACGAGCGTCGGGACGTCGAACGCCTCCTGCTGCCAGTCGCTCTCATGGACGTCCGCGCACGACGCAAACGTGCCGAACGGAAAGGTGCCCCGGAACTGCGGGCGGCTCGGATGCGCGCAGCAGAACTGCGGGCAGGTCCTCACCTTCCGCGCGTTGCGCCTTGGGATCTTTTTCGCGACGCCGAACAGGCGCATGGTCATGTCGCGCGCGATCTGCCCGCCGAACTGCAGCGGCATCCCCTCGTACGTGCACTGATCGAGCGTGTACGCGGCGTCTCCGGGCACGGCGATCTCCATCCGGAGAATGCGTGAGCCGTCGCTGCTCTTCCGCGGCACGCTCATCGCCGCGGGGCCGATCGGGCTCTCGTCCGGATCGAGCAGCCCGGCGAGCGTGATCGGCGCCATGTACAGCCCGATCGGATTCGCGAGCGCGACCGACAGCCCCTGACGCGCGAAGGAGAAGACGCCGCGCATGATGAGCGGATCGCTCGAGCGGTTGATCCCGCCCCGGCCCGCGCAGCACATCAGCGCGAGCTCGTCGACCGAGCCCTGCGCGTCGGGCGCGATCGGCCATCCGAGGGTGCCGTCGGAGGCGAGATACATCTCGGCGAAGAGCGAGTTCGCGGGATGCGTGAGGTGGATCGCGCCCCGCTCGGTGTTCCAGACGTTGCGCGGGTTGTAGTCGCCCGTGCGATAGCGGAGCCGCAGCTGACCGTTGCCGTCTCTCTCGTAGACGTCGTGCGGCCAGCGGAGCTCGTCGGCGGGGATCGTTTCGTCGTGCAACAGCTCTTTGTAGAGCGCGTGCACGAGATCGAAGTCATGCCGCGCGAGAAACTCCCAGTACTCCGGCGGTTCGCAGGTGAAGGAGATGCGTTTGATGGCGTTCCCATCGCGCTCGACGTGCCACTCGCAGTACTCGTCCTGCACGCGGAAGGGAGCCTCGATCGAAGTGCCGTCTTCGTGGAACCATCCGAAGAACGGCTTGTGCATGACCACCTCGGCCGCGCGCAGAGCGTCGTCTCCGGCGGCACCGAACCACTTCGTCAGCCGCAGCGGAAAGCCGTTCCACGGGATGCCCTGCGGCGTGCCGTCGGGAACGCCGCTCCGATCGGCGAGCTGATCGTAGAAGAGCGGGCTCGCGAGATTGTTCGTCGCACGCTGCCGCACGTACCGCAGAAATCCCGTGACCTCCTCATGCCACGCATCGCGCAACGCGTCCGGATCGGCTGCGCGCGCAAAGTCATCCACGCCCGCCGGCGCAAGGTATCGGTCCATGGGTTCCTCCTGTTGTGCGCTAGCGTAACAGGAGGAGTTGCCCGTTGCCCGTGGCCCGTTGGGTCACCGGCAACCTCCGAGGCTCATCAGCAGCTGGTTTCGATGATTACCAGGTCCGGGGTTGCGCGGTAGTGTTTCCGGCGTGCGTCGGCGATGCGGCCGATCAGGCCGAGGGCGAAGCCGGTGCCGGCGGCAATTCCGGCCCACTTCATCGGGCTGGTCCGCATCGAGTCCTGCACCTTCGTCACTCCCGACTTCGCTCCGTCGCGCATCGCGCTCTTCGCGACCAGCGCGGACGATTTCGCGGACGTGCGACGATCGTCGATCACGCGCTGGATGTCGCGGACCTTCGCCAGGCCGCGTGACTTCAGCGTGTCGAGCTTGCCACGCATCCCCCTGCGCTCCATGTCGCGAAACGGCGTGTACACGTCACGAGTCGTATCCATGTTTTCGTTCCTCCCGAGCATCCAATGTAGCGAGGAGGGTGCCACCGAATTCAGAGCGCAGAGGGCAGGGGGCAGGGGGCAGAAGAGGCGGCCTCTGCCCCGCTACGCTCTGCTTTCTGCCGGATACGGTTTGCGCTCTGCCGGCTACGCTGTGCCCTCTGCGCTCCGCCCTCGGGGCGCTGCTTCTGCCCCCTGCGCTCTGCCCTCTGCCTTCTGCCTTCTGAAACCGTGCTATCCTGACGGTCCCACCGATTCCGCGTCCTGCGGCGCGCGACGCTTCGCCTCCGCACCACAGAAGACGCCATGAAACGAATCATCCTCATCCTTGGGTTTCTCTTCGCCATTCGTGTCGACGCGGCCATGGTCCGGGTCGTCGACGTTCAGGACGGACGCACTCTCGTCATCGAGCGCGACGGTTCGCGGGAAACGGTCCGCCTCGCCGGAGTAGCCATCGTCGACGAAACGCGCGCTACGCAGTTGCTGCGGTGGAACGTCGTCTCGTCATGGGTCCTCATCGAGCCGCACGCGAGCGGCGGCCACCTGGCTTTCCGCTCGCCCGACGCGCTGTTCGTCAACCGCGAGCTCGTCCTGCGCGGCTACGCACGCGCCACCGCGCCTGGCATCGAGCCCGAGCGCAACCTGCGCGTCACCTTCCTCGGCGTGATCGATCCGCCGGCGACGCGGGTCACCGCAACTCGGCCACGAACCGGCACCGATACGAGTCGCCGTCCGACAACGACACGACCACCACAAACTCGAGGCGCTGGAGCGCCGTCCTCCGGTCGAGCGCGTTCCTCCAGCCCAAAACCTCGCTAGAGGGGAGCTCGAAGACATGATCCTCTCCCTCGGCGATCAGTTGATCGAACTGGCGGTACGCCCTTTCGATCCCGGGAATCCTCTCGCTCTGCGGGTCGATGCGAATGGACGTCACCGTGACGTCGTGGTGCGAGTTGTTCGCGACCTCGACGAGGTACTTCATCTGCCCCCCGACCTCGCCGTGAAGCATCCCGTCGTCGAATCCGGCGCGCACCTCGATGTCTTGCCCCGAACCGCAGGGAAGAACGCGTTGGTCGATGATGTCCGTCGACGATGCGCACCCGGTGAGAAGAAGCAGCAGCAGCTTGAGGGCTGGTTTCATAACGTGCAGATGCGCAGGACGGTGAGGTGCCCGACCACGCGCTGGTCGCGCTCGAGGATCTGCAGCTCCTCGCCGCGACTCAGACTCCCGATGTCGGACTCGAGCTCGAGCATCACCCGATCGATCTCGCCGGGCGCGAGCAGCGGCGGTCCCTCGAAGATGCGCGCGCGCACGACCCGCGGTCCGTGACGGGCGTACGGCCGGTACGAACCCTCCCGCGGCGCCACGGGCGACTCGCGCCCTCCGGCATCGGAAGGGAGAAGGAGAAGCATCGCCTCGAGGCAGGTCGCCATGGGTGTGTTGCAGAGATGCTACACCGATCGGGTGCTGGGTGCTGGGGAGCTGGGTGCTGGGTGCTGGGTGCTGCGTGCTGGGTGCTGAGTGCTGGGTGCTGGGTGCTGGGTGCTGCGTGCTGGGTGCTGGGTGCTGGGTGCTGGGTGCTGGGTGCTGCGTGCTGGGTGCTGGGT
>CAZLGP010000068.1:0-11065 GCA_964558905.1 uncultured Thermoanaerobaculia bacterium | reverse complement strand
CGGTTACCGCCGGTATCACCGGAGATCCCGCGTCTTCGCGCGGGATAAACTAGGCTAGAAGTCGATGGCACACGCACCCGACTACCTCGTCGTCATCACCGGCCTCTCCGGCTCCGGCAAGAGCAACGTTCAGTCGACGCTCGTTCAGTTTATCCCGCGCGTAGACGCGGGATCTCCGGTCACACCGCGCGAATCGCAGCCCACAGGCGCGGTTACCGCCGGTATCACCGGAGATCCCGCGTCTTCGCGCGGGATAAACTAGAAGTCGATGGCACACGCACCCGACTACCTCGTCGTCATCACCGGCCTCTCCGGCTCCGGCAAGAGCTACGTTCAGTCGACGCTCGAGGACCTCGGTTTCTACTGCACCGATAACCTGCCGATCGAGTTGATCGAGCCGTATCTCGACGAGGTGACGACGCACGAGGACGCGAACCGCGTGGGAATCGTCGTCGACGTCCGCACGCACGACTTCGCGACGCTTTTCCCGGCGTTCTATCGCGACCGGCTGAAGAGGCGCGCCCCGAACGCGATGCTGATCTTTCTCGAGGCGTCGGAAGAGGTGCTCGCCCGGCGGTACTCGGAGACACGCCGCCCGCATCCGATGGCGAAGGACCGTCCCGTCGTCGACGCGATCCGCGAGGAGCGCGAGGCGCTGACGGAAGTGAAGTCGCTCGCGGACATGGTCCTCGACACGTCCGCATTCTCCGTGCACGAGCTCAAAGCCGAGGTCATGCGGCGTTTCGACATGCCGGGAGAGAAGCCGCAGATGCTCGTCACGATCATCTCGTTCGGCTTCAAGCACAGCATGCCGTACAACCTCGACCTGCTCTTCGACGTCCGCTTTCTGCCAAACCCGCACTTCATCGCCGAACTGCGTCCCAAGACAGGGCTCGACCAGGAGGTCGTCGACTACCTGCGCCAGCAACCGGAATACGAGACCTTCTACACACACCTCGCGGATTTCGTCCGCTACGTGCTTCCGCAGTACGAGAAAGAGATGAAGAGCTACCTCACCATCGGCGTCGGGTGTACCGGCGGCAAGCACCGCTCAGTCGCGATCGCGCAGCGCTTGAGCGAGGATCTCGAGAAGGCGGGCTACAACGTCGAGATCGTGCACCGGGACCACAAGAGATAGAGCGCAGAGGGCAGGGGAATTGGAATGGTTTGCTTCTGCGCTTTGCCCTCTGCCTTCTGGGAGTTGACGAACCGGCCGTCGGAAAGAATGCGTTTCAGCAGGGGTGTGGTTGCGGCCATAAAACAAGGCGGAAAAACGGCGCATGTCAGGCATGATTCGTTTCTGTGACCAGCATGAAAGGACGACCTGCTTTACGCACCTCTCTTCTTTGCATCTGCGCATTGTTCTTCGCGGGACAGTCGCTGGCGGATTCCGCCGGCCTGACCGTACGCGTCGGGAATCGTGAGCTACTCGTGACCGGAGCCCGTCCGAGGGCCAGCGTGGTCGTCATCGGCGTCACGCGTGAGCCTCGCGGCTTCCACTCCCTGGTGCGGACGCACGCGTTGCCCCCGGCAGTCGCGGACTCGCGCGGTGCGGTGGCGATTCCATTCGACGCGGAGATCCCCGCGAAATCGCTCTGGGTTGCGGCGGACGTACAGACCGGAATGACCGGCGCCGGCGCTCCGGACGGCTATCCGGTGCGACAGTTCGAGACGGCACACGTGGGCGTCGCCGCGGAGCGCGTCGTGCTACAACGCACGGCCCTCGAGCTGCTCGTGATCCGTCCCGGGTCCGGTGTCTGGTCGTCGTCGATGAACGAAGGCGGCCGCGGAGACGGCGACCGTACCCCGGACGGACGGATCTCGATCCTCCCCGTTGAACTGGCACCGGTGATCGGGAACGGCCGGATGACGGACGGCTTCCGCCCCGGCGACATCGTGATCGCGCTGGATCCGGATCAGATGGAGTACGGCGTCATCCGTGTCAGGGGGACGGGTGGAGGCCAGCCATGATCCGGCGCGAATGGCTGGCCGGATGTCTCGCCGCGGTGTCGATGGCCTTGTCGCTCCACGGCCAGCAGCATCCCACCCACGCCCGCGGCTATGACGCCACAAAGATCTACCAGGTCGACGGCCTCGACTCGGTCAATCTCTTCAACGGCAACGTGGGCCTGCGCATCCCCATCGGCAGTTCCTATCCGGTGAGCGAGTCTTTTTCTTACGGGCTGACGCTCACGTACAACAGCAAGGTCTGGGACCACGTCGAGCGATGGCACACATCCGGGGAACTGCTCATCGAGGCCGTGCCGTCGAGACGATCGAATGCAGGGTTCGGGTGGCTGCTATCCGCCGGTCGGCTGTTTCCGCCGTATCATCCAACGAACGAGAGCGCCAATCAATGGATCTACGAGGATCCGTCGGGCGCGGAGACTGTCCTGTTCCCGGGACCTCTGTTCGTGGGTGACTCCGCTTCCTCCTACACGGGGGTCCGGTACAGCCGCAACTCCTCCTACCTGCGGATGAGAGAGATCTCGTCCTCCGTGATCGAGATCGACTTTCCCGATGGCACGATCCATCGCTTCCAGCCGGCCCCGGACGGAAGCTGGCGGGTGACGCAACTGCGCAGTGCCTTCGGCAGCACCGTAACCGTGGGGTACGCCGCCGACGGGATGAGCTGGTGGATGACCGATCCCCATGGGCGGACGCAAACGGTTTGGCTCACGATCTGGGGCAACCCGCAGGCAAACTACGCGAAGCTCGTCGACCGCGTCGTACTGACCGCATTCGATCAAACCACGGCGCAGTACGCCTTCACCTACGCCGACAAGACATTCACCCGCGGATGCGCGAACAATTGGCCATACAACTCTCTACAGGTGACCGTCCCGACACTCACCGGCATCGTCCTTCCGGACGGCTCGTACTACGCGGCGACGTACATTGCCGACCCGGTCGCAGGGGACTGCCGCCAGGGCGGCATCGAGCGCCTGCAGTTGCCGACCCTGGGCGCGATCGAGTGGACGTATCAAACGTACGGCTATCCTTCGCAGTCGTGCTCTGACGGCAACTCGCCCTGGTACAGCAGAGCTCCGGGCGTGGCCACACGACGTTTCCTCGATGCAGCCAACGTCGAACAGGCCCGTTGGACGTACCAATGGCAACTCTCCCCGACGGTGAGTGTGGACTGGTGCGACAGCGGCATCGAGCGGATCGTCGAGGAGCACATCGCCATCACCGTCACGACGCCCGCCCTCGACCGCGACGTCTATTACTTCTCGGTTTGGCCCGATTTGTTGCACTCGCCCAATGGTGCACGACACGATGAGTACGGCCTCCCGTTGACGCGGCGCCAGGCGGACGCATCCGGTAGCCGCTTCCTCAGCAGCGAGTCGTTCGAATGCGACGCCGCGGGCATCTGCCCGGTCAGTCCCAACCGATCTCGCTTCGTCCGCTACGAGCGCGACGCCCAGGAGTGCTTCGGACTCGGTTACGGCTGCCTCGACGCGCACCGGCGGCTCGTCTCCGGACGGACGGTGTTCCATGACGACGGCAATCGCCTGGCCGACGACGACTCCTCGAATTTCGACGGCTTTGGACATTACCGCCAGAGGGACATGTCCGGGAACTTCTCCGCCGCGGATGCGCGCACCGCGTTCACGAACTTCAACGCAGGAACGGACAGCAAGGGGAAATCGGGAGGAGTCTTCCGCTTTCCGCCGGCGACACCCTGGGTTCTGAACACGTACGACGAGATGAGCACGACCGAGAACGGGATCGCCCATCGCCGGCAATTCTGCTTCGAACCGGCGACCGGTTTTCTCCTGCGCCAGCGAAACCAGAAAGAGAGCTCGCGCGGGCCCAATGACGTTCTGCTTCTCTTCAGCCGCGATTCGAGCGGCAATCTCGCCGCCGAGGAATGGTACGGGGGAGACGTACAAAGCATCGGTACCGGTGTGGGATTGTGCAGCCTCGCCCTGCCGCAAACCGCGGGGGGATTGTCGAACTACCAGTACCGCGTCGTGTACTCGCACCAATACGGCGTACGGCGCTCGGCGCAGTATCGGGCCGCCAACACGTCCACTCCGGGCGCCTTGGTGTCGCACAAGGACCTCGATCTCGACATCGATCAGAAGACCGGCCTCGTGCGCACGAGCCGCGATACGGCCGGAGTGGCAACCGTCTACGAGTACGACGCCAGCGGTCGCCTCGAGGCCGTGCGGCCCGCCGGGAGAGCGTGGGTGGAGTACGTGTATCTGCCCACCGCCACGCCTCCGTCAATCACGATGAGAACCTGTCCGAACGGTACGGTGAACTGCAACGTCGCGAGCCTCCTCGAGAGCCAGCTCCATTTCGACGGCCTCGGTCGACTCACGCAGCAAAGCCAGCGGATCGGCGCCTCGCGCTGGGCGGTCTCCTGGCTCACCTACGACCCCCTTGGTCGAAATCGTACCCGTTCGATCGCCGTGGAAAAGAGCTCCGGTTCCGCAGCGGGGATGCCTCCCGGGACCGCCGTGACGACATGGGACTACGACGGCCTGGGGCGAATACTGAAGGAGACCCTTCCGGACAATTCGGCGACCGACTACAGCTACACCGGTGCACGTCTGCGGACGCGCACGTCTCGAATCTGGACCGGCGTCGATTCCGACGTGACCGTATCCGAGGAACAGGATCGCCACGGCCGGTTGATTGCCGTCACCGAGCCGTCCGGACCGACATCCGCGAGTAACCCGAGCGGCGCTCCCATTCGAACAGAATACGGGTACGACCCCGCCGGCCGATTGAGCTCGGTCGTGATGAACCGCTCCGCGAGCGGCCCGGTACAACGTCGCATCTTCGACTATGACGGGCGAGGCTTTCTCCGTTGGGAGTCACAAGCGGAGAGCGGGATCACATCGTATCGATACGACGCACGCGGTCAGATGACGAGCAAGACACAGGGGGCCGCCTCTTCGCAATTCGATCTGGAAAACGTCTACGACGCTGCCGCGCGCCTCATCGTCCTGAAAGGGCGAAACCCGCTGTACGAGCCCGGAAATCCGAATCAGCCCGCGTTCCGCGTGCTCAAGGAATTCCAGTTCGGCGCAGGAAACGGCGGAGTCGATCTCCGGAACGGAAAACTCGTTCGCGCGACACGGTACAACTACGATGAAGAGGAATACTCCGTATACAAAGTGACGGACGCCTACGAATACAAGGACACGGCCGGCCGGAGGACCCACCGGACGACCAGCATCCGGCTGGTCGACGGCGACGAAGTCGTCAAGGACGGCATCACGATGTCGATGACGTATGACGATCTCGACCTCCCGCAGACGGTCCGGTATCCCATGTGCGTCGGCTGCGGCACGCCACCATCCGATCCCGATCGGAGTGGGATCACGCGAACATACGACCACGGTCGCATGAAATCCATCTCCGGATTCATCGACAACGTCACCTACTGGCCAAACGGCATGCGCGAACTGCTGCTGCATTCCAATGCGATCGTCGACACGCAGATCGTCGGGATCATGCCGCGTCCGGCGTCCATCTCCTTCGGTCAGTACGACGAATGCGCTCGGCCGGCGTTCGCGGTCCAGCCGGCGAGCACACAGATCGCATCGCCCGGGAACAGCGTGACGCTGTCCGTATCGGTCACAGGGACGGGCCCCTTCGACTATGCGTGGTGGAATGCCACCGACTACGAGGATGCCGGCACCACGGCCAGCATCATCGTTACCCCCACGAAGACCACCGACTACTACGTCACGGTGTCGGGCCAGTGCGGGATCGAACGGTCCCAGACCGCAAGGGTCACGATCAACGAATGCCAGCCTCCGGAAACGGGGTTCATCGGGGCCGTTCTTCAGCCTGACGGGTCCTGGATTCTAAGCCCGGAGCCGATCGCCAGAGCGGAGGGACGGGCCTTTTCCTGGAAACGCCTGTCGGACAATGCCATCATGGGCGCGTCCGAGACGCTGGCGGTAGGCGCGTTGTCGGTCACGACCACCTACCAGCTCACCGTGACCGACGTCTGCGGCAGTGGCACCGGAACCGTCACCATCCGCGCGCCGCTCGTCATGACCACCACTGGACTGCAGGCAACCGCGACGACGACCTCGCAGATCGCGCTCTCCTGGCCGCCGGTGTCGGGCGCGACGTCATACGCGATCGAGCGACGCTCCGGTCCGGCCTGGATCGACCTGAACACTTCCGCGTCGAGCTCCTACATCGACAATGACGTCGTTCCGGGCCGAACCTACGCCTATCGGGTCTACGCTGTGGGGGACTCCAACGAATCCAACTACAGCAATGTCGACGTGGCCACGACGGCGTCCTTCATTCCGGCGCTGGAAGGTCAGAACATCACCACGACACCACTCAATGACATGCTCAATGCAGTGAACAAGGTGCGGGAGGCCGCGGGATGGCCGGCGGTGACATGGAACAACATCCTCTCTCCCAGCGATCCCGTTCCCGCGCCTGGCGTGGCAATCTCAGGCCGCCAGATCACGTCGTGCCGCGCGCGCATGAACGAGGCCCTGCAGGCCCTCGGCGCGCCCGTGCACGAGTACACCGATCCCGATCTGATCCTGCGCGTGATCAAGGCCGTTCACATTCGCGAAGTCCAGGAGCGTGCCCGGTGAGAACGACAATCGAAACGTCCCGGTCGCTTTCACTGTCCCTGCTGGCCTTGCTGGTGGTCGTGGGCTGCGTGACCGCCACCCTGTCGGCGGCCGGTCCGCCGCCGCTCCCGCCGGGAATGGGCAAATACGTCATGGTGCTCTGGCCGCCCGGTACGCCGGTGCCGGGCGAGGAAGGTCCGGGCCGGAAGAACGACGAGCCGGACGTGGAGAAGATGGGCGGCCGGGTGCTGTACCAGAGAGACAACCGCCGGATCATCCACCTGCCCGCCGCGGCGGCAAAGCAGTTATGGCGGCACCAGTCCGTCGTGTATCTCCAGCGGATCTGGAACGGCGAGTCGCTGGAGGGGTGGGACGAAAGGTACTCCGAGGACGAATCGCGCACCGGACCGAAGATCGGCACGGATCACCATCTCCAGTGGGGACCGAAGGCGTACGCCTACGACGGCAGCGGGAACATCAAACAGATCGGCTCGGATGCGTATGTGTACGACACTGCCGGCCGGCTGGTGGAAACGACGGTCAGCGGAAAGACGCAGCGGTTCAAGTACGACGCCTTCGGCAACCTCGTCGAGACCGCGGTCGTCGGCGCCAACGCGGTCTCCATTCCCGTCGACGGATCGAGCAACCGCCTCCTGGGCCGCACGTACGACGAGTCCGGGAACGTCATCGTCGACGAGCAACAGCGGCCCTTCCAGTTCGACTCGCTCAACATACTCACGCGGGTGGGTGACCGGCGGATGATCTACGACGCCGCCGACGAGCGGATCGGGACGCTCATCGGATGGTCGCTGGCCCGGTGGACGATCCGCGATCTCGACGGCCAGATCATCCGTGAGTACAAGGGGGAGAACCAGATCGGGGTGGAGGGGCTGGACTGGTACTGGGAGCAGGACCACATTCGTGGAGCAGGGCAGCTTCTCGCCGGCGAAACGCAGCAGTGGAAGCCTCCATACTCGCCACCGACCACGGAGATCGTCTATGGCGGGGTTCGCCATTACCACCTCGATCACCTCGGCAGCGTCCGGATGGTGACCGACAGCGAGGGGCGGAGCCTCAGCGAGCACGACTACCTGCCCTTCGGGAAGACCCTCACCAGGACGTACCAGGAGGAATACAACTGGGGCAACCCCCACATCGACGGCATGCGCTTCGCCGGCCACTGGCGCGACTTCCTTGGCCATCTGAACGTCGAGAACCACGACTACATCGACTACATGCACGCGCGGTACTACGACCCGGCTTTGGGGCGCTTCTTATCCGTCGATCCAGGCAGGGACTGGGACATGCACCAGCCGCAGAGCTGGAACATGTACTCGTACGTTCGAAACAACCCGATCAACACTATCGATCCGACAGGCAAATGGGGATGGAGCGACTTCAAGAACTGGGTCCGACAGAGCCGAGCAGATATTTCGAATTGGTGGAGTGAGAAATGGCACAAAGACATTCCGCCACCTCCAGATCAATACGGCGGCGTTGAAGCACTCGAGGCGGCCGGCCTTGCCCCGGAAGATGCTCAACAGATGGGCAACCCGCAGGCGAATTGGGCGAACGCGCGAGCCGAGGCCGGGGCCATTCTCAGTGATGAAGCGACAACGGAAGCTATGTCGTGGGGTGTGGGTAAAGTCGCTGGTGCTGCTGTTGTGGTCATCTTCTCCAAACAGGCCATGGGACATGGTGCCCGGCATCTCGTCGGCAGTGGACTGAGTGACGACGTTGTCGAGCAGGCAATTGAACGCGAAGTTCAGTTCGTTGCTCGTGAATCGTCGCAGACCGGTTCGTTCTGGGGGCGGATCAATGTGGAAGGACGTACCATTCAGTTTAAGGCGCACACACTGCCTGACGGCAGAATCAACGTGGGCACATACTGGGAGATTGGTAACTAACGTGGTGGCACTCATGACCCCACCGTATCGTCTGATGTCCGATTACGAAGCGTCGTTGCTCGCGCGTCTGCTCGATCTCGACTTTGATGGTCGTGACGCTATCGTTCAACAAGTACGCAACGCCAAGGTCCGTGAGATCGACGAATTCGGCAGTATCGAGTTCAAGGTTGACGAGAACGCCCAACGTGCCGCGGTGACGCAGCGCGTTCCAGTGGAGGGAGAAGCGAATGACAGTGACGGTGTACCGATCTGGGTCATGCTCTTTGTCGTGGACGGCAGGATCGATGAGCTTGAGATCTGTAAGGCGGATGGGACACCGATCGTAAGGAAACCTCTGCCATCCGATCTGGAGGTTCTGAGATACCCGCCTCCGAAATGAGAGCTTCCCCACCCACCCACGCCGCCGTCACGGCGTTCGCAACGCGCGCTTAGCGGAATGCGATCGTGCGCGCGGGCGAACGCCGCGCCGGCGGCTTCCCACCCGGCCTGTGGCTTGGCTCTTCGTGTTGCACGCTCCACCCACGCAACCCTTCTGATCGTTCGACCCTCGCCTGTGGTGCGGCCTAATCGCGCGCTTGCGGCGGACACGGCACCGCGCCGCGAGTGCCGTGGGTGCACGGGTCCGGCGTGCGGTGCCGCGCCGCCGAAGCGAGCATTAGGCCGACTGGTTCCGTCGCTCTCGTTCCGTCCACCGCCCCGTCCCGTCGAGAAGATCGAGCCTGGCGAGTGGCCGCGGGCCGCGCTGCTCGCCGCCTCTGGCGTCTGCGCGCGCGGGGTTGAACCGCAAGACCGTTCCGCTGCCCCCCCGCGCCGCCTTCCCTCGCGGAACCGTCTTGCGGTTCAACCCCGCCGGCGCTGCCCCCACACAACCCCCGCGCCGGCCGGCCCGCTCGCGGGTGAGGCCCCCGCCCGCCCACGGTGCGGCTGGACGTCTTCTCGTCGAACCCGCGCGACATCACTCCTCGGCGCCGCACGTTTCCCGTCGTGTCGTTCGGCGGGAGCAGAGAGCCGGTCTTTACTCCCGCCAACCGTCAACCGCCAACCGCCAACCAGAAATCACTTCACCGCGATGCGGATGTTCTTCGGCTTGGCCTCTTCCTTCTTCGGCACGTCGATCTCGAGGATGCCCTCGCGGTACGAGGCCGCGATCTTCTCCGCGTCGACGGTGCGGGGGAGGGTGAAAGAGCGGCTGAAGTTGCCGTACACGCGCTCGACGCGGTGCCAGGTCGTCCCTTCCGACTTCTCCAGCTTGCGCTCGCCGCGGATCGTCAGCAGGCCGTTCTCGAACTCGATCTGGATGTCTTCCTGCTTCAGGCCCGGCACCTCGGCGCGGACGAGGATCTTCTCCTGGGTCTCGGCGACGTCCACCGGCGGGACCCAGGTCCCGCTCACGAGATCCTCGTCCTCAGGAGCGGCGAAGCGCGCGAAGGGCTCGAAGATCCGGTTCAACTGCGAGTGCAGAGTGGACAAATCAGGGCGTTGTTGAATAGCGTAGCGAGTCATATGAGTCTCCTCAGATCAGGTGTTAACTGCACTGCATAGTTTAGAGCTACTGATATGAGTCTGTCAATATCATGTTTAAAGACTCATCGCGGTGTTACGGCGCCACCATGGCGGCTGGGTTATCATGCGCAGCTCTGAGGGAGGTGCCCATTGATCGGGGCATTGATCGTTACACACGGGAATCTCGCGCATGAGCTGCTCAACGCCGCGCGACAGATCGAGGCCGACGTGTCGGGCATCGAAGCCGTACCGCTCGAGTGGAGCGACACCGTCGATGAGGCGCGCGAGAAGATCGCCGCCGCGCTCGAGCGCACAGGACGCGAGCGCGCCGTCATCATCTTCACGGACATGTTCGGCGGGACGCCGAGCAATATCAGCCTCTCCTTTCTCGAGCAGGGCCGCATCGAGGTCGTGACCGGCGTGAACCTGCCGATGATCGTGAAGTTCGCGATGGTCAAGGAAGAAGCGAAGGACGTGGCCACGCTGGCTCACGTCATCAGCGAGAAGGGCTCGAAGGCCATCCGCGTGGCGTCGGACCTGCTGACCGCGCAGAAGGCCGCGGGAGCGTCCGCGTGATGGAGCCAGTCCTCAACCCTGAGCGGAGCGAAGGGTCAATGGAGCCCTCACGCAACACGCTCCTCGAGAGGGCGCCGTTGATCCTTCGGCGCTTCGCGCCTCAGGATGGAGTGTCCGGGTGATCGAGCGCGACATCGAGATCAAGAACAAGCTGGGACTTCACGCGCGCGCCGCCGCGAAGCTCGTCCACACCGCGGCGCGCTTCAAGTCGGACATCAAGGTCCGCAAGGGCGACGAGGAAGTCGACGGCAAGTCGATCCTCGGCATCCTCCTGTTGGCCGCGGGCCGCGGCTCGACCGTGCGCGTCCGCGCCGACGGCGAGGACGAGCGCGACGCCCTGGAAGCCGTCGAGAAGCTCATCGACGCCAAGTTCGACGAAGTAGAATGAAGACCGAAGTGCTGGGTGCTGGGTGCTGAGTGCCCGCGAGGACGACCCGAATACTCAGCACTCAGCACTCAGCACCCAGCACTCGTTCAATGCCAGCAGCCACCACACGCAGCGACATTCGCACT
>CAZLGP010000067.1:0-82669 GCA_964558905.1 uncultured Thermoanaerobaculia bacterium | reverse complement strand
GTGAACGACAACTTCTTCGAGCTCGGCGGACACTCTCTGCTGGCCACGCGGCTCGTCTCGAAGATCCGCGGCCGGATGAACGTCGATCTGCCGCTCAAGGCGCTGTTCGAGCGGACGACGGTGGCCGCGTTGGCCGCGCTGATTCCGGACGCCGCGGCGGTCGACATTCCGCCGATCCGGCCGGTCGACCGCACGAAAATCGAGCGCCTGCCGCTCAGCTTCGCGCAGGAGCGGATGTGGTTCTTCGATCAGCTCGAGCCGGGCAGCGTTCGCTACAACATCACCAGCGCCGTCGCCATCAGCGGCGACCTGGACGTCGTTCACCTCGAGCAGGCGTTCAATCTGATCATCGCGCGACACGAGAATCTGCGCACCGTCTTCCCGAGCCGGGATGGTCAGGCGCAGCAGGTGATTCACGATCACGTGAACTTCCGGCTCGAGCGCGTCGATCTCCGCGGGCAGGAAGACAAGGATGCGCGGGCGAAGGGGATCTGTCGGGCCGACGCCGCAATGCCGTTCGATCTGGCCCGAGGACCACTCTTCCGCGGAAAAGTGATCCGGCTGAGCGAGCGCGAGCACATTCTCGTGCTCGGGATGCACCACATCGTCAGCGACGGCTGGTCTACGGCCATCCTGTTGAAAGAGCTGGGGACGATCATGGAGGCCTTCCGTGAGGATCGCTCTCCCGAGCTGACCCCTTTGCCGGTGCAGTACGCCGACTACAGCGTGTGGCAGAGAACGTGGCTCGAAGAGGGAGGCGTGCTCGAGCGCCAGCTCGCGTACTGGCAGACCAAACTGGCCGGGATTCCGGAGAGCCTCGACCTCGTGACCGATCATCCGCGGCCGAGCGTGCAGAGCGTTGCCGGCGCGCGATTCCCGTTCAGCCTCGACCCCAAACTGACCGGCCAGCTCAAACGCCTCGCCGAGCAGCGCGGCGGTACGCTGTACATGGTCCTCCTGGCGGCGTTCCAGACGCTGCTCTATCGCTATACGGGACAGAACGACATCTGCGTCGGCAGCCTCATTGCGAACCGGCAGTACGCCGAGATCGAAAACCTCATCGGCATGTTCTTCAATACGCTGGCGCTGCGCAGCCAGGTGGAAGGGGAGGACACGTTCTCCGCTCTCCTCTCGCAGGTCAGGACGACGTGCCTCGAGGCGTACGAGCATCAGGACACGCCGTTCGAGAAAGTCGTGGACGTCCTGCGCCCGCAGCGCAATCTGGCGATCAGTCCGATCTTTCAGGTGATGCTCGTTCTCCACAATGTCGAGGGGGGAACGCTCGATGCGCACATGCGGCCCTATCCGCTCGGCAGCGAGGTCAGCCAGTTCGATCTCACGGCCGCGTTCATCGAGAAGCCGGGCGAAGGACTGGCCGGGCAGCTCATCTACAGTACGGCGTTGTTCAAACCGGAGACGATCGAGCGGATGGCCGGACACTTCACCGCCCTCTGCCGGGCCATCGTCGCGCGGCCGACCGCGAAGATCCTCGACCTCGAATTTCTCGACGACGCGGAGCGACACCAGCTGCTCGTGCAGTACAACGACACGCGCGCCGACTTCCCCGACGACAAGCGCATCCACGACTTCTTCGCCGAGCAGGTGCTCCGCGATCAGAACAGGATCGCGGTCGTGGCCGGCGACGAGAAACTGACGTATCGCGAGCTGTACGACCGTTGCCAGGATCTCGCCCTCTATTTGCAATCGGAGTGCGTGGGGCCGGACAGGGTGGTGGCGCTCTGCCTCGAACGCTCCGCCGAGATGATGGTCGCCATCATGGGCACCGAGCAGGCGGGTGGGGCCTATTTACCGGCCGATCCCGCCTATCCCGACGATCGTCTCGCGTACATGCTGCAAGACAGCCAGGCGACGATCGTCCTCACGCAGGAGCGCTTCAAGCGCAAGGTCCACTCGCTGCTCGAGCAGGACGCGCAGGTGATCGCGCTCGACACCGAATGGGACGCGATCCGCGACCGGGCCGCCGCACTGAAGGCGGAGGGCGTCACGGTGCGCGACGACGTGACGCCGCGCGACGTCAGCTACCTGATCTACACCTCGGGATCGACGGGCAAGCCGAAGGGCGTCCTGGTGGAGCATCAGGCGCTGGTGAATCGCATTCACTGGATGCAGAAGCGCTACCAGCTCACGCCTGACGACGTCGTCCTGCAGAAGACGCCTTACAGCTTCGACGTCTCCGTATGGGAGTTCTTCTGGCCGATGATGACCGGAGCGTCGGTCGTCTTCGCCGCGCCGGAAGGTCACAAGGACGTCCGCTACCTGGAAACGCTGATCAATGACACCGGGGTCACGACGCTGCACTTCGTGCCGTCGATGCTGCACGCGTTCCTCGACAACGCGAAGGACGGCTGCCCCGGCGTCCGCAGGATCTTCTGCAGTGGCGAGGCGTTGGACCGGAAGTCGGTCGACCGCTACCGCGCGAGTTTTCCGAATTCCGAGCTGCACAATCTCTATGGACCGACGGAAGCGGCGATCGACGTCACCTCGTACGACTGCGCGCAGCCCGAGTATCCGTTCGTGCCGATCGGCATTCCGATCGACAACATCGGGATCTACATCCTCGACGCGCACGATCATCTGCAACCGATCGGCGTGCCGGGCGAGCTGCACATTGCGGGCGTCGGACTCGCCCGCGGCTATCTCGACCGTCCCGAGCTGACGACGGAGAAGTTCGTCGCGAATCCATTCAAGCCGAACACCCGCATGTACAAGACGGGCGACCTCGCCCGCTGGCTCGACGACGGCAACATCCAATACCTGGGACGCCTCGACACGCAGGTCAAGATCCGCGGCTTCCGCATCGAGACCGGCGAGATCGAGGCCCAGCTCAATACCCACCCGGCCATCGCGGACAACGCCGTCATCGCCCAGGGTCAGGGCGGCGAAAAGCGGCTGATCGCGTTCTATCAGGCCGCGGAGACACAAGGCGACCGGATCGTCCAGATCCCGTACGAGGAGATGCGCGCCCACCTGCTCAGGACCCTGCCCGAGTACATGGTGCCGGCGGCGTTCGTGAGCCTCGCCGCGATTCCGCTGAGCTCGAACGGCAAGGTCGATCGCAAGGCGCTGAGCCGGATGGACGTGAAGATCACGTCGGCGCAGGAGTATGTCGCGCCCCGCAATGACCGCGAGCGGCAGCTCGTCGACATATGGGCCCAGGTGTTGAACCGCGAGCCACAGACGATCGGCGTCGAGGACAATTTCTTCGAGCTCGGCGGCCACTCGCTCCTGGCCGTCAAGCTGATCGAGCGGATGCGCCAGCAGGGGCTGCACGCCTCGCTGCAGGCTCTGTTCAATGCGCCGACGCTGGCGAAGCTCGCCACGGCCACGGAGTCGACAGAGACCCCGGAAGCCGCGGCCGCGGAAACAGTGCCCGATTTCGAGTCCGAGGCCCGGCTCGATCCGTCGATCGTGCTGCGGACGGAAGGGGAGCCGGGCGAGATCAGGAACGCGCTCCTCACCGGCGCGACCGGATTCCTCGGCGCGTTCCTGCTGTCGGACCTTCTGGCGGAGACGCGGGCCCGCGTGTATTGCCTCGTGCGCGCGGCGGATGTCGAGGCTGGATACAGAAAGATCGAAGAGCGGATGCGCTCCTATGGCCTCTGGAATCCCGCTTTCCGCGAGCGCATCGTGCCCCTCCCGGGCGATCTCGCCAACCCGATGCTCGGACTCACACACGAGAAATTCGAGGAACTGGCGCGGACGGTCGACGCGATCTATCACAATGGCGCCTCGGTCAACTTCTACTATCCATACAGCGTCCTCAAGGCGCCGAACGTGCTCAGTACGGAAGAGCTGCTGCGCATGGCCAGCATCGGCCGCAGCAAGTCGTTCCATTTCGTGTCGACGCTGCACGTCACGACCGTTCGCGACCGCAGCGATGCGTCGCGGATCGTCACGGAGAACGATCCGCTGCCCGGCCCGCAGAACCTGCTGGACGGATATGCGCAGAGCAAGTGGGTGGCCGAAAAGCTCGTCGCGAGCGCCGCGGCCCGCGGCATCCGCGCCGTCACGTACCGGCCCTCGCAGATCATCGGCCATTCCGGAACGGGCGCGGGGAGCATCTCGGACTTCGTCCCGTCGTTCCTCCGGGGCTGCATGCAAGTCGGCTGCGTGCCGGAGTTCGTCGGCGATCGCCAGCTCTATCTCGCGCCGGTCGACTACGTGAGCCGCTCCATCGTGGCCATCTCGAAGCGGCAGGACGTCCTGGGACGCGTCTTCAATCTGACGAACTCGAACGCCACCGCGCTGCGTGAGCTGCTCGACGGGCTGATGAAGTTCGATCCCTCCCTGGAGACCGTGTCGTATGAAGAGTGGAAGGCGCGGGTCGGCGCCGATCGGGACAATCCTCTGACGCGCTATCTGCCGTCGTTCGCCGATCATCTGCCGACGGACGTCAAACCGATCGTACGCCCGCAGTACGACTGCCAGGAGACGCTGAAGCTCGCCGGCGCGGCGGGCATCACGCGGCCGCACATCGACCAGCGGTTGTTCCAGACCTATTTCTCCTTCCTGTCCCAACACATCACCAGCCGGACCGACGTCGCCGCGGGCTGAGCCCACTTCCCGCGCGTCACGACATCCCACTGGAGGTCCGTCGCTACACCCGTAATGAATCGAGAACGAAACCCTTGAGAGGAGAAGAGCACTCATGCTCACAGTAGACCGAGTCAAAACGATATCGAAGTTGGCAGCACCACTCAGCATCTCCATCAGCGCGAGCATGGTGATGTCGCTGATCGACATTGCCATGGTCGGCCGGCTGGGACACACCGCGATCGCGGCGGTGGGCCTGGCGGCGTTCAGCTACACGTTGTTCCTGGCGTTCGTCGGCGGCATTGCCGCGGCGGTGCAGGGGATCGTCGCCAGAAGAAGAGGCGAGGGGTCGCCGGAGGCGCGCTGCCTGCCGCTCAACGGCGGCCTGCTACTCGCTCTGGTCATCGGCATCCCCATCAGCGCCCTCTGCTACACGTTCGCGCCCTTCCTGTATTCGATGCTGTCCTCCGATCCCGAAGTGACGCGGATCGGCGTGCCGTATCTGCGCATGTTGTACCTGGCCATTCCCGCATGGGGGATGCACATGGCGTTCAAAGGCCACTGGAACGGCGTCGAGAAATCGAATATCTACATGTGGGTCGTCCTGTTCATGAACGTGATGCACATCGCCGTGAACTTCGTGTTCATCACCGGACGCTTCGGCGCCCCCGCGATGGGTGCGACGGGAGCCGCATTCGGCTCGGTCTCCTCTCTTTACGTCGCGTGTTTCATTAACTTCGTCATCGCCTTCTACTTCCACCGGCGTAAGGACGGCTTCCTTACCGCGATACCGGGCCGAGGCGTGCTGTCGCGCATCGTCAAGCTGGGAGTGCCCGCCACCACGCAGGAAGTCTTCTTCTCGGCCGGCTACATCCTCTTTTTCTTCATGGTCGGAAAGATCGGGACCACGGAGCTGGCCGTCATCAACGTGCAGGTCCGGGTCTCGATGATCCTGCTGATCGTCGCCGCCTCGCTGGGGATGGCCTCGGCCACGCTGGTCTCCCGGACCGTCGGCGAGGGCGATCCGGAAGCTGCCGCTCAATGGGGTTGGGACGCGGGAAAGCTCGGGGTCATCGTCAGCGTCATCTTGGGCCTTCCCCTGGTGTTTTTCCCAAGGGCCATTCTCTCGATCTTTCTCCACGATCCCCATGCGTTGGAGATCGCGATCGTGCCGTTCCAGCTGCTGGGAGGCTCGGCCGGCTTCGGTAGCCTCATCTGGGTCTTCGCGTACACGTTGTACAGCGTCGGCGACGGGAGCCGGGTGGTGATGGTCTCGTTCTGCACTCAATGGCTCTTCTTCCTGCCGGCGGTGTGGATCGTCGGCCCCTATCTGCACTACGGTCTGCTGGAGATCTCCTTCGTCCAACTCGCCTACGGCTTGCTGTCCACGATCATGATCACCGCGATCTATGCGAACGGCCGCTGGAAGACCCTCCGGATCTGACCCGCAACCCCAAGCCCGAAGGAGGTTCATTTGAATCGACAATCGAGTAGTGAATTCGACGCGATCGTCGTCGGCTCCGGCCCCGCCGGCGCGACGATCGCCAGAGAGCTGAGCAGGCGCAATAGGAAGGTGCTGATTCTCGAGCGCGGCGGCAATACGGCGGTCAAAGAAGGCTCCGTCGCCACGGCTTCGATTCTGAGCACGGTGTCCGTGAGCGACGACCTCGTGGCGCCGAGGGCGTTCACGACGGGCGGCACGACGGCGCTGTATTTCGCGGTGGCGGATTTTCCGCCGCTGGATGTCTTTCTAAAGCACGGAATCGATCTCGCGAAAGAGGTCGAAGAGGCGAAGAGCGCATTGCCGCTGGCGATTGTGCCCGACGAGCTGCTGGGTGAGCAGTCGCTGCGCCTGCGCCAGAGCGCGATGGACCTCGGGTATCCATGGCCGAAGAGCGCGATGATGGTCGACCTGGAAAAGTGCAAGGACGGGTACCGCGCCGACGCGAAGTGGACTGCCAGAGAGTACGTCGAGGAGGCCGTGGCGAACGGCGCCACACTGATCAATCGCGCCCGGGCTCTGAAGGTCCTCTCGGACAACGGCCGCGCGATCGGCGTCGAATACGAAGTCCGCAAGAGCAAGAAGGAAGTCGAAGTCCATCAGGTCTTCGGGGAGAAGATCATCCTCGCCGCCGGCGGCGCGGCATCGCCGATGATTCTTCGCGACAGCGGGATCAAAAGCGTGGTGGGCAGCGGGTTCTATTGTCACCCCGGCTTTGGCCTGTTCGGCCTCGTCCCCGGCCTCAAGGCGCGGGATAGTTTCGTGGCGAGCATGGGGCCGGTGCTCGAGGGCAACATCGGCGTCGGTGACGCGAATTTTCCCCGCGCGTTTTACCGGATGTTCATGCTCGGCGGGCGCAGGTGGATCCGTGCCTTCCGCCACGCCAACAGCATCGGCGTCGGCGTGATGGTCAAGGAGGAGCTGGGCGGCGGCCTTGGCGAGACCGGCGGCTATTACAAGCCGATCACGCCGGAGGTTCTCGAAAAGCTGAAGCGCGGCGAAGAGATCTCCCGCCGGATCCTGCAGCACGCCGGCGCGAAGCACATCTTCAAGTCGCCGCCGGCCGCGTCGCACATCGGCGGCTCGATCCGATTCAACGAGCACATCGACCACAACATGGAGACGGAGTACCGCAACCTCCACGTCTGCGACGGGTCGGTGATTCCGGTGGACGTCAAGCTCTCTCCGACGTTCACGCTGATCTGTTTGGGCAAATATCTGGCCAATCGTCTTTGGCCGGCGAATTGAGACAACTCACCAAAAGGAGCCTACAGTGACAAAAGAGAACACGAGCAGTAAGCCAAAGAGAATTTTCCGCACAATCTTCAAAATCGGGACGATCGGAGCCGCGCTCGTTCTGGCGATCCTCGTTTCGGCGCATTTCGCGTGGAAATACTCCGGATCGAATCAGTGGGAGCAGGTCATCGACGGCAACGGTGTGAAGGTCTACACCCTCAAGGCGCCGGGCGACGTCGTGAAGCGGATCCGCGGCGTGACCCAGGCCCGAACGACCTTGAACGCGGCGGTCGATTCGATGATGCAGACGGGCAGCAAAGACTGCTCGTCCTGGTTCCCGAGCTGTGTGAGCGTGCAGGCCGTCAAGCCGTGGAGCACGGAGGATCTGACCTACATCCATCTGTTCCGCATCAAGGGCCGCCCGCCCTTCGCGCCACGCGAGGTCCTCATCAAGGGACAGGCCACGCAGGACCCGGTGACGAAGACCGTGACGATCGAGTTCACCGGCATGCCGGACGCGCTTCCGGCGAATGAGTGCTGCTACCGCGTCGCGCACATGCAGAACACCTGGCACTTCACGCCCCTCGAGAACGGCCTGGTCGAAGTCGAGAACCGCATGAACGTCGACATGGGCCTGCCGTACTTCATGTTCAATCGCGTCGTGCCGCGCGCGCAGCACCGGCTGCTCTCGAAGATGCAGAAGCATCTCGACAACGAGAGATGGCAGCAGGTGCGCTACGAGCAGATCAAAGAGCGGTCCTGAATCCCACGGGCGGGCTCGATGAGCCCGCCCCATCCTTCCACCGAACCCCTCAACAACGAGGTTGCTCTTGACGCAGGAAAATGAACACCTGATGGGCGAGGATCCGTCGCGACGGACCAACGCGACCGAGATTGCCATCGTCGGAATGGCGTGCCGCTTTCCCGGCGCGGCCGATTACGGCGAGTACTGGCAGAACCTCGTCTCGCGAAAGAACTGCATTCGCGAGATTCCGCCCGACCGGTGGAGCTGGCAACGCTATTTCGGCGATCCGCGGGTGGAGCCCAACAAGACCGGCGTGAAGTGGGGCGGGTTCATCGACGACCTCGACAAGTTCGACCCGCTGTTCTTCGGCATCGCGCCGAACGAGGCGGCGTTCATCGATCCGCAGCACCGGCTCTTTCTCGAGACCGCGTGGCACGCGGTCGAAGATGCCGGTTACAGCATTGCCAGCCTTTCCGGCAAAGCGGTCGGCGTCTATGCCGGCGTGTCGAAAAACGACTACGGCGAGGCCATGCGCGAGAGCCGGTACGAGATCGCTCCGTACGTCTCGACCGGCACCGTGCACTCGATTCTGACGAACCGGGTGTCGTTTCTGTTCAATCTGCGCGGCAGGAGCGAGCCGGTGGACACGGCCTGCTCGAGCGCTCTCGTCGCGCTGCACAATGCCATCCGCGACATCGGGAGCGGCGAGTGCGAGGCGGCCATCGTCGGCGGCGTGAATGCGCTGATCACTCCGACGATGTTCATCTCCCACAGCAAGTCCGGAATGCTGTCCCCGGACGGCCAGTGCAGGACGTTCAGCGCCGACGCCAACGGCTATGTGCGCGGGGAAGGCGTTGGCGTGCTGTTCATCAAGCCGCTGCACAAGGCCCTGAGCGACGGCGATTTCGTGCATGCCGTCATCCGCAGCTCGGCAGTCAACCACGGCGGACGCGCGAATTTCCTGACGTCGCCGACGACCGAGGCCCAGGCCGATGTGGTGATGAAGGCGCTGCGGCGCGGCAACATCGATCCGCGGACGATCGACTACATCGAGGCTCACGGAACGGGCACCGCTCTTGGCGATCCGATCGAGATCAACGGTCTCAAGAAGGCCTTTGCGCAGCTCGGCCATCGCAGTGAAGGCCGGCCGCATTGCGCAATCGGCTCCGCGAAGACGAACGTGGGGCATCTGGAGAGTGCGGCCGGGATGGCCGGAATCATCAAGGTCGTCCTGTCGATGAAGCACCACCGGATCCCGGGAATTCGCAATTTCGATCGGCTGAATCCGTTCATCGAGCTGGAGGGTAGCCCCTTCCACATTGCGACGGAGACGATGCCGTGGGAGACGAAAGACGAGCCGAGAAGGGCCGGTGTCAGCTCGTTCGGCATGGGCGGCGTCAATGCCCATGTCGTCCTCGAAGAGGCTCCGCAGGCGAACGTCGGGCGGACCGCGGAGAAGCGGGAGCATGTCTTCGTGCTGTCGGCGAAGAAGGGCCGGCTGAAGCCGTACGCGGAGTCGCTGCGCGAGCATCTCGTTCGCCACGGCGACGACCTCTCGCTGCGCGACGTCGCCTTCACACTGCAGACCGGACGGGACGTGTTCGAGGAGCGTCTCGCGGTCACGGCATCATCCGTCGACGAGCTGATCGGAAAGCTCGGGACCTATCCCGCGGGCGGGGCGACCGAGGTCGTCCCGAACGTCGATCGGGACGCGCGGCGCATTCCGCTGCCGACCTATCCGTTCGCGCGGAAGCGGTGCTGGTTCACCGATGTGCCGTCGCGCGTTGCCACCGTCGCGCAGAACGACAATGCCGGCAATGCCGACAACAACGACAACGCGGACAATGCCGACAATGCCGGCAATGCCGTAAAGACCTTGCGGCCGACGGACTTTTTCATCCGCGATCACGTCGTGCAGGGAAAGCCGATGCTCCCGGGCGTCGTGCACCTGGAGCTCGCGCGGTCTGCGACGCAAGCCCGCGTGCTGAAGGACGTCTATTGGATGACGCCGGTCGTCGTCGGCAGTGAAGACGTCGACGTCGAGGTGCGGATGACGCCCGCCGGCTTCGAGCTCGTGCAGAACGGGACAGTGCACAGCAAAGGTACGTTTGCCGCGACGCCTGTGACGAGTCGCAGAGTGGATCTCTCGTCGGTGCGAGCACGATGCACCGCGGGAACGGGCAAGGTGGAGTTGTACGCCCTGCTGAAGGAGCACGGCCTCGCATACGGGAACAGCTTCCAGGTCATCGAGACCTTCGCGCACAACGAGCGGGAGATCATCGCCGAGCTGAAGCTGCAGGACTCGGGCGCGGGTGACTACGTCCTCCATCCCGGCATGATGGACGGCGTCTTCCAGACCGTGACCGCGCTCAGCATCCTCGGACTCGGACATCGAGGCAGGCAATTCGTCCCTTTCCATCTCGAAACAATCGAGATCGCGAGCGCCACCGGAGCGCACTGCTTCGTCCACGCGACGGTCAGGGACGGTCGAGCGTCGTCCTTCGATGCCGTGCTCTGCGACGCCGACGGCAATGTCCTGGTCGAGGTGAGGAACCTGCAGAAGCGGCCCATCGCCGAGCTGCAGCCGGCCGAGACGATGCCGCGCGACGCGTATTACCGCCCCGTGTGGCGGGCAAAAGAGCTCGACGATCGCGCCGCCCGCGCGACGAAGCCCCTGCTCCTGTTTGCGGACGACGAGGCCGTGATTCGGAATTTCAAACAGCAGGAAACGATCGTCGTCCGCACCGGCGCCGCATACGCCTGGCTCGCCGACAACGTCTATCAGATCGACCCGCGCGACGCGGCGGACTACGAGCGCCTCCTGCAGGAGCTCGCGAACAGAGACCTCACGCCCACGCGCGTCGCCTATCTGTGGGGTTTCCGCGGTGAGCTCGACACCACGATCTATGGCGTCCTCCACTTCACGCGGGCGGCGTTCAAAGCCCGCCTCCGCGAGGTGAGGCTCGCCTATGTGCATCCGCAGGGCGCCCTTCACGCCATGATCGGCGGATTCGCCCGGACGCTGAAGTACGAAAACCCGAAGTTCGACTACGTGACCGTGGGCGTCGATGAATCCGCGATGGAGACGATCGACCGGGCCGTCGACGCGGAGCTCGGCGCCGCCTCGAAGGCGAATGCGCTGCGGGAGGTCGTGTATCGCGACGGCCGCCGCTACGAGCGGACGATCGTCCGCGACACGGTCACCGGCGACGTGAAGCCGTCGATCCAGCCGGGCGGCGTGTACATCGTCTCCGGCGGAGCCGGCGGATTGGGCTCGGTCTTCTCGCGCTACCTCGCCGAGAAGCATCAGGCCACGATCCTCTGGCTCGGCCGGTCCGCCATGACGCCTGCCATCGCCGCGAAGATCGCGGAGGTCGAAAGGGCGGGAGGGAGGGCGGAGTACTTCAGCGCCGACATCAGGGATCGCGACGCCCTGGACCGGGTCTACTCGGGGATCAAAGCGAAGTACCCCGCGATCAACGGCGTCATCCACGCCGCCGGCCTGATCGAAGACGCGTTCATCCTCCGGAAGGAGCGCGACTCGTTCGCGCGGGTGATCGAGCCGAAGATCCTCGGCGCGATGCACCTCGACGCACTGACCCAGCACGAGCCGCTCGATTTCTTCGTCGTCTTCTCCTCGGTCGCGGCACTCATGCCCAACCAGGGACAGTGCGACTACGCCGCCGCGAACAGCTTCCTGGACGGCTTCGTCGAAGCGCGCAACCGGATGACGAGCGACAACCAGCGCTCCGGTGTGAGCCTCGCCCTGAACTGGCCGCTCTGGGCGAACGGCGGCATGCGCGTGGCGCCGGAAGAGGAGCGCCATCTGCTGAAGGTGTTCGGCATGAAGCCGCTGCCGACGGACGACGGCCTCGCGTTGTTCGAGACCGCTCTGGCGCTCGCGAAGAGCCGGTTCCCGGAGATCCACCAGTTCATCGCCATCGCCGGCGACAGGAAGAAAATCGAGCGCAGCCTCGGCGTGACGGCCGAGATGGAAGACGAGTCGCTCGTGTCGCAACTCCAATCGATCTTCGCTGCGCGACTGGGCGTCGTGCCCGAAACCATCGCCGGCGGGCGCACGATCGGCGAGCTCGGAATCGACTCCGCCGCCGTCCTCGGCATCACCCAGGACATCAACAAGCGCTTCGACGCCGACCTCAAGCCGACCCTGCTCTTCGACATCAATACCGTCGACAAGCTTGCGGCGTATCTCGTCCGGATCGGTAAAGACAGAGTCGCGGTCTCTGGTGAGGCTCCGCGCTGGAACCGCTCCCTGATCGACGTCGAGCGATCCGATCCCGCGCGCCGGACGTTCAGCAGGACCTTCCGGACCGACGAGTTCTATCTGCGCGACCACGTCGTCGACGGCCAATACAACATGCCGGGAGCCTGCTACGTCGAAATGGCCCGCCAGGCGGGCGACCTGCTCCTCGGCGACAAGTGCGCCCGGAGGCTGCTGCACAACTACTGGGTCAGCCAGCTGTCGTCGCCCGAGGAGGACTTCACCGCGCACGTGGAGCTCACGCCGAAGCAGGACCTCCTCGCGTACGAGGTGGTGAGCTTCACGGCGGCCGGCGAGCGGCGCCTGCACGCGATGGGAGAGATCGCGCAGGCGCCGAGCGCGACGCAGGAGACGAGGATCGACATCGCGCAGGTGCAGTCGCGCTGTGACGAGATCCAACAGCCGGAGAAGGTCTACGAGCAGATTCACGGCGAGGGGCTCATCGTCGGGCCGACGTTCCAGCCGATGAAGCAGATCTTCCTCAATGACGCCGAGGCGCTGGGGATGCTGGAGTTGCCGGAAGAGATCCGCGGGACGATCGACGACTACGTCCTCAATCCCGCGCTGCTGACCGGTGCGTTCCAGACGGCGCTGGTGGGCAATCGGCGCAGCGGCGACAACAGCCGCAAGTACATCCCGATCGGCATGGACGAGCTCGAAGTCCTCGCGCCGATCCCCGCCGAATGCTGGATCTACAGCCGCCCGCGGCCGGCGAACGCGCGCAATGAGGAGATCCGAAAGTTCGACGTCGAGATCTGCCGCGCCGATGGCGTGGTCGTCGTGAGGATGAAGGGCTTCTCGATCCGCGCGCTGCGTGAAACGGCAGCGGTGATGGAGAGCAGAGCCCATGCGGAACACCGCAGCATCGCCGAGCATGCCGAGTCCTTCATCGAGACTCATGGGGATGCTCTCGAGCCGCACGCCATGGCCGCGGCTCCGGCCGTCGATTCGACCGATGACGTCCGCACCTGGCTGCGGTCATTGGTCGCGCGGCCGATCGGGCTCCCGGCAGACGAGATCGATTTCTCGACCGGCTTCGATCTGTACGGCGTCAACTCCGTGATGGTCGTCGAGCTCAATGAGATCTTCGAGAAGGTCTTCGGCCCGCTGTCGAAGACGCTGTTCTTCGAATACAGAAGCGTCGACGAGCTGGCCGGCTACTTCCTCGAGGAGCATCGGGAGAGGGCCCTCGCTGCGGCCGGCGAGCTGCGCCGGCTGCCAGCCGCCAAGCCCGTCGGCGACGCGCCGGCCCATTCCCCGACTGAAGGGCCGGCGGTCCACGCACTGCCCGGCCAGGCGCCGGCGGTGCAGATCCTCGAGGAGCGCCACGACATCGCCATCGTCAGCGCCGCCGGCCGCTTTCCCGGCGCGCACGATCTCGAGGAATTCTGGGACGTGCTGAAGAGCGGCCGGGACTGCATCACCGAGATCCCGCCGGGCCGCTTCGACTACCGGCGGCACTACGATGCTGATCCGGCGCGCAACGGGATCTACGGCAAATGGGGCGGCTTCATCGACGACGTCGATCGCTTCGACCCCGGCTTCTTCAACATCGCCCCTCGCGAGGCGGAGCTGATCGATCCGCAGGAGCGGCTTCTCCTCGAAGTCGTGTGGGAGATGCTCGAACGCGCCGGCTACACGCGGCAGCGGCTGCACAAGCTCTCCGACCGGCGCGTGGGCGTGTTCGTGGGCGCGCTGTGGCAACCGTACGAAAGCGCCGGCATCGAGGCGACGCTCGCTGGAAACGTCGTCGGTCCGAGCAGCCTGCTCTACAGCATCGCGAACCGGATCTCGTACTTTTTCGATCTGACCGGTCCGAGCATGGCCATCGACACCGCCTGCTCGTCGTCGCTGACGGCGCTGCACCTCGCGTGTCAGAGCATTCGCGACGGCGAGAGCCAGTTCGCCATCGCCGCCGGAGTGAATCTGTCCTTGAGCGCCAGCAAGTACCTCTTCCTGTCGCGGTTTCGCTTCCTCTCGACCGACGGCCGCTGCCGCAGCTACGGCGCCGGCGGCGACGGGTACGTCCCGGGAGAGGGCATCTGCTCGCTGCTTCTGAAGCCGCTGTCGAAAGCGGTCGCGGACGGCGATTCGATCCTCGCCGTCATCAAGGGATCGGCGATCAATCACGGCGGCCGGACGAACGGCTACACCGTGCCGAATCCGAAGTCGCAGCGAAGCGTCATCGCGCAGGCGTTGGAGCACTCGGGGATCGATCCGCGCAACATCACGTATATCGAGGGCCACGGCACCGGTACATCCCTCGGCGATCCGATCGAGATCGCCGGACTGGAGAAGGCGCTCGGCCTGTCGGAGGACGGCGGCCGCGTCTGCGCGATCGGCTCCGTCAAGTCGAACATCGGCCACCTGGAAGCCGCCGCGGGCATCGCGTCGATCATCAAGGTGCTCCTGCAGATGGAGAACGGCCAGCTCGCGCCGTCGCTGCACGCGGACGAACTGAACCCGAACATCGACTTCGGCAGGAGCGGGTTTCGGGTCCAGCGCGAGCTCGCGGCGTGGCCGGGTCCGCGCTGCGCCGGCGTCAGCTCCTTCGGCGCGGGCGGCTCGAATGCCCACGTGATCCTCGACCAGATCGAGGAGCAGCCGGCTCTCGCCTCGGGCAGCCACGCCGGCTCCGCGCTCTGTGTGTTCTCCGCGAAAGACGAGGAGCGCCTGTTCGCGCTGGCCGCACGGTTCCTGGTCTTCCTGCGCGACGTCGTGCCCGATCGCCTGCACGACATCGCCTACACGCTGCAGCTTGGCCGCGAGGCAATGCGCGAGCGGCTGGCGATCGTGGCGAACAGCGTCGAGGAGCTCCGTGCGGCGCTGACAGACGTCCTCGATCGCAGAGACCAGGGTGCCAACTGGCGCCGCGGGCGCGCGACGAAAGGGGCCGGGAGCGCTGTCGGGTCGAACGATCTCTTGCAGGTCGGCGAAGCGTGGGTGCGCGGCTCGGACATCGACTGGGCCCGCTTCTATGGCGCGCGCAACTATCGATTCCTGCCGCTGCCGACCTATCCGTTCGCCAAAGAGCGCTGCTGGCTCGACATGGCCGCGAGCGAGGCGGCAGTCCTGCACCCGCTCGTGCACCGGAACGCGTCCGACGCGAACGGGCAGCGCTACAGCACGACGTTCACCGGCGAGGAGTTCTTCCTTGCCGACCACCGCGTCCGCGCGGATGGCGTGGAGCAGAAGATCCTCCCCGGCGTGGCGTATCTCGAGATTGCGCGCGCCGCGATCGAGCAGGCGTTGCCGGCGGGGCCGGAATCGACCGTTCTGGAGCTGCTCAAGATCGTCTGGATGCAGCCGTTCGTGGTGGAGCAGAACAAGCAGATCCACGTCTCATTGAAGGCGGACGGTGTCGATCAGATCGGCTTCGAGATTTTCAGCGAGGAGCGCGGGCAGCAGATCGTCCATTGCCAGGGACGCGCCGTCCGGAGCCGTGAATCGGCACCGGCGCGGCTCGAGGTCGAGCTGCTCGCTCGACAGATGGGACAGGGCCGGTTGCAGCCGAACGACATCTACGGTCTTTTCGCACAGAGAGGTCTCCTCCTCGGACCCTCGTTCCGGCCCGTCACCGCGATCGAGCTCGGAACCGACCAACTGCTCGCGCACCTGCGGCTGCCGGAGGTCCTCGAGGCGAAGGCGGCGGAGTACGGCCTCCATCCGAGCCTCATGGACGGCGCGCTGCACGGCAGCATCGGGATGATCGACGGCTGGTTCGACGGTCCGACGCAGACGCGCATGCCGTTCGCGCTGGAGTCGCTGCAGGTCCTCGCGCCCTGCACGCCGAAGATGTTTGCGTGGATGCGCTACTCGTCCGGCAGCCGGCCCGGCGACCCCGTCGCGAAGCTCGACGTCGATCTCTCCGACGAGCAGGGGCGCGTATGCGTGCGCATGAAGGGCTTTGCGTCCCGGGCGATGAAAGAGCGTCCGGCGGACAGCGGTCTGGTGACGCTCGCGCCGGTGTGGGATGCGGTCCAGGTGGAAGCGGACGAAGTGCTCGCGGGCCGCGTGGTGATCGCCGGCGGAGACGAAGAACAGCATCGTGCGGTGCGGCGGGTGTACGGGCAGGCCGAAGTCCTGCGGATCGACGCGCTCACCGAAACAGTGAACGCGGACGCGCGGATCGACCACATCATCTGGATCCTCCCGGCATCGCAGGAGCGAACGACAGAATCGCTCATCGAAGCCCAGGACGAAGGCGTGCTCGCCGGCTTCCGTCTGATCCAGGCGCTGCTGGCCGCGGGCTATGGCGCGAGCGGGCTAGCGTGGACGGTGATCACGAGCGCGACACAGCGCGTCTCGCCGGCGGAGCCGGTCGATGCGGCGCATGGCAGCGTCCTCGGCCTCGTCGGCTCGATGGCCAAGGAGTACCGCAACTGGAAGGTCCGCCTCCTGGACGTTGCGGGCAGCGTCTGGCCGTGGGACGAGATGTTGCGGCTGCGCGCCGACGAGCGCGGAGACGCCTGGGCGCATCGCGACGGACAGTGGTTCCGGCGCCGGCTCGTGCCGTGCGAGTTCCCCGTGCGCAGCGAGAGCGGCTTCAAGCGCGGCGGCGTTTACGTCGTGATCGGCGGCGCGGGCGGCGTCGGGGAAGTTCTCACCGAGCACCTGATCCGCGGTTATGACGCGCGGGTTGTGTGGATCGGACGCCGCCAGCCGAACGACGACATCGCGCGGAAGCAACAGCGCGTCGCGGCCGGAGGCGAGCCGCCTCTCTACATCACCGCGAATGCGCGGAATCGCGAGGAGCTGGAGCGCGCGTCGAGAGAGATCAAAGACCGCTACGGACGGATCGATGGCGTGATCCATTCGGCGATCGTGCTGTCGGACAAGAGCCTCGCCAACATGGCCGAGGAGCAGTTCCGGGAGGCACTGGCGACGAAGGTGGAGACGGCGGTGCGACTCGAGCAGGTCTTCGGCCGCGAGCCGCTCGACTTCATCCTCTATTTCTCGTCGCTGCAGAGCTTCCTCAAGGCGCCGGGGCAGAGCAACTACGCCGCCGGATGCACGTTCACCGACTCCTTCGCGGAGTGGCAGGCCGCGAGCGCCGCCTATCCGGTCAAGGTGATGAACTGGGGCTATTGGGGCACCATCGGAGTCGTCGCCGCCGCGGAGTATCAGGAGCGGATGGCGCGCCACGGATGGGGATCACTGGAGCCGGACGAGGGAATGGCCGGGATCGAGCGCCTGCTCACCGGACCCTTTGCGCAAATCGGGATGCTCCGCACGAAGGGCAACGAGGCCCTGCGCGCCCTCGGCGTCGAAACGGCTGAAATGATTTCCGTCGCGCGCGAGCAGGCGCCGTCGGTGTGCGAGCGGCTCACTGTCGCGGAACAGGCATCGCCCGAAGTGCGGAGCTGGGAAGAGCAGCGCCGCGGCTTCGACGGTCTGCTGGTGAAGATGCTCCGCGGACAGCTCGCCGAAGTACCGCGCGTGGCCGGCGAGTACGAGCGCTGGCTCGAAGAGAGTCTCCGGATTCTGGGCGAAGGCGGCGTTCAGCGGGAGAGCCCCGACGCACTGTGGACCGAGTGGGAAGCGCAGAAGAGCCGTTGGGACGGCATGACCGCGGAGGTGGCGCTCGTCGAGACCACCCTCCGCAGCCTGGGCGCGATCCTGCGCGGCGAGAAGCGCGCGACCGACGTGATTTTCCCCAACTCGTCGCTCTCCCTGGTCGAAGGGGTCTACAAGAACAATGCGCTCGCCGATTCCTTCAATCGCGTCATGGCGGACGTCGTCTGCTCCTATGTGGAAGCGCGTCGCGGCACGAAGCTCCGGCTCATGGAGCTCGGCGCCGGGACGGGTGGGAGCAGCGAGGGGATCCTGCAGAAGCTCGATGCGTATCGCGATGACGTCGCGGAGTACTGCTACACCGACGTGTCGAAGGTATTCCTGCTCCACGGCGAGAGAGCGTTCGGCGCGGGGCGCGACTATCTGAAGTACGCGATCGTCGACGTCGAGAGGGGATTGCAGGAGCAGAGCGTCGCGCGCGGCGCGTACGACGTCGTCCTGGCGGCCAACGTGCTGCACGCGACGAAGCGCCTGCGCGAGACGCTGCGGAACGCGAAGGCTGCACTGAAGGCGAACGGCCTGCTGGTCCTGAACGAGATCACGTCGAAGAGCGTCTTCATGCATCTCACCTTCGGTCTGTTGTCGGGCTGGTGGGCGTACGAAGACGCGGAGCTGCGGATGGACGGCAGCCCGGGGCTGACGATGGACACGTGGAAGCGCGTGCTCGAGGAGGAAGGCTTCCGCGGCGTCTCGTTCCCGGCCCGCGACGCGCAGGGACTGGGTCAGCAGATCATCGTCGCCGAGAGCGACGGCATCATCCGGCAGAAGCAACCGGTGGCGATGGCACCGCGCATGAAGTCGCTTCCGGCGGTCGCGCCCGCGGCAGCGGAAGGACTGCAGGAGCAGGTCGAAGCGTGGCTGATCGAAGCCGTCGGCGTCCTGCTGAAGATCCGGCGCGAGGGCGTCGATCTCGATGTGGAGCTGAGCGAGCTCGGATTCGACTCGCTCAGTTTGACCGCCTTCGCGAACCACGCGAACCAGGCATTTGCGCTGGAGCTGATGCCGACGATCTTCTTCGAGCATCCGACGGCGCGGGGGGTGGCGCGGTATCTCGTGGAGAAACACGGCCGGCGCCTGGCGGAGAGGCTGGGGAACGTTGGCGGCCGGCTGCCAGCTGCCGCGGATCTCGTGTCGCCGGCAACCCGCCGCCATCCGTCGACCGCCAGCGACGAATTGCGCGCCGGGAGAGTCGAAGCGTGGCTCGTCGAGGCCATTGGCGGGCTGCTGAAGATCCGGCGCGAAGGCGTCGACCTCGACGCGGAGCTGAGCGACTTCGGATTCGACTCCCTCAGCTTGACCGGCTTCGCCAATCACGTGAACCAGGCCTTGGCACTCGACCTGATGCCGACCATCTTCTTCGAGCATCCGACGGTGCGGCGCTTCGCCCGCTATCTCGTCGAAACGCACGGCCAGATGCTGACGGAGAAATTCGGCGACGCGACGGCGGTCCCGACAGCGCAGCCGGTCGTGAAGGCAAGAACACGCGTCGAAGCCGAGGTCATGGGCGCCAATGAGGCGATCGCGATCATCGGCATGAGCGGACGATTCCCGGGCGCGGACGACCTCGATGCCTTTTGGGAAAACCTCGAGGCCGGCAGAGAGAGCGTTCGCGAGATTCCCCGCGAGCGCTGGGATTGGCGTGCCCTCGGCGGCGACGAAAACAGCGGGGCGAAATGGGGCGCCTTCATGGACGGCGTCGACCGGTTCGACCCGCTGTTCTTCGGCATCTCGCCGCGCGAGGCGGAGCGGATGGACCCCCAGCATCGGTTGGCGATGATGTATGGCTGGAAGGCGTTCGAAGACGCCGGCTATGGATTGAAACAGCTGTGGGGCAGCCGCACCGGCGTGTTCATCGGCACGACGGGCACCGGCTACAGCGAGCTCGTGACGCAGGACGGCGCCGGAACCGAGGGGTACACCGCGACCGGAATCGTCCCGTCCGTCGGCCCGAATCGCATCAGCTTCACCTTGAACCTTCATGGGCCCAGCGAGCCGATCGAAACGGCATGTTCCAGCTCTCTCGTCGCGGTGAATCGCGCCGTACGCTCGATGATGGCCGGCGAATGCGAGATGGCGCTCGTCGGAGGAGTGAACACGCTCTTCCCGACGCTGCACATGAGCTTCAACAAGTCGGGAATGCTCAGCCCCGACGGGAAGTGCAAGACGTTCTCGAGCCGCGCCGACGGCTATGCGCGCGGCGAAGGCGTCGGCATGCTCGTGCTCAAGAAGCTGAGCGCGGCCGAGCGCGACGGCGATCACATCTACGCCCTGATCCGCGGCACCGCGGAGAATCACGGCGGCCGCGCGCAATCATTGACGGCACCCAATCCCATCGCACAGGCGGAATTGCTCAAGGACGCGTACCGGCGCGCCGGCGTGAGCCCGAAGAGCGTGAGCTACATCGAGGCCCACGGAACGGGCACGCCACTCGGCGATCCGATCGAGATCAACGGCCTCAAGATGGCATTCCAGGCTCTGTACGAGGAAATCGGAGAAAAGCCCGAAACCGGCTATTGCGGACTCGGCTCGGTGAAGCCGAACATCGGCCATCTCGAGCTCGCGGCGGGGATGGCCGGGCTGATCAAGCTCGTGCTCCAGCTGCAGCACAAGACGCTCGTCCGCACCCTTCACTGTGAGGAGATCAATCCCTACATCCGGCTCGAGGAGAGTCCGTTCTACATCGTCCGCGAGAACCGGCCGTGGAAGCGGCTGAAGGACGGGGCACCTCTCCGCGCCGGCGTCAGCTCGTTCGGATTCGGCGGCGTGAATGCGCATGTCGTGGTGGAGGAGTACGCCGTCCCCATCGAGAGTGCCGTGATGGCCGGTCCGGTCATGATCGTGTTGTCCGCGAGAGACGCGGTGCGGCTGAAGGAGCAGGCGACGCAACTGCGGCAGTGGATCGCGCGCAACCCGTCGGGTGATCTCACGAGAATCGCCTACACGCTGCAGGTCGGGCGCGAGGCGATGGAGCACCGCCTGGCGATGACGGTCGCGTCGATGAAGGAGCTCGAAGCGAAGCTCGACGATTTCCTCGCGGGAAAGAGTGCGATCGACGGCCTCTACAGCGGCGAAGTGAAGCGAAACAGCGAGACGCTGGCGCTTTTCCGCGGCGACGAGGAGCTGCGCGAAGCGGTGGAGAAGTGGATCCAGCGCGGCAAGTGGGCGAAGTTGCTGGAGCTGTGGGTCAAGGGCCTCGAGATCGAGTGGGAGCAGATGTACGGCGACGACAAGCCCCGCCGGATCAGCCTGCCGACGTATCCGTTCGCGCAGCAGCGTTGCTGGATCGATGCGACGGTCCGCAAGCCGAGTATTGCAGCCGAAGTCCTGCATCCGCTTTTGCACCGCAACATCTCCGACCTCACCGAACAGCTCTACAGCTCGACATTCACCGGCGAGGAGTTTTTCCTCAGCGATCACCAGATCCGCAACGGACACGGACCGCAGAAGGTCCTCCCGGGAGTCGCGTATCTCGAAATGGCGCGCGCCGCCGTCAAGCAGGCATCGCGCAATCACGCCTCGAGCATCCTCGAATTGCACGACGTCGTCTGGGTGCGCCCGATCATCGTGACGGAGCCGAAGCAGGTCTCGATCACGTTGTCGGAGAAAGACGAGGACCGCATCGACTACGAGATCTACAGCGGCGACGCGGACCAGCAGACCGTGCACTGCCAGGGTCAGGCCGTGTTCAGTCGGCAGCCGGCACCGGCCCGTCTCGATCTCGAACAGCTCCGGCTCCAGATGTCCCAGGGCCGCATGGATGCATCCCAGGTCTATGCGATGTGCGACACGATGGGCTTGCATTACGGCCCGACCCATCGCGGCATCACCGCGATCCACCTCGGCGAGACCCAACTGCTCGCCGAGCTGCGTCTGCCGGCCGGCGTCGAGCAGCAGGACTATGTGCTGCATCCCAGCGTAATGGACAGTGCACTGCAGGCCTCGCTCGGTCTGTTCGTCGACCTCGATGACCTTCCCGGCAAGCCCTCCGTGCCGTTCGGCATGGACTCGATCCGCATCCTCTCGGCGTCCACGCGCGAGATGGCCGCCTGGGTGCGCTATGCGCAGAAACGCAAGCCGGACGACAAGACGATCAAGGTGGACATCGACCTCTGCGATGCGCAGGGAAATGTCTGCATGCAGATTCGAGGACTGGCGTCGCGGGTCCTCGACGGCGACGCGAAAGCGAGTCTTCATCGCGTCGCCGTCAAAGGCAGCGTGCCTTTCGATGATGTGTTTTACGACAACGTCATCGCGGACGTCATCAGCCACAAAGTGTCCATCGATGACGCGGCCGACCTCGAATAGAGCGGGCCGTGCCTCCACTCCTCTCCCGATCCCCAACTCGAGCGTACTCGTGTGACCCAGATGAAAGAACAGCTACGCCAGATCTATGCAGAGTTGTCCAGTGGACAGCTCTCCCGGAAAGAAGGCCTGGAGAAGATCAAGGCCATCAAACAGCAGGAACAGCTCCCGGGAGGCGGTGTCTTGTTCGCCAGGCCCGTGTGGCAACCGGCCGGCGGCGACGGATCCGCCCGCATCGAATCCATGGAGCACCACGTCGTTCTGTGCGAGCTGCCCGCGGTCGACGGCGCGCGGCTGGAGTCTTTGCTGCCGCGCAGTCTGTGCATGGCGCCGCGTGTGCCCTCGCCGGCGAGCCTTGCGCAACGCTACAGCGAAATGGCGCTGGCGTGCTTCGGCCGTATCCGCACGGTCCTGCAGGCGAAGCCACACGGAAAGGTGCTCATCCAGATCGTCATCGCGGACGATGCACTCGCGGGTCTCGCGGGACTGCTCAAGACCGCGGCGCTGGAGAATCCGCAGATCATTGGACAGCTCATCCACGTCTCCGCGGACACGAGCGCCGAGGAGCTGAGCCGCCTGCTCGAGGACGAAAAGCGCCGCGTGCCGGATCCCGAGATTCGCCATGCACCCAACGGCCGGGAGGTTCTCCGTTGGGAGGAGATCGCCTCCGATCCGGTCCAGCCGCCGGTCGCGTTCAAGGACCACGGCGTCTATCTGATCACCGGCGGTCTCGGCGGGCTCGGAATTCTGTTTGCCCGGGAAATCCTCGGCCGGACGAGCGAGGCGCGCGTGGTCCTGACGGGCCGGGCCGCATTGACCGCGGAAAAGCGCGCGCTCCTCGATGAGCTGTCCGCAAAGACGGGATCGGTGAGCTACCGCCAGCTCGATCTCGGCGATGCGGATCAGGTGAAGCAGCTCATCGCCGCGATCGAGAACGAATACGGACATCTCGACGGCATCCTCCACGGCGCGGGGATGCTGGCCGACAATTTCATCCTGAAGAAGACCGCTGCCGAGCTGACCGAGGTTCTCGCGCCGAAAGTCACCGGCACGATCCAGCTCGACGAGGCCACACGCGACGTCGTGCTCGATTTCTTCGTGCTCTTTTCCTCCGTCGTCGGGGCGATGGGAAATGTCGGCCAGGCCGACTATGCGGCCGCGAACGGGTTCATGGATCAATTCGCGGCGCGGCGCAATCGCCACGTCGCCGCGGGGCAGCGTCACGGCCGTACGCGGTCGATCAACTGGCCTTTGTGGCAGGACGGCGGAATGGGAACCGACCCGGCGAGCCGCGAGCTGCTGCAGCAGGCGACCGGCATTCAGCCGATGCAGACGGCCACGGGTATGGATGCGTTCCATCGCGCGCTCGCGTGGCCGTACGACGAGGTGCTGGTCGCCGAAGGGGACCCGGTGCAGATCCGCCGCGCGCTCAATTCCGGTCGCCCGATCGGTCCCGAGCCATCGGCCGCGCCGGTGATTGCAGTCGACGGCGACAGTCTCGTCGAAAAGACCGAGGGGTACCTGCGCCGGGAGTGCTCGGAGCTGTTGAAACTGCCGTTCCAGGCGATCGATCCGCAGGCGGCGCTGGAGAAATACGGAATCGACTCGATCCTGGCCATGAAGCTCACCGGCCAGTTGGAGAAGACGTTCGGCACTCTCTCCAAGACGCTGTTCTTCGAATATCAGACGATTCGCGAGCTGGCCGGCTATTTCGCACAGTCGCATGCGGTGCGGCTGGCGGCGCTGTTTCCCCAAGCGGAGAGCGTCGTTCCGCAATCGGAACCGCTGCCATTCGCTCCCGGCAAGCGCACGAGCAGGCGTTTCAGCCGCCGCACGAGCGATGCGCCGGCCAGGACGACAGACGAGTCGATCGCGATCGTCGGCCTGAGCGGCCGCTATCCGGAGTCGGTCGACGTCGACGCGTATTGGGAGAACCTGCGCGACGGCAAGGACTGCATCGTCGAGGTGCCGAAGTCGCGCTGGGACTGGCGCGAGTACTTCAGCGACGATCGCACGGAGACCGGCCGTCATTACAGCAAGTGGGGCGGCTTCATCTCCGGCGTCGACGAGTTCGATCCGCTGTTCTTCAACATCTCGCCGAAGGAAGCGAAGCAGATCGATCCCCAGGAGCGCCTGTTCCTGCAGCACGCGTGGATGGCGATCGAGGACGCGGGCTACACGCGGGCGAGTCTGCAATTGCCGTCGGTGGACGATCTGCCGGGGCAGGTCGGCGTGTATGTCGGCGTGATGTATACCGAGTACCAGTTGTTCGGTGCCGAGGCCGGTGCGCGCGGCCTGCGGATGGGCGTGGCCAGCAGCGGCGCCAGCATCTCGAATCGCGTCTCGTACGCGCTGAACCTCCACGGACCGAGCGTGACGCTCGACACGATGTGCTCCTCGTCGCTGACGGCGATTCACTTCGCCTGCCTCGATCTGAAGCTCGGCCGGACGAACCTGGCCATCGCCGGCGGCGTCAACGTCAGCATTCATCCCAACAAGTACCTCTACCTCAGCGCCGGCCAGTTCATCTCCGGCGACGGGCACTGTCAAAGCTTCGGCGAAGGTGGTGACGGCTACATTCCGGGAGAAGGCGTCGGCGTGGTCGTGCTCAAGCGCCTCTCCGAGGCGGAGCGGGACGGCGATCACATTTACGGCGTGATTCGCGGCAGCGCGCTCAATCACGGCGGCAAGACGAACGGCTACACGGTTCCGAATCCGCAGGCGCAGGCCACGGTGATCGGCCGGGCACTGGCGGATGCCGGGATCGACGCGCGACACATCAGCTACATCGAGGCCCACGGCACGGGCACGAAGCTCGGCGATCCGATCGAGATCACGGCCCTGGGCAAGGCATTCGGCCGCCACACGGACGACACCGGCTTCTGTCTGATCGGCTCCGCGAAGTCGAACATCGGCCATTGTGAGTCCGCCGCGGCCATTGCCGGTCTGACGAAGGTCCTCCTGCAGATGAAGCATCGGCAGCTCGCGCCGTCGCTGCACTCGGCGAGGCTCAATCCGCACATCGACTTCGCGCGCAGTCCTTTCGTCGTCAATCAGTCATTGAGGGCGTGGGAGCAGCCGGTCGTCGACGGACGCACGCTGCCGCGCATCGCGGGGATCTCGTCGTTCGGCGCCGGTGGATCGAATGCGCACCTGATCGTCGAGGAATATCCCGAGCAGGCGTCACCGGCGATGAACGCCGGACCGGTCGCGATCGTGCTGTCCGCGCGCACGCCCGAGCAGCTCGAGCAGAAGGCGCGCGATCTCGGCGCCTACGTTCGCGCGCACCTCGGCACGGTCGATCTCGCGTCGATGGCGTACACGCTCCAGGTCGGCCGCGAGCCGATGGACGAGCGCCTCGGCTTCGTCGTGAGCTCGGCCGGGCAACTGGCGGAAAAGCTCGAGGCGTATCTCTCCGGCCGGGCGATCGACGACACCTTCACCGGACAGGTGAAGCGCAACAAAGAAGCGCTGTCGGTGATCAGCGGCGAGCCCGAGCTGCTGCAGACCATCGACAACTGGATCGCCGGCAGGAAGCTCCCCAAGCTGGTCGATCTCTGGGTCAAGGGGCTCGAGCTCGACTGGACGAAGATGTACGCCGGCACCACGCCGCGGCGGATGAGCCTCCCGACGTATCCGTTTGCGAAAGAGCACTACTGGGTCGAGATTCCGGCGGCCGGGCCGGCGGCCCCGAAGAGCGTCGCAACGGCAGTCCTGCATCCGCTGCTCCATACCAACACCTCGGACCTCGACCGGCAAAGCTACGGCTCCACCTTCACCGGCGAAGAACCGTTCCTGAACGGACGAGTCCTTCCGGCAGCGGCGTATCTCGAGATGGCGCGTGCGGCGGTGGAAAAGGCGGCGCACCCGCCCGTCGACGCCGTCATCGAGCTGCGCGACGTGGTCTGGGCGCAGCCGGTGGTCGTCGGCGCCGCGAAGAAGCAGGTCCACATCGCGCTCCTGGCGAACGACGCCGATCACATCGACTACGAGATCTACAGTCAGGACGCGGACGAGGAGATCGTCCATTGCCAGGGCCGCGCGGTGTTGAGTCGCGGTCAAGGAACACCGACAATGCTCGACCTCGAGCAGCTCCGGGCGCGCGGCGAATTCCTGGTGCAGTTGCCCGACATCACGGCCGAGGATTACGTCCTTCATCCGACGCTGGTCCACGCGGCATGGCAGGCGGCGACGGGATGGGTCGGCGGTGAACAGCCCTTCGCCGTGCAATCGCTGCGGATCGTGTCGCGCTGCGCCTCCGGAATGGTGGCCTGGGTGCGGCGCGCTTCCGGAGACGATCTCAGGCTGGACATCGATCTTTGCGACCTTAGGGGAAACGTCGCGATGCAAATGCGCGGCGTGAGCTGCCGGCCTGCGTCCGTGGAGATCACCGAGCCGGCGGTCGTTGCCGCGCCCGTGCGGCGGGAGATCGTCCTCGCTGCGACGGAGCCCGCGCCCGCGAAGCGGAAAAAGCCGGCGATCTTGCTCTCGGATCCGGAGGACGGCGGCTCTACGACGCATTCCGCGCGGAAGGCGCCGGTCACACTCGCGAGTCCGGCACCCGACGCTCCGGCAGAGGACTCCTCCGTCCGGCTCTACGACGACGGCAACGGGATCTTCTCGATCGAGATTGCCGCGCCGGCGTCCGCGCAGGTGTTGCAGGCGTTGGAACGCGTGCAGGTGGAGGTCTCGCTGAAGGTCCTGCTCCTCAGCGGCATCGAGCACCTCGGCGGAAGAGAGCTCGATCGGGCCATCGTGTCCTTCCCTCATCCCGTGATCGCGGTGCTGCAGCGCCACACCGTCGGCGCCGCTTTCCTCACCGCGGCGCTGTGCGATTTTATGGTCTGTAGTGAAGACGCGACCTACGGGTCCACCGAGGCGCCGGCGGCGCTGCTGCGCGAGCGCTTCGGCGTCGCGCAGTCCATCCTCACGGTCTCGACGGGTCACGAGCTGCGCGCGAAGGGGTGGATGTGCCCGATCGTCCCGGCAGCGCGAGTCGAGTCGCATGCACGTGAGCTGGCCTCGAAGCTGGCGACCAAGCCTCAGGATGCGCTGCGTTTGCTCAAGCAGCACCTCACGCGCCGGATGGGCGGTCTCGTCGCCGAGGTCGTCCCGGCCGCGAAACTTGAAACGGTTGCGCCGGAACAGGTGCGCGTCGTCGGCGTGAGCGAGATGATGGCCGGTCGCATCGACGCCCCGGCGGTCGTGCTCTCCATCGACGATTCCGAATTCACCGACGACGCCGTGACGGATGTTCAGCGCGCGATCGCCGGGTTGCAGATCCCCGTCGTCGCCGCATTGACCGGCAATGCGAGGGGCAACGCGTGGCTTCTCGCGCAGTTCTGCGACGCGGCGGTGTACTGCCGGCAGGGCGTGTACACCGCGGCGAACGTCGCGCTGGGCGCCGCGTCGGCATTTACACGCCGATTCGGCATCGCGGCAGCGAGAGAAATCGTGCTGACGGGCGCGGAAGTCTCGGGTCGGGACCTCCAGCAGCGCATCGGTGCGTTGACCGTCGTCGATCGCGACCAGGTGCTGTCGACGGCCGTCCAGGTCGCGACGTCCTGCGCGAGGCTGCCCCGTATCGAACAGGCACCGGTCGTGGCGGAACAGGCGGATGCCATCGCCGAGTCGGTCACCGCTCCCACGCCGATCGCGTTGCAGTCCCGAGTCGTCACCGCCACCGCGCATCCGGACGGCATCGTCGTCGTGACGATGGAGGATCGGGACGCGAAGAACATGTTCTCGGAGGCCTTCGTGGACGGCGTCCGGGAAGTCTTCGCCCACATCGAGAACACTCCGGCATACAAGGTCGTCGTCCTCACCGGCTACGACAGCTACTTCGCGTCGGGCGGCACCAAGGAGGCGCTGCTCGCGATCCAGCAGGGCCGCACCAAGTTCACCGACGCGAACATCTTCCAACTGCCGCTCGACTGCAGGCTGCCGGTCATCGCGGCGGTGCAGGGCCACGGCATCGGCGCCGGCTGGTGCCTCGGCTTGTTCGCCGACGTCGTCCTGCTGAGCGAGGAAAGCCGCTATGTCAGCCCGTACATGAACTACGGATTCACGCCCGGCGCGGGCGCGACGTACATCCTGCCGGAGACTCTCGGGGAGGATCTCGCGCGGGAAAGCCTGCTGACGGGGCAGACCTATACCGGCCGCGAGCTGAGGGACGCCGGAGTCCGTCTGCCGATCCTTCCTCGCGCCGACGTTCCGGCCCGGGCGATGGAGGTCGCCAAACAGATCGCGCGAGTCCCGCGCCGCCGCCTGATCGCGCTCAAGCAGCAGTTGACGGCCCAGGTGCACGACCTGCTCGAAGAGACGTACCGGCTCGAGCTCGAGATGCACGAGAAGACGTTCGTCGGCCGGTCGGACACGCTGGCCCAGATCGAGATGAATTTCCATCAGGAGGCCGACACGACGCCGGCGCCGCAGGCGGACGTCGAAACGGCGGACCCGCGCGTCGATGGCGACCTGCTGGAAGTCGTCACCGCTGCGCTCAAGACGCTCCTCGCGAAGGAACTGCAGATGCGGGAGAGCGACATCGACGACAACGCCCAGTTCGTCGACCTCGGACTCGACTCGATCGGCGGCGTCAGCTGGATCCGGAAGATCAACGACCAATACAAGACCGCGATCGAGGCGACGAAGATCTACAGCTTCCCGACGCTGGCGCAGCTCAGCCGCCACGTCAGGGAGGAAGCGGAACAGCGCGGCACGCTCTCCGCGCCGGCCGCGCCTCCTGTCATCGCCGCCGCGGCACCAAAGCTCGCTCCGGCGCCTCGCAGCGCCCGTACGACGCGCGCGGCGGAGAAGCTCACCTCGTGGCGCAACGGCAGGACCTCGCGGTTCGGGGCCGGCACGGCGCCGCACAAGGCCGAGCCGATCGCGGTGATCGGCATGGCCGGTCAATTCCCGCAGGCGAACGACCTCGAGCAGTTCTGGCGGAACATCGCCGAAGGAAAGAACTGCATCACGCAGGTCCCGCGGAACCGCTGGGATCTCGATGCGTTCTATCAGCCCGGCGACGCCGTCGCCGGCAAGAGCAACTGCCAGTGGCTCGGCGCGCTGGAGGGCTACGACCTCTTCGATCCGCTCTTCTTCAACATCTCGCCGACCGAAGCGGAGAACATGGATCCGCAGCAGCGCCTCTTCCTGCAAACCTGCTGGCAGAGCATCGAGCACGCCGGATACGACGCGCGGGTGCTGTCGGGCAGCAGGTGCGGAGTGTTCGTCGGATGCGCGACCACGGGCGACTATCACCAGGTGTCGCGCGAGCATCAATTGAGCGCGCAGGGCTTCACCGGTAGCGCGACGTCGATTCTCGCCGCGCGGATCTCGTATTTCCTGAATCTTCAGGGGCCGTGTCTCTCGATCGACACGGCCTGCTCCTCCTCGCTGGTCGCGCTCGCGCAGGCGTGCGACAGCCTCGTCTCGGGCGACGCCGATCTCGCGCTCGCCGGCGGCGTCTGTGTGGTCGCGGGTCCGGATCTGCACATCAAGACGTCGCAGGCCGGCATGTTGTCGTCCGAGGGGAAGTGCTTCACCTTCGACCAACGGGCGGATGGATTCGTGCCGGGCGAAGGCGTGGGCGTCGTGATGCTGAAGCGTCTCTCCGACGCAGAGCGCGACGGGGACGTCATTTACGGCTTGATTCAGGGCTGGGGCGTCAATCAGGACGGCAAGACCAACGGGATCACCGCTCCGAATCCGGAGTCGCAGACGCGCCTCGAGCAGGCCGTCTACGATAAGTATGAAATTGATCCGGCCGGCATTCAGCTCATCGAAGCCCACGGCACGGGCACGAAGCTCGGCGATCCGATCGAGGTCGAGGGCCTCAAGAACGCCTTCAGGAAATACACGCAGAACAGCGAGTACTGCGCCCTCGGCTCGGTGAAGAGCAACATCGGTCATACGCTGACCGCCGCCGGCATCGCCGGAGTGATCAAGCTCCTCCTCGCGCTGCGGCACAAGCAACTGCCGCCGACGATCAACTTCGAGCGCCTCAATGAGCACATCGACCTGACCGGGAGCCCGTTCTACGTCAACGGCCGCCTGCAGGAGTGGAAGGTCGGCGGCGCGACGAAGCGTCAGGCGGCGATCAGCTCATTCGGCTTCAGCGGCACGAACGCCCACATGGTCGTCGGCGAATACGTGCCGCCGGTCGAAGTGAAGCGCGTCGTTCCGCCGGGCACGAAGCTCATCGTCCCGCTGTCCGCCAAAACGGCGGAACAGCTCCGGCAGAAGGCGTGCGATCTCCTCGACTTCGTCCGCAGGCAGCCCTCGATCGATCTCGCCGACGTTGCCTGGACGCTGCAGATCGGCCGCGAGGCGATGGACGAGCGCCTCGGCGTCGTCGTCAGCTCGATCGAGCAGCTGACGGAAAAGCTGCAGGCGTATGTCGACGGCGAGCGGGAGATCAGAGACTTCCATCAGGGCCAGATCAAACGCGGCAGGGAGAGCCTGAGCCTCATCACCCAGGACGAGGACGTCCGGGAAACGATCGTCGACCGCTGGATCGCGAAGAAGAAGCTGTCGAAGCTGCTGGACCTGTGGGTGCGCGGTCTCGAGCTCGACTGGCAGCGGCTTCATGACGGCGTCCGGCCTCGCCGCATTGCGCTGCCGACGTATCCGTTCGCGAAAGAGCACTATTGGATCGACGCGACGGCGAGCCAGCTGGTCGTGCCGGGCGTTTCGGCGGCCCTTCATCCGCTGCTGCACACGAACACCTCCGATTTCGGTCAGCAGAGTTATCGCTCGACGTTCCGCGGCAACGAGTTCTTCCTTGTCGATCATCAGGTCCGCACCGGCGACGGCGTGCGGAAAGTGCTGCCCGGCGTCGCCTATCTCGAGATGGCGCGCGCGGCGATCGAGCACGCACTGCACGAGAGGTCCGAAACGACCGTCCTCGAGCTCCGCGACACGGTCTGGACGCGGCCGGTCGTCGTCGACGGGAGCAGGCAGATCGACATCGCCCTCCTGACGGACGGCGATGGCGAGATCGAATTCGAGATCTACAGCGAGGACGGCGGCGAGGAGGTCATCCACTGCCAGGGCCGCGCGATCCTGGGCAGCCAGCCGGCGCCGGCACGACTCGATCTCGAGCAGCTCCGGGCGAGCGCCGGCGACGCGCAGCTCGAGCCCGGCGCCGTCTACGCGGCGTGCGCGCGCATGGGTCTGCTGTACGGCCCGACGTTCCAGGGAATCGCCGCGCTGCACCGCGGCGGCGATCAGGTCCTGGCGCAGCTCCGGCTGCCGAAGAGCGTGGCGGAGACGACGCGCGACTACGTCCTTCATCCGAGCCTGATGGACAGCGCGGTGCAGTCGGCGATCGGTCTCCTCGGCGATTTGTCCGCGCTTTCCAGCGCGCCGCGGCTGCCGTTCGCGGTGGAGTCGCTGCGCGTCGTCTGGCCGTGCAGCTCGGAGATGTACGCGTGGGTGCGGTATGCCAAGGGCAGCCAGGCCACGGATGCCGTCGTCAAGCTGGACATCGACCTGTGCGACACCGAGGGGAACGTTTGCGTCACGATGCGCGGGTTCTCGCTGCGCGTGCTGAATCCGGAGCTCCGTGCGGCCGGCACTCTGCTCGCGACGCCGGTGTGGGAGGTCTCATCGCAGGCCGCGGGCAACGCCGAATACGCGGAGCGACACGTCGTTCTGTGCGACCTGCCGGACATCGAGACGCAGGAGTGCGTCGTACTGCGCAGCGAGCCGCGGAAGACGCTCGCGCAGCGCTACAGCGACTATGCGCTCGCGTCGTTCGAACGGATCCAGGCGATCCTCCGGAGCAGGCCGCAAGGGAGGGTGCTCGTTCAGATCGCCGTCCCCGACGATTCGCTGTCGGGCCTCTCCGCGTTGCTCGAGACGGCCTCGCTGGAGAATCCGCAGTTTGTCGGCCAGCTCATCGTCGTTCCGGCCGATGTGACGGGCGAGGAGCTGAGGCGGTACCTCGAGGCGGAGAAGGGCCGGCAGGACTCGCTGGTCCGCTACGACCGGACCGCGCGGCAGGTGCTCCGCTGGCAGGAAGTCGCGGCCGAGGCGGAAACGCCGGTGTTCAAGGATCGCGGCGTCTATCTCATCACCGGCGGTCTGGGCAGCCTGGGACTCCTGTTCGCGAAAGACATCCTCGCGCAGACGCGCGACGCGCGCATCGTGGTCACCGGCCGCTCCGCCCTGACGGCCGAGAAGCGAGCGCTGCTCTCCGATGCCATGAGCTACCGCCAGGTGAACCTCGGCGATCTCGACGATGTCGAGCAGCTCATCGCCTCGATCCAGGGCGAATACGGACGGCTCGACGGCATCCTCCACTGTGCGGGGATGCTCGCCGACAACTTCATCGTCAGGAAATCCGCGGCCGAGCTCACCGACGTGCTCGCGCCGAAGGTCACCGGCACGTACAACCTGGACCGCGCCAGCAGCGACGTGGAGCTCGATTTCTTCGTCTTCTTCTCCTCGTTCGCTGCCGCAAAGGGGAACCTCGGCCAATCCGATTACGCGGCCGCCAACGGATTCATGGACCGCTTCGCCGCGTACCGCAATCGCCAGGTTGCCGCGGGACAGCGGCACGGGCGGACGCGGTCGATCAACTGGCCGCTGTGGCAGGACGGCGGAATGGCCATCGATCCGGCCAGCCGCGAGCTGCTGCAAGAGGCCACCGGCATGCAGCCGATGCGGACCGCGACGGGCATGCAAGCCTTCCGTCGCAGCCTGGCGCTGCCCTATGACCAGATCATGGTCGGCGAGGGCGATCTCGCGCGGATGCGCCGTGCGCTCCTCGAGAATGCCGGAACGGCGATGCCGGTGGCGGTGGAGCCGGCCGCGATCGCGATCGATTCCGAGAGCTTCGCCGACAGGACGCAGGACTACCTGCGCACGGAATTCTCGGCGTTGCTGAAAATGCCGGCACAGAACATCGACCCGCAGGCCGCGCTGGAGAGATACGGGATCGACTCGATCCTCGCTCTGAAGCTGACCGCGCAGCTCGAGAAGACCTTCGGCTCTCTGTCGAAGACGCTGCTCTTCGAATACCAGACCATTCGCGATCTCGCCGGCTACTTCATCCAGTCGCATGCGGGGCGCGTGGCGTCGCTCTTCGCGCCGGCTGCCCGCGAGGTCGAACCAGCTGCACTTGCACCTGCACCTGCACCGGCCGAGGTCGAGCCGACGATGAGGAGGCGGCGATTCAGCCGTCAGCGGTCTGCGGCACCGGCGATCGCGCCGGAAGCCGATCCCATTGCAATCATCGGATTGAGCGGCCGCTATCCGGAAGCGATCGATCTCGAGGCGTACTGGGAGAACTTGCGCGCCGGCAGGGACTGCATCGTCGAAGTCCCGAAGGAGCGCTGGGACTGGCGCGAGTATTTCACCGAAGACCGGACGCAGAGCGGCCACCACTACAGCAAGTGGGGCGGCTTCATCAGCGGCGTCGACGAGTTCGACCCCCTGTTCTTCAACATCTCTCCGAAGGAAGCGAAGTCGATCGATCCGCAGGAGCGTCTCTTCCTGCAGCACGCGTGGATGGCCGTCGAGGACGCCGGCTACACACGCGCGAGCCTGCAGATTCCGTCCGGAAACGATCTGCCGGGACAGGTCGGCGTGTATGTCGGTCTGATGTACACGGAATACCAGTTGTTCGGCGTCGAGGCCAGTGTGCGCGGGAACCGGATGGGGATGGCGGGCAGCGCGGGGAGCATCGCCAACCGTGTCTCCTATGCCCTCAATCTGCACGGGCCGAGCATGACCCTCGACACCATGTGCTCATCGTCGCTGACGGCGATCCATCTCGCCTGTCAGGACCTAAAGCAGGGACGCACGAGCCTCGCGATCGCCGGTGGCGTCAACGTCAGCATTCACCCGAACAAATACCTGATGCTCAGCGCCGGCCAGTTCATCTCCAGTGACGGGCACTGTCAGAGCTTCGGCGAGGGTGGCGACGGGTACATTCCGGGAGAGGGTCTCGGCGTCGTCGTCCTGAAGCGCCTGTCGGAGGCGAAGCGGGATGGCGATCACGTCTACGGTGTCATTCGCGGCAGCGCCCTCAATCACGGCGGCAAGACCAACGGCTACTCGGTGCCGAACCCGCAGGCGCAGGCCTGTGCAATCGGCCGCGCACTGGCGGAATCGAAGATCGACGCGCGCCACGTGAGCTACATCGAGGCGCACGGCACGGGCACGAAGCTCGGCGATCCGATCGAGATCGCGGCGCTGAACAAGGCCTTCCGGGAGTCGACGCAGGACACGCAGTTCTGCCTCATCGGATCGGCGAAGTCGAACATCGGCCATTGCGAGTCGGCCGCGGCCATTGCCGGACTGACCAAGGTCCTCCTGCAGATGCAGCACCGGCAGATCGCGCCGTCGCTCCATTCGGCGGAGCTCAACCCGCACATCGACTTCGAGACGAGCCCGTTCACCGTCAACCAGGAGCTCACGCCGTGGGAGCAGCCGGTGGTCGACGGCCGGACGCTGCCGCGCATCGCGGGCATCTCGTCGTTCGGTGCGGGCGGCTCGAACGCGCACCTGATCGTCGAGGAGTACCAGGTCCCGATCGGGCAGCCGATCGCGGTGACGCCGGTCGCGATCGTGCTCTCCGCGCGGACGCCCGAGCAACTGCAGCAGAAGGCGCGCGGTCTGTCGGTGTTCGTTCGCGCGCGCCGGAGCAGCCTCGATCTCCCCTCGGTTGCCTACACGTTGCAGGCCGGCAGAGAGGCGATGGACGAGCGCTACGGATTCATCGCCAGCTCGATCGAACAGTTGATCGAAACACTCGACGCATTCGTCGCGGGCGGGGAGGGAATCGAAGACTCCTGGCGGGGACAGGTCAGGCGCGGCGGCGAGTCGCCGTCGCTCTTCAGCACCGATCCCGACCTGCAGCAGACGGTCGAGCAGTGGATCGCCGATCGCAATCTCGCGAAGCTGCTCGACCTCTGGGTCGAGGGCCGCGAGCTCGACTGGAGCAAGCTGTATGGCGAGGCCAAGCCGCGGCGGATCAGCCTTCCTGCGTATCCGTTCGCGAGGGACCGCTACTGGATCGACGTCGCCCCTGTTGCACCGGTGGTCGCGAGAGGCGCTGCGACCGCATTCCTGCATCCCTTGCTGCACAGCAACACGTCCGACATGAACGAGCAGCGCTACAGCTCCACGTTTGCGGGTGACGAGGCCTTTCTCGCCGACGAGCGGCTCCGCGCGTCCGCGTATCTCGAGATGGCGCGCGCGGCAATCGAGCACGCGGTGCCCGAGCGGCCCGCGCCGTTCCTCGAGCTCCGCGACGTCGCGTGGTCGCAGGCGATCGCGGTCAGCGGAAAGCAGCGGATCAGCATCGCCCTCTTCGCGAGCGCGAACGGCAGCGACGAGGTCGAGTACGAGATCTATGGCGAGGACCAGGCCGTCCATTGTCAGGGGCGCGCGGTGGTCTGCGGCGAGTCGCCGGCCAGGCTCGACCTCGCTGCACTGCGCCCGTCATTGACCGCGGTCCGGCCGACGGGCGCCGTCGAGGATTACGTTCTCGATCCGAGTCTCCTCGCCGGCGCGATGCCCGGACGCCTCGTTGCGCTCGACTCGATCCGCATCTTCGCGGCCTGCACGAAGGAGATGTTCGCGTGGGTGCGCCCCTCGTCGGACGACGCGAAGGTCGACGTCGATCTCTGCGACGACCAGGGCAATGTCTGCGCGCAACTGCGGGGCGTGAGCCTCCGGACGGACCAGCCGATCGCGGTCCGCGCGGCGCTGACTCCGAAAGAAGTCGCGTTCATCCCGCTGCAGCCGGCGCTTCCTGCTCGCACCGAGCGGAAGAAGCCGTCGGCGATTGCTCTCGCCGCGCCGGATGCAGCCCTCGCGGAGCGACAGACGGCCGCGACGAAGCCGTCGGTGACCCTCTCCGATGCCGCGGAGCAGCCGAGCGAGGCGTCTTCCGTCCGCCTCTCGGATCACGGTGACGGCATGTTCGCGATCCGCCTCGACGGTCCCGCGGCGATCGCCGAGCTGCAACAGGCGCTCGACCAGGTGCGGCAGGACGCATCGATCAAGGTCCTGACGATCACCGGCGCCGAACACTGTTTCGCTCGCGCTGAACGAGGAGCCGTCGACGAGGCCATCGAGCAGAGGCTCTACGAGACCGTTGCGTCGCTTCCAAGTCCGGTCATCGGCGTGCTGCAGGGCGAGACGATCGGTGCCGGCTTCCTCTTTGCCGCATTGTGCGACTTCATGGTCTGCAGCGAAGACGCCCGCTACGGATTCAACGTCGATCCGACCGCTGCCGAGTTTCTGCTTTTCAGCGAGCGGTTCGGCGACGTCCGCGCACACGATCTGCTCTACATGTCGCCTGTCTCCACCGGCAGGGAGCTGCGGGCGAAGGGCTGGACGCTCCCGATCGTGCCCGCCGCGCAGGTCGAGTCGTCCGCGCGTGAGCTCGCGTCATCGCTCGCGAGCAAATCGCGCGACGCACTCCTTCTCCTCAAATCGCACCTGACGCGGCCGTTGCCGGCGCTCGTCGCCGGCCTCACGCGTGCCGAGATCGTGGCGGACGATCCGTCCGAAACGCCTGGGGACCCGACCATCTCGCCGCTGAGGCATCTCCGCCTCGACGTTCCCGAGGACGACGTTCTGGTCATCACGGTCCTCGCCGACGACGAGGAGGTCGAGCTCGACGATCTCGTTGCCGACCTCGGGGACATCTTCGCCAGAATCCGGACCTCCGCCTGCAAAGCGATCGTTCTCGCGAGCGAATATCCCCAGTTCCTTCCCGCGGACGTTGCCCTCGACGTGCAGCGCCTCGTCGAGCAGTCGGAGATTCCCGTCGTCGCGGCATTGGCCGGCGACGCCCGAGGAAACGCGTGGCTCACCGCGCAGTTCTGCCATGCGGTCGTCTACAGCCGTCAGGGCATCTACTCCGCGGCCGGCATCGGACAGACGGCCCCCGCGGTCTTCGCGCATCGATTCGGCTACGCGGCCGCGCGCGAGATCCTGCTGACCGGTGCCGACTATTCCGGCAGTGCTCTGCAGCAACGCGTCGGCGCGCTCACCGTGGCGGACCACGATCAGGTGCTGTCCACCGCCGTGCGGGTGGCAGCGTCGTGGACGCGGATGGCGAGCACCACGCTCGCCGCGTGGACGAAGGAGACCGCGGCGACGATCGAGAGCAGGATCTGCGACCTCGAGGTCGGGTGGGAGCAGAACGGCGAGACCGGCGCGCCGCTCTCCGCCGGGCCCGTTGCACTTCGGTCGCGCGTCGTCACCGCCACCGCCCACCCCGGCGGCATCGTCGTAGTGGAGCTCGCGGACCGCGAGGCGAAGAACATGTTCTCCGACGCCCTCATGCACGGCGTCACCGAGGTCTTCGAGCACATCGCACAGACGCCGTCGTACAAGGTCGTCGTCCTGACCGGCTACGACCACTATTTCGCGTCCGGCGGCACCAAGGAGAGCCTGCTCGCGATTCAGGCCGGCACGGCCCGGTTCACCGACTCGAAGATCTTCCAGGCGGCGCTCGACTGCAAACTGCCGGTCATTGCCGCGATGCAGGGCCACGGCATCGGCGCCGGCTGGTCTCTCGGCATGTTCGCTGACGTCGTGCTGCTCGGCGAGGAGAGCCGTTACGTGAGTCCGTACATGGACTACGGATTCACGCCCGGTGCCGGCGCGACCTGGAGCCTGCCGGACAAGATGGGCCAGGACCTTGCGCGGGAGAGCCTGCTGACCGCACGGTCGTATACCGGCAGCGCATTGAAGTCGCGCGGACTCCTGCTGCGCATCCTGCCGCGCGCCGACGTCCATGCCACGGCAATGGCGTTGGCGCAACAGATCGCACAGGCGTCCCGCGGCTACCTCATCGAGCTCAAACAGCAGCTGACCGCGTATGTGTCCGAGCCGCTCGCGGAGACGTTGCGGGCCGAGCTGGCGATGCACGAGAAGACGTTCGTCGGCCGCTCCGACACGCTGGCCCAGATCGAGGCGAATTTCGACCAACCGGCCCACCGGCCAGCCCACCAGCCGGGGACCCCGGTGCCTGCGACGAATCCGGACGACCTGCCCGTCGTCGCCGCCGCATTGAAGACGCTCCTCGCGAACGAGCTGCTGATGCAGGAGCGGGACATCGACGACAACGCACAGTTCGTCGACCTCGGCCTCGACTCGATCAGCGGTGTGAGCTGGATCCGCAAGGTCAACGAGAAATACCAGACGTCGATCGAGGCGACGAAGGTCTACAGCTTCCCGACGCTCGCGCAGCTCAGCCGCCACGTGAAGGCCGAGGCCGAGGCGCGCGGGACGCTGTCGGCGACAGTTGCACCTGCTCCGGTCGAGACGCCGGTAAAGATCACTGTGCCGCGGCCGGTCGTTGCGGGCGGGTCGCCTCCGCTCACCTCGAAGCGCAGCCGCAAGGGCTCGCGCGCCGTCGCGGCCACGCCGGCGCCGCGCACCGCGGAGATTGCGATCGTCGGCATGGCCGGCCAGTTCCCGCGGGCGAACGACCTCGACGAATTCTGGCAGAACATCGCCGAAGGAAGGAACTGCATCTCCGAGGTGCCGAGCGATCGCTGGGACGTCAATGTGCACTACCAGGCGGGCGACGTCGTCCCAGGGAAGACGAACAGCCGGTGGGTCGGCGCACTCGAGGAGTACGATCTGTTCGATCCGCTCTTCTTCAACATCTCGCCGACCGAAGCAGAGCTCATGGACCCGCAGCAGCGCCTCTTCCTGCAGGCCTGCTGGCACAGCATCGAGAACGCCGGATACGACGCGCGGGTGCTGTCCGGCAGCAGGTGCGGCGTCTTCGTCGGCTGCGCGACCGGCGACTATCACCAGATCTCCCGCGCGCATCAGCTCACCGCGCAGGGCTTCACCGGCACGGCGACCTCGATTCTGGCAGCGCGCATCTCCTACTTCCTGAACCTCGTGGGGCCGTGCGTCTCGATCGACACCGCTTGCTCGTCGTCCCTCGTGGCGATCGCGCAGGCGTGTGACAGTCTGATCGCCCGCGACAGCGATCTCGCGCTCGCCGGCGGCGTGTACGTCATGGCCGGACCGGAGATGCACATCCGGACCGCCCAGGCCGGCATGCTCTCTTCCGCCGGCCGGTGCTACACGTTCGATCAGCGCGCGAACGGCTTCGTGGCCGGAGAAGGCGTCGGCGTCATCGTCCTCAAGCGCCTTGCCGACGCACAGAGAGACGGCGACATCATCCATGGTGTCATCGAAGGATGGGGAGTCAATCAGGACGGCAGGACCAACGGCATCACCGCGCCGAATCCGGAATCGCAGACCCGCCTCGAGCTCGACGTCTATGAGAAGTACAGGATCGATCCGGCCAACATCCAGTTGCTGGAAGCGCACGGCACGGCGACCAAGCTCGGTGACCCGATCGAAGTCGAGGGGCTGAAGGCGGCATTCGGCAGATACACGCAGAAGAAAGACTACTGCGCGATCGGCTCGGTCAAGAGCAACATCGGCCACACACTGACGGCGGCGGGAATTGCCGGAACGATCAAGCTCCTCCTCGCGCTGAAGCACAGGCAGTTGCCGCCGACGATCCACTTCGAGCGGCTCAACGAGCACATCGAGCTGGACGGCAGCCCGTTCTACGTCAACACGAAATTGCAGGAGTGGGAGCTCCGGGGCGCAACGCGGCGCCAGGCCGCGATCAGCTCGTTCGGCTTCAGCGGCACGAACGGGCACATCGTCATCGGGGAATATGTGCCGCCGGTCCAGGCCGCGCGATCGGTTCCCGTCGTCACGCCGCACGCGAAGACGATCGTTCCTCTGTCGGCGAGAACGCCGGAACAGCTGCGCGACAAAGCGCGCGATCTGCTGCACTTCCTTCGCGAGACGCCGGCGTTGGATCTGGGTGATGTCGCTTACACGCTGCAGGCCGGCCGTTCCGCGATGGAGGAGCGCCTCGTCTTCATCATCACCTCGGTCGAGCAGCTGGCCGGGAAACTCCAGGCGTATGTCGACGGCGCGCAGGGAATCGACGACGTGTATCAGGGCGGCGTGCGGCGCGGCAAAGAGTCGCTGTCGCTGTTCACCCTCGACGCCGAGCTGCAGGAAACGATCGACAAATGGATCGCCAACCGCAAGCTCTCCCGCCTCGCCGACCTGTGGGTGCGAGGTCTGGATCTCGACTGGAACAAGTTTTACCCCGAGATCCGGCCGGCGCGGATCAGCCTCCCGCTCTACCCGTTTGCGAAAGAGCGCTACTGGATCGATGCAGGCGACCCGGTTGCCATCGCGAACGCGCCGGCCGCCGTGGACTCGCTGCTGCACAGCGACACGTCCGATCTGACCGAGCACCACTCCAAGTCGACGCTCACCGGCGAAGAGCTTCCCGCCGCCGGTCTGCTCGCGAGCCCGGGCTGGGCGTCGAGCGAGCTGCCATCGGTCCACAACGAGTATGCGGAGCACCACGTTGTTCTGTGCGAGCTGGAGGTGGACGTTCCGAACAGCGTGTCGCTGCAGGCATCGCAGAAAGACGTCGCCCAGCGCTACAGCGAATACGCCGTCGGCTGCTTCGAGCACATCCAGGCGATTCTGCAGAGCAAGCCTCGCAACGAGGTGCTCGTGCAGATCGTCGTCGCCGACGATCGGGAACGGGCGCTGTTCGCGGGTCTGTCCGGACTGCTCAAGACGGCGGCACTCGAGAATCCGAAGGTCGTCGGACAGCTCATCCTCGTCGGCCCCGATGTCACGAGCGAGGAACTGAACGGCCTCCTCCAGGCGGAGAAGAATCGCGGCCTCGACCCGGTGATCCGCTACGAGCGCGGTGCCCGACAGGTCCTCCGCTGGAATGAGCTGCCGAAGGAGCAGCCGAAGCCGCAGATCGCCTTCCGCGATCAGGGCGTCTATCTGATCACCGGCGGCACCGGCGGCCTCGGAACACTCTTCGCGAAGGAAATCCTCGAGCACACCCGCCAGGCGAGGGTCGTCGTGACGGGACGCTCGGACTCGATCGCCGAAACGCATCCCCGCGTCAGCTACCGCCAGCTCGATCTCGCCGATCTCGATCAGGTCCGCAGCCTGATCGCCGGGATCGGGAACGAGTACGGACAACTGAACGGCGTTTTCCACGCTGCCGGGATGACGGCCGACAACGTCATCCGGAAGAAAACCAGCGCCGAGCTCACGAAGGTGCTGGCTCCGAAAGTCACCGGCCTGTACAACCTCGATCAGGCCACGCTGGGGGTCGAGCTCGACTTCTTCATCCTCTTCTCCTCGATCGCCGCCGTGACCGGCAACTTCGGCCAGGCCGACTACGCCGCCGCGAACGCGTTCATGGATCAGTTCGCGGCGTATCGCAACCGCCTGGTCGCCGCGAAGCAGCGCCACGGCCGCACGCGCTCGATCAACTGGTCCTTGTGGCAGGACGGCGGGATGGCCATCGATGCCGCCAGCCGGGAGCTGGTGCAACAGACCACCGGCATCCACCCGATGCAGACGGCGACCGGTCTGCAGGCGTTCTATCGCAGCCTGGCCCTGCCGCACGACCAGCTCCTCGTCGTCGAAGGCGTGCAGCCGAAGCTCACGGCGTACCTGCAGAGAGCGCGCGTTTTCGAGCCGGCCGCGGTCACCGAGACGATCGTTCGGGCAACGGAGCCGGCGTTCAGCATCGACGAGCTGCAGCAGCACATCAGGACCGTTCTCTCCTCGGTGCTGCGGATCGAAGCCTCGCGCATCGACCTCGATCAGCCGTTCGCCGAGCTCGGTCTCGACTCCTTCCTCGGCGCGGAACTGGTCGTCGCGATGAACAGGAAATACGGCACCGGGCTCTCGCACATCGAGCTCTTCGATCATGCGACGGTCCGGCAGCTCGCGCTCTTGCTGGAACAGGAAACGAGGAAGCTCCCGGCACGGACGACGAAGTCCGCGCCGCCGGTTGTCGATGCGGTCGCGCCGGCGATCGCTCTCGGGAAGCAGACCCACAACGACGGCAGGACGTCGCGCGAGCAGTCGGATGGCCGCATCGCGATCATCGGAATGTCCGGAAGGTACCCGAAGGCCAGCGATCTCGATCAGTACTGGGAGAATCTCGCCGAAGGCAGAAACGCGATCTCGGTCGTGCCGGCCGAGCGCTGGGACGTGAACCGGTATTACGACCCCGATCGGTCGAAGCCGGGCAAGACGAATTCGAAGTGGCTCGGCGCGCTGGACGACATCGATTGCTTCGACCCGCTGTTCTTCCGCATCTCGCCGAAGGAAGCCGAATCCATCGATCCCCAACACCGTCTCTTCCTGCAGGAGAGCTACAGGGCGTTCGAAGATGCCGGGTATTCGCTGACGACGCTGAGCAACAGGAAATGCGGCGTCTATCTCGGCATTTCGACCAACGAATACCTGGCCATTCTGTCGCGGGCGGGGGCTCTGTCCGTGCCGGTCACGAGCAACAGCTACGCGATCGCGGCCGCGCGGATCGCGTATTACCTCAACCTCAAGGGCCCGGCGATTTCCGTCGACACGGCCTGTTCGTCGGCATTGGTCGCCGTTCATCTCGCGTGTCAGGCGATCGTCAATGGCGAGATCGACATGGCCCTGGCGGGCGGCGTCAGCCTGTGGCTGACGCCGGAGTCCTACCTCGCCATGAGCGGGGCCGGGATGTTCTCCGCGGACGGACAATGCAAGACCTTCGATGACTCGGCGGACGGAATCGTCAACGGCGAAGGCGTCGGAGCGGTCGTGCTCAAGCGTCTCTCGGACGCACAGAGGGACGGCGATTTCATCCACGGCGTCATCCTCGGCTCTGGCATCAATCAGGACGGCAAGACGAACGGCATTACGGCGCCGAGCGTCAGCAGCCAGATCGATCTCGCCCGCGGGATCTACGCGAGACACGACATCGATCCTGCAACGATCAGCTATATCGAGGCGCACGGCACCGGCACGAAGCTCGGCGATCCGATCGAGCTCGAGGCGCTCAAGACCGTCTTCAGCGAGAAGACCTCGAAGAAGAACTTCTGCGCCCTCGGCTCGGTCAAGAGCAACATCGGCCACACGACATCCGCCGCGGGCGTGGCCGGTCTGCAGAAGGTCCTTCTGTCGATGCGGCATCGGACCCTCGTGCCGACCCTGCATGTGACGAAGGAGAGCTCACGCTTCGATTTCGCGAGCTCGCCGTTCTACGTCAGCCGCGAGAGACAGGCGTGGCATGTCGCGCCGGGCACGCTCCGCCGCGCCGCCGTCAGCTCGTTCGGATTCAGCGGAACGAACGCACATCTCGTCGTCGAGGAGTATCCGGCCGGCGAGACCGTGCCGCGCGCCGAGGCCGGCACCTTCATCGTTCCGCTTTCCGCGCGGACGGCCGCACAGTTGTTGCAGCGGGCGGACGATCTGCTGTCGTTCCTCCGCGCGGCGCAACATCCGATCGATCTCGCCGCCGTCGCCTGGACGCTGCAGATCGGCCGCGAGGCAATGGCGGAGCGGCTCGGTTTCGTCGTCGGCTCCGTCGAGGAGCTGATCGAAAAGCTGAGCGCCTACGTCGGGGGCGAGGAGAACATCGAAGGCGCTCACTTCGGCCGTATCGAGCCGGGTAGCGACGGCATGGCCCTGATCGGCCGCGACCTCGACACGAAGGAAGCGATCGACGGGTGGATCGCGCAAAAGGATCTCCCGAAACTCCTCGACCTCTGGGTCCACGGTCTCAGCCTCGACTGGAACCGCCTCCATGACGGCCCGAAGCCGCGCCGCGTCAGCCTGCCGGCGTATCCGTTCGCCAAGGAGCGTTGCTGGGTCACGGGCACGCTCGAGGCAGGACCCGCGGACAACGTCGATCCCGACCTCGACATGAACACGATCGAAGAATCGATCGAAGACATCATCCGGCAGATCGACGATGACGCGATCGAGACCGAGCTCGCCATCGAAGCGCTGAGGATGCTGGTGTAGAGCCGCCACGCTACACCTGCACCCTCGCCCCCCTCATCCCTCAGCAGTAGGAATCGACACAGGAAAACCCCGATGATCGACTTTATCGAATACGTAGTGGCGGAATTGAAGAGCAAGCGGCTGTCGAAGTCGAATGCCGCGGCACTCGTGCGGCAGTTCTCGCGGCGGGCCGCGGGAACGGTGGCGGCAATGGTCACCCATCCGTTGCTGCACCGCAATACGTCCGATCTGAGCGAGCAGCGCTTCAGCTCGACGTTCAGCGGCAACGAGTTCTTCCTCGCCGATCATCGGGTGAAGACGAACGGCCATGCCGGGCGCAAGGTGCTGCCGGGCGTCGCGTATCTCGAGATGGCCCGCGCCGCGATCGAAGAGGCTCTGCCGGCGAGTCCGGAGCCGGCCGCGCTCGAGCTGCGCAACACCGTCTGGGCGCAGCCGATCGTCGTCGCCGGGATGAAAGAGGTCAGCATCGCCCTGCTCCCGGGCGAGAACGACGAGATCGACTTCGAGATCTACAGTGGCGACGCCGGAGAGGAAACCGTCCATTGTCAGGGCCGCGCTCTGTCGCGGGGAGCGTCGAGCCGCGAGTCCGTGCCGCCACGCGTCGATCTCGATCAGCTCTCTGCGCAGATGGAGCATGGCCGCATCGAGGCGGACGGCCTTTACGCCACCTGCACGCGCATGGGTTTGTTGTATGGCCCGTCGTTCCAGGGCGTCACTGCCATCCGGCGCGGAAACGGCCAGTTGCTCGCGGAACTGCGGCTGCCGTCGGTCGTGGCCGGCGATGCGGGCGACTACGTCCTCCATCCGAGCCTCATGGACGGCGCGCTGCAGGCCTGCGTCGGATTGATCGAGCCCGAAGCGCTCACGCGGCCGCGAGTACCGTTTGCCCTCGACACCCTGCGCGTCTTCTCGCCTTGTACGACCGACATGATTGCCTGGGTGCGTTACGCGCCGGGTAGCCATGTCACCGACAATGTCGTCAAGCTCGACATCGATCTGTGCGACCAGCGCGGCAACGTCGCCGTCCAGCTGCGCGGATTCGCGTCGCGCGTGCTCGGCCACGATGGACAGGCCGGCGCGACCGGCACCGTCCTGGCGACGCCGGTGTGGGAAGCCTGCGACTCTGTCGTTGCGAGTGACGTCGATTACACGGAGCACGACCTCGTTCTCTGCGAGCTCCCGGACATCGACGGCGAGAAGCTCGTGACGCTGCTCCCGAACGTGCAGTCGCTGTCCCTCGAAGGGGGACCGCGCAAGGCGATCGCGGAGCGCTACTGCAACTACGCGCTGGCCTGCTTCGAGCTGATTCAGGCGATTCTCCACGGCAAGCCTCGGGGGAAGGTGCTCGTTCAGATCGCCGTCGCCGACCGCCAGGAAAACGCCCTGCACGCGGGCCTTTCGGGCCTGCTCAGGACGGCGGCGCTGGAGAATCCGCTATTCGTCGGACAACTGATCCTCGTCCCGGCGGACGTCACGACCGAGGAGCTGGCGCGCTGCCTGGAGGCGGAGAAGAGCGCGGTGGATGCTCTCGTCCGGTACGAACAGGGTGTGCGCCAGCTTCTCCGCTGGAAGGAAGTCGCCGCGGAGCAGGATGTTGCCGCCGCGAACCGGGAGGTCGCTTTCCACAACGAGGGTGTCTACCTCATCACCGGCGGGCGCGGCGGATTGGGAGCTCTTTTTACAAAGGAGATTCTCGACCGGACCCGCGGCGCCCGCGTCGTGCTGACCGGTCGCTCGGCCAATCATGAGGCGCTTCCGGATCGTGTGACCTATCGGCAGGTGGATCTCACGGATCTCGATCAGGTCGAGCAGCTCATCGCCGGCATCAGGAGCGAGTACGGGCGTCTCGACGGCATCCTGCACAGCGCCGGGATGATCGCCGACAACTTCATCCTCAGAAAGGCGAACGACGAGCTCACCGAGGTCCTCGCGCCGAAAGTGGCCGGCACCTGCAACCTCGATCGGGCCACGAAGGACATCGAGCTCGATTTCTTCGTCCTCTTCTCTGCCGTCGCCGGCGTGATGGGGAACCTCGGCCAGGCAGACTACGCGACGGCGAACGCGTTCATGGACTCGTTCGCGGCGTATCGCAACCGGCAGGTTGCGGCCGGGCAGCGCCACGGCCGCACACGCTCGATCGATTGGCCGCTCTGGCAGGCCGGCGGCCTCGGAGTCGATGCGGCGAGCCGGGAGCGGCTTCGCGAAGCCACCGGCATGCTGCCGATGCAGACCGCGACCGGCCTCGACGCATTCCATCGCAGCCTGACGCTGTCCTGCGATCAGTTGATGGTCGTCGAGGGCGACGTCGGACGGATCCGTCGCACTCTGCTCGCCACGCCCGCGGCGCCGGCGGCGCCGCGCGCGGTCGTCGCGGCCCCGATCGATGCGGAAAGCCTCACGGATAAGACGCGGGACTATCTGCGCAAAGAGCTCTCCGGTCTCCTGAAGGTCCCGCCGCACGAGATCGATGTGCGCGCGGCATTGGAGAACTACGGCATCGACTCGATCCTGGCGATGAAGCTCACGAATCAACTGGAGAAGACATTCGGCTCGCTGTCGAAGACGCTCTTCTTCGAATACCAGACCATTCGAGATCTCGCCGACTACTTCGTTGCACAGCACGCCGCGCCATTGACGGCGCTGTTTGGGACGGCCAAAGCCGAGGCGACAGTGTCGGCGGCGGCGGAACCCGCGGTCTCCGACGGGAAGGCGGAGACAGGCGTCGGCGCACGGACGAAGGCGTCGGGCCGGCGCTTCAGCCGTTCGCCGGCCGCCGTGCCGGCCGCGAAGGCCGATGACGAGCCGATCGCGATCATCGGATTGAGCGGGCGCTATCCGGAGGCGGTCGACGTCGAGGCGTACTGGAACAATCTGCGCGACGGAAAGGACTGCATCGTCGAGATCCCGAAAGAGCGGTGGGACTGGCGGGAGTACTTCACCGAGGACCGCGGCGAGACGGGACGCCATTACAGCAAGTGGGGCGGCTTCATTGCCGGCGTCGACGAGTTCGACCCGCTGTTCTTCAACATCTCGCCCGTCGACGCGGAGCTGATCGATCCACAGGAGCGCCTCTTCCTGCAGCACGCGTGGATGGCCGTCGAGGATGCGGGCTACACGCGCGCCAGCCTGCAGGCGCCGTCGGAGCAGGATCTGCCGGGTCAGGTCGGCGTGTACGTCGGAGTGATGTACACCGAGTATCAGTTGTTCGGCGCCGAATCGACCGCGCGCGGCAAGCGCATGGGCGTCATCGGCAGCTTCGGCAGCGTCGCGAACCGCGTCTCGTACGCGCTCAACCTGCACGGGCCGAGCATGACCCTGGACACGATGTGCTCCTCCTCACTGACCGCGATTCACATCGCCTGTCAGGACCTCAAGCAGGGGCGCACCGGCATGGCCATTGCCGGCGGCGTCAACGTCACGATTCATCCGAACAAGTACCTCATCCTCAGCGACGGCCAGTTCATCTCCGGCGACGGCCATTGCCAGAGCTTCGGCGAAGGCGGCGACGGTTACATTCCGGGCGAGGGCGTGGGGGCGGTCATCCTCAAGCGCCTCTCCGACGCCGTGCGCGACGGCGACCACATTTACGGCGTCCTTCGCGGCAGTGCGCTCAATCACGGCGGCAAGACCAACGGCTACTCGGTCCCGAATCCGCAGGCACAGAGCACGGCCATCGCCCGGGCATTGGCCGAGTCCAAAATCAACCCGCGCCACATCAGCTACATCGAGGCCCACGGCACGGGCACGAAGCTCGGCGATCCGATCGAGATCGCGGCGCTGAACAAAGCCTTCCGGCAGTCGACGCAGGACACGCAGTTCTGCCTGATCGGCTCGGCCAAGTCGAATGTCGGCCATTGTGAGTCCGCGGCGGGCATCGCCGGACTGACCAAGGTCCTCCTGCAGATGCAGCATCGCCAGATCGTGCCATCGCTGCATTCCGCGCAGCTCAACCCGCACATCGACTTTCCGAAGAGCCCGTTCATCGTCAATCAGGAACTGAAGCCGTGGGAGCAGCCGGTGATCGACGGCCGGGTCCTGCCGCGCATCGCCGGGATCTCGTCGTTCGGCGCCGGCGGCTCGAACGCACACATGATCGTCCAGGAATATGAGGCTCCGGCCCGCCAGCCGATGGTCTCGACGGAAGTGGTCATCGTCCTGTCGGCGCGAACGCCGGAGCAACTGACGCAGAAAGCGCACGATCTCGCCGACTTCGTCCGGCCGCGCGTCAGCGCGATCGACCTCGCGGCGCTCGGCTACACACTCCAGATCGGCCGCGAGCCGATGGACGAGCGGCTCGGCTTCGTCGTCACCTCGGCCGACCAGCTCGTCGAGAAACTGGATGCCTATGTCGCCGGTCGTCTCGAAGACGCCTTCCGGGGCCAGGTCCGGCGCAACAACGCCACGCTGTCGCAGTTCGCCACCGACGGAGACCTGCAGCAGGCGATCGACCGCTGGATCGCCAGCAGGAAACTCGCGAAGATCCTCGACTTCTGGGCACAGGGTCTGGAGCTCGACTGGAGCAAGCTATACGGTGAGACGAAGCCGCCGCGGATCAGCCTCCCGACGTATCCGTTCGCGCGCGAGCGTTACTGGATCGACGTCAAGGCGGACACGATCGGCGCGCCGGCCTCGGTCGCGCCGTCCGCGGTCCTGCATCCGCTGCTGCACAGCAACATCTCCGATCTGAGCGAGCAGCGCTACAGCTCGACCTTCACCGGCGACGAGTTCTTTCTCGCCGATCACCGGGTGGCGGCGAACAGGGTCCTGCCCGGCGTCGCGTATCTCGAAATGGCGCGCGCCGCGATCGCACAGGCCTTGCCGGCGGGTCCGGAATCAATGGTGCTCGAGCTGCGCGACACGGTGTGGGCACAGCCGATCGTCGTGTCCGGCAGCCAGCAGGTCAGGATTGCGCTGCTCGCGAACGATGACGAGCAGCTCGACTACGAGATCTACAGCGATGACGAGACGGTCCACTGTCAAGGCCGGGCGGTGTTCAGCGGTCTGCCGGCGGCGCGCCTCGATTTCGAGCAGCTCGAATCGCGGATGACGTCCGGACGCATGACGGCGGACAGCGTCTACGCGATCTGTGCCCGCATGGGGCTGGTCTACGGGCCCGCGTTCCGGGGCGTCACCGCGATCCACCGCGGAAACGGCGAAGTCCTCGCGGAGCTGCGGCTGCCGAATGGCCTCGCGGAAAATGACTTTGTCCTGCATCCGAGCCTGATGGACGGCGCGCTGCAGGCGGCGGTCGGATTGATCGACCCGGAATCGGCCCGGACGCAGCCGCGACTGCCGTTCGCGCTGGAAACGCTGCGCGTGCTGTCGCCGTGTACGCCGGAGATGTTCGCGTGGGTGCGCTACGCCGCGGGCAGCAGCGCCGGGGACAAGGTCGTCAAGCTCGATCTCGATGTGTGTGACACGGACGGCAACGTATGTGTGCAGATGCGCGGGTTCTCCTCGCGCCTGCTGACCGCGGGCACTCAGGAGACAGGGACGCTGATTGCCACTCCGGTGTGGGAGGCGAGCCCCGCGGAGGCGGGCCCGGGCGAGTATGTGGAGCAGCACGTCGTATTGTGCGAGCTGCCGGACGTCGACGCCGCGCAACTGGGTGCGTGGTCGCTGCAGGGAGACGTGCACAAGACGATCGCGCATCGCTACACCGAATACGCGATGACGTGCTTCGCGCGGATCCAGTCGATTCTGGAGAGCAGGCCGCGGGGCAGGGTGCTGTTCCGGGTCGTCGCTGCCGACGGGCAGGAGCAGGTTCTCTTCGCGGGCCTCTCGGCGCTGCTCAAGAGCGCGGCGCTCGAGAATCCGAACTTCATCGGGCAGCTCGTCCTCGTGTCGCCACGGACGACGACCGAGGAGCTGGCGGCGCGCCTGCGGAACGAGCAGCCGTTCGACGCGCTGGTTCGCTTCGAAGAGGGCACGCGGCAGGTCCTGCGCTGGCAGGAAGTGCGCCCGGACGAGGCGCCGGTCCCATTCAAAGACGACGGCGTCTATCTGATCACCGGCGGGCTCGGCGCGCTGGGGACGCTTTTCGCGAACGAGATCCTGGGGCAGACGCGCGAGGCGCGTGTGATCCTCACCGGCCGCTCGGCGCTGAGCGAAGAAGCGCAGGCGCGCCTCGATGCGCGTGTGAGCTACCGGCAGGTAGACCTCGCCGATCCTGATGCGGTCCAGCGGCTCATCGCCGCGATCAACTACGACTACCACCGGCTCAACGGCGTCCTCCACTGTGCCGGGAAGATCGCGGATGGCTTCCTCCTCAAGAAGACCGCGGCGGAATTCGCCGGCGTGCTGGCGCCGAAAGTCACGGCCACGTTCAATCTCGATCAGGCGACGAGTGTCGTCGACCTCGACTTCTTCGTGCTGTTCTCGTCCCTCGCCGGTGCCCTCGGCAACGTCGGGCAGGCTGATTACGCGACCGCGAACGGCTTCATGGACCAGTTCTCGGCGTACCGCAACCGACTGGTTGCGGCGCGGCAGCGCCATGGACGCACGCTGTCCATCAACTGGCCGCTGTGGCAGGACGGCGGAATGGACATGGATCCGACGCGCCAGGAGCTGCTGCGGCAGACCACCGGCATGCAGCCGATGCAGACCGGGACCGGCCTGCAGGCCTTCCGTTGGGGTCTCGGTCTGGCGTGCGACCAGATGCTCGTCGTGGAGGGCGATCTCGCGAAGCTGCGCCGCGCGCTCCTCGCTGGTGCGGCGATGCCGGCCAGGCCGAAAGCGGAACAGCCGGTCGTGGTCCTGGGGGACGACCTCGTCGACAAGACCCGGGACTACCTGCGCCGGCAACTGTCGGCACTGTTGAAGATGCCGTCGCACAAGATCGATCCTCAGGCCGCGCTGGAAACGTACGGGATCGACTCCATCCTGGCGATGAAGTTGACTGCACAGTTGGAGAAGACGTTCGGATCGCTGTCGAAGACGCTGTTCTTCGAATACCAGACCATTCAGGAACTGGGCGAGTACTTCGCCGCGAATCATGCGCCGCAACTGGCGGAGATCCTGTCGCCCGGCACGGCGCGTCCGACCGAGGTCGCAGGGGTGCTCGCACCGCAGGCGCCCGCGAAGCTCAACTCGAGCCGGCGGTTCAGCCGCCCGCGCGCGGCCGCGTCGGCCGCGAAAGCGGATGACGATCCGATTGCGATCATCGGATTGAGCGGCCGGTATCCGGAGGCAGTGGACATCGAAGCCTATTGGGAAAACCTCCGGGACGGGAAGGACTGCATCACCGAGGTGCCGAAGGAGCGCTGGGACTGGCGCGAGTACTTCAGTGAGGACCGCACCCAGAGCGGCCGCCATTTCAGCAAGTGGGGCGGCTTCATTGCCGGCGTCGACGAATTCGACCCGATGTTCTTCAACATGGCGCCGCTCGAGGCCGAGTACATGGACCCGCAGGAGCGCCTCTTCCTGCAGCACACGTGGATGGCCATCGAAGACGCGGGCTACACGCGGGCGAGCCTGCAGGTTCCGCAGGAGCAGGACCTGGCGGGACAGGCCGGCGTCTATGTCGGAGTGATGTACAACGAGTACCAGTTGTTCGGCGCCGAGGCCGCCGTGCGCGGGAAACGCATGGCCCTGCCGGGCAGCGTGGCCAGCATTGCCAATCGCGTCTCGTATGCACTCAATCTGCATGGCCCGAGCGTGACGTTCGACACCATGTGCTCCTCTTCCCTGACGGCGATTCATTTCGCCTGTCAGGACCTGAAGCTGGGCCGCACCAGTCTGGCCATTGCGGGCGGCGTCAACGTCACCATCCATCCGAACAAATACCTGGTGCTCAGCGCCGGGCAGTTCATCTCCGGCGACGGCCATTGCGCGAGCTTTGGGGAAGGCGGCGACGGGTACATTCCGGGCGAAGGCGTCGGAGTCGTCGTTCTGAAGCGGCTCTCGGAAGCGAAACGCGACGGCGATCAGATTCACGGGATCATCCGCGGCAGCGCCTTGAATCACGGCGGCAAGACCAACGGCTACACCGTCCCCAATCCCCAGGCCCAGGCCACCGCGATCAGCCGCGCCCTGGCGGAATCGCATACCGACGCGCGGCACATCAGCTACATCGAGGCCCACGGCACGGGCACGAAGCTCGGCGATCCGATCGAGATCGCCGCGCTCGGCAAAGCGTTCCATCACTTCACGCAGGACACGGAGTTCTGCCGGATCGGATCGGCGAAATCGAACATCGGCCATTGCGAGTCCGCGGCGGGTGTGGCCGGTCTGACGAAGGTCCTGCTGCAGATGCGCCATCGGCAGATCGTGCCGTCGCTGCATTCGGAGCAGCTCAATCCGCACATCGATTTCGCGAAGAGTCCGTTCGTCGTCAATCAGGAGCTGCGGCCGTGGGAGGCGCCGGTGGTCGATGGGCGGACCCTGCCGCGCATTGCCGGCATCTCCTCGTTCGGCGCGGGCGGATCGAATGCGCACCTCATCATCGAGGAGTATCAGGCGCCGGTGCGGCAGCCGGTCGCGTTGCCCGAGGCGGCAATCCTGCTGTCGGCGCGAACGCCGGAGCAACTGCGGCAGAAGGCGCAGGACCTCGTCGCCTTCGTCACCGCGAAGACGATCGATCTCGCTGACCTCGCCTACACGCTGCAGGTCGGCCGCGAGTCGATGGAGGAGCGCCTCGGCTTCATCGTGAGCTCCGTCGTACAGCTCGTCGAGAAACTCCAGGCGTATGTCGACGGCGAGGAGGGCATCGAAGACGCGTATCAGGGACAGGGGAGGCGCAACAACGACCTCGCGCTGTTCCGCACCGATGCCGACCTGCAGCGGACGATCGACATGTGGCTCGCGGGCGGAAAGCTCGCGAATCTGCTCGACCTTTGGGCCAAAGGCCTCGATCTCGACTGGAGCAAGGTGTACGGCGTCTCCAAACCGCGGAGGATCAGCCTCCCGACGTATCCGTTCGCGAAGGAGCGCTACTGGATCGAGGTCGCGGCGGGCGAGGGCGCGGCATCCGCGGTCCTGCATCCGCTGCTGCACAGCAATACCTCCGATCTGAGCGAGCAGCGCTATCGCTCCACGTTCACGGGCGACGAGTTCTTCCTCGCCGATCATCAGGTGAAGGCGCGGAAGGTCCTGCCTGCCGTCGCGTACCTCGAGATGGCGCGTGCGGCGATCGAAGAGGCTCTGCCGGCGCGCGGGGTGACGACGCTGCTCGAGCTGCGCAACACGGTCTGGGTGCGTCCCGTCGTCGTCAACGGGACGACGGCGGTCAACATCGCGCTGTCGAAGAGCGACGACGAGGCCATCGACTACGAGATCTACAGCGAGGACGCGGACGAGGAGATCGTCCATTGCCAGGGCCGCGCGGTCCTGCGCGATGCGCCGGCTCCGGCGAAGCTCGACCTCGAAATGCTCGAGGCGCAGATGGCGCAGGGGCAGTCGACCGCCGAAGAGGTATATGCGGCGTGTGAGCGGATGGGGCTCGTCTATGGCCCCGGTTTCCGTGGAATCACCGCCGTCCACCGCGGGACCGACCAGTTGCTCGCGAAGCTGCGGCTCCCGAACAGTGTCCCGTCGGACGACTATGTCCTGCACCCGACGCTGATGGACGGCGCGCTGCAGGCGTGTGTGGCTTTGATGGATGGCTCCGACACGCCTCGCGTGCCGTTTGCTCTCGAGACGCTGCGCATCATGTCGCCGTGTACCTCCGAGATGGTCGCCTGGGTGCGGATCTCGGCGGCGGACAGCATTGTGAAGCTCGACGTCGATTTGTGCGACGACCGGGGCAACGTCTGTGTGCAGATGCACGGACTTTCTTCGCGCGCGCTGAGCGGCGAGGCTCCGGCGATCGGCAACCTGTTGGCGACGCCCCTCTGGCAGACGAGCAGCATTTCAGGGGATTTGCCCGAGGTCGCGGAACGTCAGGTGATTCTCTGCGAGCTGCCGCAGGGCGACGCGCTGGACTCCGTCGTTCTCTCCCTGCAGTACGGGCAACAGACGATCGCACAGCGCTACAGCGATTATGCCGTCGCGTGCTTCGAACGGCTTCAGACGATTCTCGGGGGCCGGCCCCAGGACAGGGTGCTCGTGCAGATCGTCGTGACCGAGGATCGGCTCGCGGGCCTGTCCGGCCTGCTCAGAACGGCGGCGCTCGAAAACCCGCGGGTCACCGGTCAAGTCATCTGCGTCCCGGCGGACATCCCAGCCGACGAGTTGGGACGGCGTCTGCGCGAAGAGCAGAACGGCCGCGATGGGATCGTTCGCTATGAGGGCAACACGCGGCAGGTCCTGCGCTGGCAGGAGGTCGCGGCCAGCCCGGAAGCTCCGTCGATTGCCTTCAAGGACGATGGCGTCTACCTGATCACCGGCGGCCTCGGCTCGCTCGGCGTTCTTTTCGCCCGGGACATTTTGGGCCGTACGCGCAACGCCCGGGTCGTCCTGACCGGCCGCTCGCCGCTCGTCGCCGACCAGGCGCTCTTCAATGGACTCTTCGTACAGAGCGATCGGGTGAGCTTCCGCCAGCTCGATCTCACGGACTTCGAGCAGGTCAGCCAGCTGATTGCGTCGATCCGATCCGAATCCGGACGGCTCGACGGCATTCTGCACAGTGCGGGCATGGTCGCCGACGGCTTCATCCTGAAGAAGGAGAGCGGCCAATTCCGCGAGGTGCTCGCACCGAAAGTCACCGGCACGTTCCACCTCGACGAGGCCAGCCGCGACGTCGAGCTCGACTTCTTCGTGCTGTTCTCGTCCGTCGCCGGCGCGCTGGGAAATGTCGGGCAGGCCGACTACGCCGCCGCAAACGGCTTCATGGACCGGTTCGCGGCATACCGCAACCGGCAGGTGGCCGCGGGGCAACGGCACGGCCGCACGCGCTCCATCAACTGGCCGCTGTGGCGCGCCGGCGGGATGAGCATCGATCCGACGACGCAGGAACTGCTGGAGCAGACGACCGGCATGCATCCGATGCGCACCGCAACCGGCATCGACGCGTTCCATCGCATTCTGGCGCTGCCTCATGACGAAGTGCTGGTCGCCGAAGGCGATCTCGCGCAGATGCGCCGCGCGTTCGTTCCCGCCTCCGCGGTCGTGGTCGCATCGCGGGTCGAGCCGACGACGACGGACATGGACGGCCTCGCCGGAAAGACGCAGGACTTCCTGCGCCGCGAGTTCGCGGCGGTCCTGAAGCTCCCGTACAACAGGATCGATCCGAACGCCGCGCTCGAGCAGTACGGGCTCGACTCGATCCTGGCGATGAAACTCACGAACCGGCTCGAGCAGACGTTCGGCTCGCTCGTCAAGACGCTGTTCTACGAATACCAGACCATCGCCGCACTCGCCGGATATTTCCTGAAGGCGTATCCAGCCATCGTGGCGCAGACCGTCGGGGTCGCGCAGGAAGAGACGCAGGCCAAGCCGATCGCGGTCGAAAAGAAGCGATCGGCAACCCGCGGCAAGAGTCGTCGGGTTGGCTCCAGGACACCGGTCGAGAAGGAAATCGCGATCGTCGGCCTCGGCGGCCGCTATCCGCAGGCCGAAACCCTCCTGGAGTTCTGGAAAAACCTCCGCGGCGGTCGCGACTGCGTCACCGAGATTCCGGCCGACCGTTGGGATCACAGGCTCTATTTCGATGCCGACTCCACGAAGGCCGGGAAGAGTTACAGCAAGTGGGGCGGATTCATCCCCGACGTCGACAAATTCGATCCTCTGTTCTTCAACATCTCGCCGAAGGAAGCGGAGCTGCTCGATCCGCAGGAGCGCCTCTTCCTCCAGACCGCCTGGGAGACCATCGAGGACGCCGGCTATTCGCGCGAGAGCGTCTCCGGCAGCCGTTTCGGCGTGTACGTCGGCGTGATGTGGGGCCAGTACGAGCTGTACGGCGCCGAGGCCATGGCGGGCGGGAGCACGTCGTTTCCGGGGTCGTCGTATGCATCGATCGCGAATCGCGTCTCATACGTCTTCGACTTCCATGGTCCGAGCATCGCCCTGGACACGATGTGCTCGTCGTCGCTCACGGCCATTCACCTCGCGTGTGACGCATTGCGCAAAGGCGAGATCGAAGCCGCCATTGCGGGCGGTGTCAACGTCACGATCCATCCGTACAAATATCTCAGTCTGAGCCAGGGCAAGTTCGCGGCGAGCGACGGCCGGTGCCGGGCCTTCGGCGCTGGAGGCGATGGATACGTTCCGGGCGAAGGCGTCGGAGCGGTTCTGCTCAAGCCTCTGGAGAACGCGCTCCGCGACGGCGATCAGATTTACGCGGTCATCAAGTCGACCGGCATCAATCACGGGGGAAAAACGAACGGCTATTCGGTTCCGAATCCGAATGCGCAGGGGGAGCTGATTGCCGATGCGCTCCTGAAAGCGAAGATCGATCCGAAGACGCTCAGCTACATCGAGACACACGGAACCGGCACGTCACTCGGCGACCCGATCGAGATCGCCGGCCTGTTGAAGGCGTTCGAGGGTGCAGGCGGTGAGAAGCAGTCCTGCCCGATCGGATCGGTGAAATCGAACATCGGCCATCTCGAGTCGGCGGCGGGCATCGCCTCCCTGACCAAGGCCCTCTTGCAGATCCGGTACAACGAGCTCGTTCCGTCGCTGCACGCGAGCCCTCTGAATCCGAACATCGACTTCGAGAATTCGCCCTTTCGCGTGCAGACCGAGCTGGCGGAGTGGACGCGCACCGGCGAGCGGCCGCGGCGCGTGGGCGTGAGCTCGTTCGGTGCCGGTGGATCGAACGGGCACGTGATCGTCGAAGAGTACGTCTCCCGGAGCGTCACCGGCACCGTGCAGCCCGAAGTGTTCGTCCTCTCCGCGAGAGACCATGGCGCGCTGCGCCGTTACGCGCAGCGAGTGGTCGATTTCCTCGGCGAAATCTCCTGCATTTCGCTCGCGAACATCGCCTACACGTCGCAGGTGGGCCGCACGCCGATGGACGTCCGGCTCGCCATCGTGACCTCGAGCATCGACGACCTGAAGGCGAAATTGAGCCAGTGGCTCGCCACGGCGAAGAGCGAGGACGTCGAGGCGGAACTGGAGGACGTTTTCTACGGGAACGTCCGGACGGCGCGCTACGGCGCCGGCAGTCTCGTCGCGGGACAGTCAGGAAAGGCGTTCTTGCAGGATCTGCTGGCGAACCGCGAGCTGGAAAGGATCGCCGGGCTCTGGATTCTCGGCGTCGTGGTCGACTGGTCCCGCATGCACGCGGATCCGCGCAGAGTCTCGCTGCCGACGTACCCGTTTGCGAAGGAGCGCCATTGGGTCGCGCAGACCGCGCCGGCTCTTCCAGTGGCTGGATCGCAACCGGCGGAGGAAAAGCATCGGACGTACTACTTCCCGCAGTGGACGCCGAAGGCGATTGCCGCGCGGAAGGACGAGCTCCCGGGTCCGATCCTGATCGTCGATCCGTCGGAGGATCTGTCCCGGACGATGGCCGGCGCCGACTCGATCATCCTCGTGAAGCCGGGGCAGTCCGATGAGGAAGCCCGGGAGCTCGTCGAGAGCCTCGGCAATCAAGGCCGTCTCCCGGCCGTGGTCGTCCACAATGGCTCGGCCGCCAGCGACCTCGAGGACGGCGAACCGGTCGAGCGGCAGCTCGAGAACGGGCTCTACACGCTCTTCCATCTGTGCAAAGCGCTGACGCGGGAAAAGCATGGTGCGCTGCGCATCGTGTCCGTCTTCTCCGGCGACTCGGCGGCGACGGCCCCATTGGGAGCCGCGATGGCCGGCTTCCTGAAGACGCTCACGCTGGAAAACCCCCGTTGCCAGGTGAAGGTCGTCGACGTTCCGGCCGGCCTCGACGCGGCGGCGCTCATCCGCGCCGAGATCGACGAACAAGAGTGGTCGGCGCAGGAGATCCGCTACCGGGACGGCCTGCGACTCGTCCGCGAGCTGGTGACGCGCGACGTGCAGCCGGAGGCGGCGCTGCCGCTGCGGCAGAACGGCGTCTACGTCATCACCGGCGGCATCGGCGGGCTGGGACTGATCTTCGCCGAGCACCTGGCGAAGAATTACCGCGCGAAACTGGTCCTGGCCGGACGCTCGGTCCTCAATGCCGCGCAGGAAGAGAGCCTCAGGCGGCTCGAGAGCTATGGCGCCGAGGTGCTGCACCTGCAGGGCGATGTCTCCAGGCGGGAAGATGTGGAGCGCATCGTGAGAGAAGCGAAGGCGCGGTTCGCGGAAATCCATGGCGTGATTCACAGCGCCGGCGTGAATCGCGACGCATTCATTCTCAGGAAAACGAGGGACGAGATGGAAGCGGTCCTGGCGCCGAAGGTTTACGGCGCCATCCATCTGGATGTCGCGACACGCGACGAAAATCTCGACTTCTTCGTCCTCTTCTCTTCGCTCGCGGGTGTGACCGGCAACATGGGACAGTGCGATTACGCCTTCGCCAATCGTTTCCTCGATGCGTTTGCCGAACAGCGGAACGCGCAGAAGCGGTCGGGCCGGACGCTGTCGATCGACTGGCCATTGTGGGAAGACGGCGGGATGACGATCTCGAGCGACGACGTCGCCTTCCTGGAGCAGCAGACCGGAATCGCCCCTCTGCCGACGCAGGACGGCATTCAGTATTGGGAAGACCTGCTCCGCATCGACGTCGCGCAGGGAGTCGCGCTCTACGGCGCTCCGTCGAAGATTGCCGCCTCCCTCAACCGGCGGGCCGCGAGGCCGCAGCGCGTTGTGGCGGCCACGTCGAAAGCCGTCATCGACGGCGGGACGCTGTCCGCGAAAACCGAGGCGTATCTGAAGGAGAGGATCGGCGAGGAGCTCAAGCTCGCCGCGGATCGCATCGGCTCGTCCGATCCACTGGAGTCGTACGGCATCGACTCGGTCATGATCAACAAGCTCAATGCCAGACTCGAGCGCGATCTCGGCGAGCTGCCGAAGACGCTGTTCTATGAGCACGAGACCGTCCGCGCGCTCACGGCGTTCCTGCTGCAGGAGGCGCGCGAGGCCCTGATCTCGCTCTTCGGTGCCGGCGAAGCGGTCATTGACGTTGCGTTGTCCGCGGAGATCGAGCAGGAGGTCGTTCCGGAGGTCATCCATGACGTCGTGCGAACGGTCGAAGCTCGCGACGCGGTCGAGCCGATCGCGATCATCGGCATGGACGGCCGCTATCCGCAGTCCGCGACCCTCCGTGAATACTGGGAGAACCTGCAACAGGGGCGCGACCTGATCGGTCTCGTTCCGCCGGATCGCTGGGACTACGAGGAGCTCTACCACCCCGATCCGGGGGCCGCGACGGACGGAAAGATCTATTGCAAATGGGGCGGTTTCCTGGCCGACCACGACAAGTTCGATCCCCGCTTCTTCAAGATCCCGACCGCGGACGCAAAGATGATGGATCCCCAGGAGCGTCTGTTCCTGGAGTCGGTGTGGGCGGCCATCGAAGACGCCGGGTATACGAAAGAGCATCTGCGGACGCGCTTTGCGAAAGCCGGCAGTGGAGACGTCGGCGTGTTCGTCGGGGTCACGACGAACTCCTATCACCTCTGGGCGCCGGAGGAGCGGAGCCGCGGCAATTTCGTAGCGCCGGCGGCAATGCCGTGGTCCATTGCGAACCGCGTCTCGTATTTCTTCGACTTCAATGGACCGAGCCTGCCGATCGATACCGCGTGCTCGTCGTCCCTCGTGGCGATCCATCTCGCCTGCGAGAGCCTGAGGAACCGTGACTGCCAGATCGCGATCGCGGGCGGTGTGAATCTGTACCTCCATCCCGCGAAATACCACTCGCTGTGCCAGCGGCGGATGGTCTCGCTCGACGGAAAGACGCACAGCTACGGCGCGGGCGACGACGGATTCGTTCCCGGCGAGGGCGTCGGGTCGATCGTCCTCAAGCCTCTGCGCAAAGCCGTCGAGGATGGCGATCACGTTTACGCGGTCATCCGTGCGAGTGCGTTCGACCACAGCGGGAGCTCGAACGGATATTCCGCCCCGAATCCCAATTCACAGGCAAACCTGATCAGCCACACGCTCGAGAAGGCCCGGATTCATCCGGAGAGCATCAGCTACATCGAAGGCCACGGAACGGGCACACAGCTCGGCGACAGCCTCGAGATCGCGGCATTGACGCGGGCATTCCGCAGGCAGACGGAGAAGAAGCAGTTCTGCCCGATCGGCAGCGTCAAAGCGAACCTGGGCCATTCCGAGTCGGCGGCAGGAATCGCCGGTCTGGCCAAGGTCGTCCTGCAGATGGAGCATGGCCAGCTCGCGCCGTCGATCCATTCCGACGAGGTGAATCCCAACATCGAGCTCGAGGATTCGCCGTTCTATCTGCAGCATGGACTGTCGGAATGGAAGTCGTCCGCCGGTCAGCCGCGGCGCGCGCTCGTCAACTCCTTCGGCGCCGGCGGCGTGAATGCATGCGTCGTCGTGGAGGAGTACCAAACGCCACGCGCCTCCGCCGGCGCGCAAGGGACAGGTCCTTGGCTGTTCACGTTGTCCGCACGGAACGAGGAGCGGCTTCGCGAGTACGTCGAGCGCGTCCTTGCATTCGTCCGCAATGAGTCGCGGATCGATCTGGCGAGCCTCTGCTACACGTTCCAATCCGGCCGCGAGGCAATGGAAGAGCGTCTGGCCACGGTCGTCTCGAACGTCGACGAGCTCGCCGCTGCACTCGGAGAGTGGAGGCGGGGTGGAACCGCGGCAAACGTTCATCGCGGCCGTCTCGCCCCGCGGCGGGGATCGCGGCGGTCTGCGAAGCTCGCGAGGGGCGATCAGAGCCTCGACGAGCTCGCGGCGAAGTGGATCGCCGGCCAGGAGCTCGATTGGGAGAGTCTCTATTCTCCGAGCGCACCTCGGCGGATTCCCGTGCCCACGTATCCGTTCGCCCGCGAGCGCTACTGGGTGTCGGATTTCTCGCCGGCTCCAGAGACCGTCCCCGTCTCCACGCCGCAACTGCATCCGCTGGTCGCCTACAACTCCTCCACGCTGAAGGAAGTCAGCTTCGCCTCCGTGCTATCGGATACCGCGTTCTATGCCGTCGACCACAAGGTGAACGACGAGCGGATCTTCCCCGGCGCGGCTTTCCTGGAGATGGCCTGCATCACGGCGAACGTCGCCGGCGAACAGCGGGTGCGCAGGATTCAGGACGTCGTCTGGATTCAGCCTCTCAGTTTCCGGAACGGCCCGCAGACGCTGCGGACGGTACTGCGGCATGCGGGAAACACGGTCGAGTATGTGATCTCCTCCCTCGACGATGACAGCGAGACCGTCGTTCACTCCGAGGGGAGAGTGGCTTTCTGGAACGGCCCCGCGGATCCCGTTGCAGAGGATCTCGTATCGATTGAGGAACTGAAGGCTCGCTCCGCGGGACCGGAAACCGGAGCCGCGTTCTACGAGAAGTTCCGTGAGCATGGCCTCGAGTACGGTCCCGCGTTCCAAACCGTACAGGAGCTCTACCTCGACGGCTCCTTCGCTCTGGCCAAGCTGAAGATCGCGGATCATCTGAAAGGCGAGTTTGGCCAGTTCATCCTGCATCCGAGCCTGCTCGACGGTGCATTGCAGACCGTCGCCGGCCTGGCCGCGAATCTCGAGCCGGGAACGCCGTACGTGCCGTTTGCGCTCGACGAGGTCGACATCGTCGGGCCCGTCTCCCAGACGTGCTATGCGTATGCGGAACGCGCCGACACGCGTGCACCGAGTTACGCGGGCGTCACCAAATTCAACATCCGTCTCCTCAGCGAGAACGGGGACGTGCTGATCAAGTTCACCAACCTTTATGTGAGACCGCTCGCCAGGCCGGCGATGACCGATCGACCCCTCGCCACGGCCGACGCGGCCGAGCACACGCGTCTTCTCGGTACGAGTGTGGTGTCATGATCGGGGAACGGAGCCTTTCGGAAATGATCCAACAACTCGCGACCGCGGAGCGGGGCGCGCTCACGCCGCCCGACGTCATCACGCTCGACGTGAGCCATCGCTCCACGAAGAACTTCAACTATCTCGTCGTCGATCCGCATAGCCGGAAGGCGGTGATCGTCGATCCGGCGTGGGAGATCGACAAGATCGATCGGGCCATTACGGACGCGCATGCCGTATTGAGCGGCATCCTCGTGACGCATTCCCATCCCGACCACATCGATCTGGCGAAGCCGATGGCGGAGAAATACGACTGTCCGATCTGGATGTCGAAGGCGGAGGTCGGGTTCGCCCGCTTCAGCGACCGGCATCTGAATGCCATCGAGACGACGCCGTGGGTCGTCGGACAGATGCTGATCGAGCCCATCTTCACGCCCGGCCACACTCCGGGCAGCACGTGCTTTCTCATCGGCGACAACCTCTTCACGGGAGACGTTCTGTTTGCCGAGGGGTGCGGGATGTGTCCCGATCTGCAGGCGGCACACGCGATGTTTGCGAGTCTCGAGCAGTTGAAACAGCGCACCGTCCTGCATACCCGCGTATTTCCCGGCCATTCGTATGGGCAGCCGCCGGGCCGGCCGATGTCCCAGCTGCTGCGGGACAACCTCTATCTCCAGTTTTCGGACAGGGACTCCTTTGCGGGTTTCCGGCTCAGACGAGGCCAGGACCGCGCAAAGATGTTCGCTTTCCGTTGAGCGTTTTGCACCCAATCGTCGAGACGAAGCAATCCCAGGAGAAACAGCCATGAGTGTAGTCGGAATCGAAGCCATCAATGCATTTGCCGGCAGTGCGTACGTGAACGTCGAGAAGCTCGCGCGACATCGCGGATTGGACATGACCCGGTTCACGAACCTGCTGATGAAGGAGAAGACCGTTTCCCTGCCGTATGAAGATCCGATCACCTTCGGCGTGAACGCGGCCCGGCCGCTGATCGAAGCGATGACCCCGGACGAGCGCGACCGGATCGAGATGGTCATCAGCTGTACCGAGTCGTCCTTCGATTTCGGCAAGTCGATGAGCACCTACTTCCACAAGCTCCTCGGCCTGAATCGCAACTGTCGGCTCTTCGAGCTGAAGAACGCCTGTTATTCCGGAGTGGCCGGGCTGCAGATGGCGATCAACTTCGTCTTGTCTCAGGCTTCACCGGGGGCCAAGGCGTTGGTGATCGCAACCGACGTCTCCCGCTTCATGTTGGCCGAGGAGGGAGCGGCCATGACTCTGGAATGGTCGTTTCTCGAGCCGAGCAGTGGAGCCGGCGCGGTGGCCATGATCGTCAGCGACACGCCCCATGTGTTCCGGATCGACGTCGGCGCCAACGGCTATTACGGCTATGAGGTGATGGACACCTGCCGGCCCATTGCCGACGGCGACGCCGGCGATTCCGATCTGTCGCTGCTGTCGTACCTGGACTGCTGCGAGAACGCGTTTCTCGAGTATCAGAAGCGTGTGGACGGGGCGGACTTCGCCGAGACGTTCAGCTATCTCGCGATGCACACGCCGTTCGGGGGGATGGTCCGGGGCGCGCATCGCGACCTGATGCGCAAGATGGTCCGGGCCAATCCGAAGGACATCGAGGCCGATTTCGAGCGCCGGGTGATGCCAGGTATCAACTATTGCCAGCGCGTGGGAAACATCATGGGAGCGACGACGATGCTCTCGCTGCTCAGCACGATCGAGCACGGCGACTTCACGAAGCCGCATCGAGTGGGATGTTTTTCCTACGGATCCGGCTGCTGCTCCGAGTTCTTCAGCGGCGTGGTCACGCCCGAGGGTCAGCGGCGTGTGCGCGCGCTGCGCGTCAAAGAGCAGCTCGACCGGCGCCGCGAGCTCACCATGGACGAATACGACACCCTGCTCGTGAGCAACAACACCGTGAAGTTCGGCACCCGCAACGTCGTCCTCGATACCGATTTCCTTCCCCAGGCCAGGAGCGCGCAAGGCCCCGAAACGCTGTTCCTGACGGAGATCCGGGAGTTCCAGCGCCAGTACGGGCGGGTGGCGGAGACGCGGAGCGCGGTCGCCGAAGAGCTCGAGGCTGTCGCTCTCGCGAATTGATTGCAACCGTTCCCGGATCGGGTAGGATCATTCCCGAAATGGGAAGGGCGATCCCGAGGCGTGCGACGAGCGCGGTTGCATCCGCGCTTTTCACTCCCGTCCAGCAACGGGTGCTCGGACTTCTCTTCGGCCAGCCGGAGCGAAGGTTTCAGAGCGCCGAGTTGATCCGGCTTGCAGGGAGTGGGACGGGCGCAGTTCACCGCCAGCTCCAGCGGCTCGAGAAGGCAGGACTGGTGAGCGTCTCCCGCGAAGGGAACCAGAAGTACTACTCGGCGCGGAAGGATGCTCCGGTCTTTCAGGAACTGCATGGGCTGGTCGTCAAGACCGTTGGGGTCGTCGAGTCGCTTCGTGCAGCGCTTGCTCCTATCGCCGAAGAGATCGACGTTGCGTTTGTCTTCGGTTCCATCGCGAAGGGCAGTGAGCGGGCCGGAAGCGATGTCGATCTCCTCGTCGTCACCGATACGTTGGCGTACGGCGACGTTTACTCGGCGCTGGCATTCGCCGAGCAGACGTTGGGACGAACCATCAATCCGACGGTCTTCACGCGCGCTGACTGGAAGAAGAAGCAGACACGTCCCGACTCGTTCGCGGCGAAGATCACCGCGCAACCTCGGCTCTTCGTGATCGGGAGCGACGATGGCGCAGAATGATCCGCTCGAAAAGCTCGCCAGCACGGGACTCCTCAAACACGAACCAGCGGCGCGGGAGGAGGTCGCCGGGCTACTACGCACCGCTGCCGTTCGTCTGGAAGATGCGCGAAAGACGACGAACGCGCCGGAGAGCCGTTTCGACCTCGCGTACAACGCTGCGCACGCGTTCGCGCTCGCTGCACTTCGCATCCACGGATACCGCACGGAGAAGCGCTACATCGTCTTTCAGGCGCTGCCGCACACCCTCGGCGTCGACACAGCGACGTGGCGGCTACTTGATCGATGTCACCGCGAGCGGAACGCAACCGAATACGAAGGCAGCGGATTGGTCGACGAGAAGCTTCTGACTGGTCTCATCGACGCGGCGGTCGACCTTCTGGCTCGTGTTCGCGTGCTTGCAGATTCTCGAGGCTTCTCGGATCGGTGAAGCCGGTGTTCGCGTAACGCCTTATCCGCTTCATCGTGCATGAGGGCTACTGCGCCGGGAGCTACCTCGTCGGTGTCAGGGCTTTTCTACGGCGGGGTCATGCCATCGCCCTTCTGCCGGAGGAATTCCCATTGGCCGATCGGATAGCGCTGAGACGCTCGTCCGTAGCGTCCTCCGTCGGTATGATGCGGCGATGTTCCGGCTCTTCCGATTCCTGCTCTCTTCGGCGGTCCTGCTGCAAACGCTCGGCGCGCCTGCACAGACCGCGGATCCGCTCGTGGCCGCGTACCCGGCCGAGGACTGTCCGAGTTGCGCGGAGTGGGACGCGCCGGAGACTCCCTATCGCATCTTCGGCAACACGTACTCTGTCGGGACGAAAGGGCTCAGCGCGATCCTCATCACGTCCGACGGAGGACACGTCCTCATCGACGGCGCACTGCCGGAATCGGCGCCGCGGATTCTGGAGAACGTGAAGACGCTCGGTCTCGACCCGGCCGACGTCGTCCTGATCCTCAACTCGCACGCGCATTTCGATCACGCGGGCGGGATCGCCGCGCTGAAGCGTGCCAGCGGAGCGCGCGTCGCGGCGAGCGAGGCGAGCGCACCGGTCCTGGAGAAGGGGCGTTCGGGCGCTGATGATCCGCAGTTCGGGGTGCTGCTCGATTTCCCCGCGGTGCCGGACGTGGAGCGCTTCGCCGCCGGCGCGGTGCTCGAGGCGGGCACTCTCTCGCTGCAGTCGCATCCGACGGCGGGACACACGCTGGGCGGCACGAGCTGGTCCTGGACCGCGTGCGAGGCAGAGCGCTGCCTCCGCATCGTCTACGCCGACAGCCTCACCCCGATCTCGGCGGACGGCTTCCTCTATTCGGAGAATGCCGCCGCAATTGCCGGTTTCCATCGCGCCTTCGATCTGCTCGAGGATCTCCCGTGCGACGTCCTCCTCACCCCCCATCCCGGCGCCTCGGCCATGGCCTCGCGCCGTGCGGGCGAGGGGCTGGTGGATCCCGACGCCTGCCGAAGGTACGCAGCAACCGCGCGCGAGCAACTCGCGCGAAGGCTGGCAAAAGAAGCGGCGCGGCCGGCACGGCCGGCTGCGCTGGTTGCTCCGCCTTGCGGCACGTCTCCGGTGGATTCGACGGTCGCGGCTTCGGGCGGCGCAACGCGCCTGACGTTTTTCTAGCCCGCATTTCGGCGGGTCTCACGACCCGCCGCTCTTCACGTGTCTCCCGCGGCCGATGCTCACGCTTCCACGGAGCGGGCGAGCTCGCGGAGCAGGGCCGCACCGTCGCCCTGCCATGCGCTGCCGTGCATGCAGGCCAGAGTGCGCGGCTCGAACGCGGCCAGTCTGGCGAAGTGCCGGCCGTCGTTCTTCGAGTGGGCGTAGTAGTCCATGGCCTGCCGGAACGATTCGCTGGGGCCGAGAATGTCGGAGGTCGTGAGCGCCGGCTCGCCGCGGCCGGGCTGCGTGAACAGGTCCCCGCAGAAGAGCGTGCCCGTCGACTCGTCGGCCAGATAGCCGGTCTCCCAGCCATGCGGCAAGTGCGGCGTGTCGAACCAGCGCAGCGTGCGCCGGCCCGTCGAGAGGGTCTCGCCATCGGTGAGGCCTCGAGGCTCGCGGTCCGCCACGTCCGCGACCGACACCATGGCCGCGGTGGCGCTGCAGAGAGGCTGCGCCGCGGGTGCGATGGCGAGCCACTCGTTGAGTGACCCGCACTCGTCGGCCTCGAAATGGGAGAAGGCGATCCAGCGGAGGCGCTCCGCGGGGAGGACCTGGTTCACAGCCTCCCGCACCAGCGGAAACAGGCGACGCGGACCGGTGTGGAAGAGGAGCGGCTCGGCGTCCTCGACCAGGTACTGATTGAAGGAAAACGCGCTGCCGGGCGGGCGGTCGCGGAGCTTCGCGTTCTGGGATCGCCCAGCGTCGCTTGCGGCTGCGCGCGTTCCTCGGCAGATTGCAGTTCAACGAGGGGATTGGAGGGACGCGTGGATCACTTAAATGCTTGATACATCGACAACTTACTTCCTATCCATTCCGAGTTGACCCGACATGCCGTCTTCCTCGCGAGGCGAAGGACCATCGACCAGAAGGGGTGGAGCCGTCCCATGAGGGTAGCTGCGCGGTATATATACCTGCGCAGCTACCCTCATCCACGACTCCAACAGTTCCGGTCAACGTGGTGGCACTAGGTATATATACCTAGTGCCATCAGCCAGCACGCCCCGGTGACGCCCCGTCGGGAGTGACTCACGGCGTCAGATCGTGCTAGGTATATATACCTAGCACGACCGCCATCTGTTAAACTCCGAAACGGCTATGCCGACCCGCCTCCAGATCGCCAAACGGGACATTGTTGCTGAGCTCGATAGGCAACCAACTCGCGTCTTTTCGGCGCGCCAAATCGCATCGATCCTCAGCGAACATCGCGAGTACTGGCGGCTGGCCCAGCGAACTACGGTGCCGGACTTCATCACATTTTTGGCTCGGTCGGCCAAGCTCCGCGAGATCGAGCTGTACTCGCCGTCCTATACTTCCGTGAGACGGTATGTGTGGGGAGACGCTTCGAAGATGGAGATCGCTCTTTCGGTGAAGCCGAACGCCTATCTCTCGCATGGAACCGCCATCTTTCTGCACAACCTCACGAATGAAGTCCCGCGAACTTTCTACATCAACCAAGAACAATCACCGAAGCCCGCGCCGCGTTCAGCCTTGACGCAAGACGGAATCGACCGCGCTTTTCGGAACAAGCAGAGGATTTCTAACCTCACGTATGAGTTCGACGGCACCCAAGTAGTAGTGATCGCAGGAAAGAATACCGGGAGACTTGAAGTGGCGGCGTTTCCGGGACCCACCGGGGAGACCCTACCCGCTACAAAGCTCGAAAGGACGCTCATTGACAGCGCAGTTCGCCCCGTTTACGCGGGTGGTGTGAGCCACGTGCTGGAGGCTTTTGCAGGGGCACGTTCGCTGGTGTCAACCAATGTGCTGCTCGCTACCCTGAAGAAGCTCGGTTACGTGTACCCATACCATCAAGCGATTGGGTTTTTCATGCAACGAGCCGAATACGAACCAGCCAAATACAGCCGCTTGAAAGACTTGGGCGTCCGCTTTAACTTCTACCTCGCTCACGGAATCGTCGATCCCGCCTACGACGAAGAGTGGAAGTTATTCTACCCAAAGGGGCTCTAACCTCTCGACCTGAGCGACCACGAAGTCGAAGTAGTCGTCAAACGTGCCCTCTAAACGTGCGGTTGCCTGCTCGACCTTGGGCCAGTCTGAGCGGTGAAATTCACGAACGGTCGAGATCTTGGGTAAGAGGCACAGTGGTACTTCCTTAGCGCCGAAGATATTGCGCACGAGATCGTGAATAGTCGCGTCCGCAAAGTCGATGGAACATGCGCTTGTGATCGCAACGATGTCGTAGAAGTCCCTTGCCCGCGCCCGGCGATTCGCAGTCTGCGGGTACTCCGGCATCTGCTGGCAGATAGCACGCAGTTTCTCTGAGGCGATCATCTCCGGGGAGTAGACGTAGATGAGGAAATCGTCGAGGGTTCTTTCCTGCTTCGGCGCGCAATACTCGTAGCGACTGAGGTCGATAGTAAACGTGCGCACGTGAGCCGGACCGACAACAAGAGCATCGCGACGGATGGCTTGGAGATCACCATTCAACCGGGAGAACTTTGATCGTTCGATGAGCTTGAAATCGACTTGGTAGCCTCCCCATCTTTTGGACTGCTGCGGTTTGGGCGTCGTCGGGCGTGGTTGAAACGACTTGTCAAAAACTACGTAGCCAGCAGAGTCGAACCGGGATTGAAGGGAGCGAAAAATCCTCTCCTTCGCGGCGTCGGGATCGGGGAAATCCGTCTCGATGGAGAAGTCGAGATCGAGGGATGCGCGCTGACCAATGCAATGTATCAAACTCAATGCATTGCCGCCCTTGAGCACGACGCACTCCATCAGGTAGTCGTCCGCAAACATCGCGGTGATGGCGATCCGGCGCACGGCTGCCAAGTCCATGGGCATGACGAATAGTAGGGGATCGGATCCACCTCGTGACGCCGGTCATCGTCCGGCGAGCCACAAGTTTCTGTGCACCTTCCAATTGGACACGCGCTCGTTCCACCGATTCGTTTCTGGGACGCCAAGTGCGTCGGGGGCCAGGCCGATCCACGATCGTCCCCAGCCTTGATCCTGACATCGAGCCTTCCCGCCAGGCCCCTCGCTCAACGAACCGCCGCCTGTGCCTCTTAGCTGCGGGGGACAAGCAGGCGCTGCGCCGCCCGAAGCCGCGACGTCGAATGATCGGCTCCGTGCCGTGAGGCGGAGCAACCACCGCCGCCGGCCGTGACACGACACTAGGAGCCCATCGCCTTCATGCGCCGCTCCATCTCTTCCGGCGATACGTCTTCGATGTGTGTGCTGATCATCCAATTGTGGCCGAAGGGGTCGGTGAGGGAGCCAGTGCGGTCGCCGTAGAACTGGTTCTCGACCGGACGGGTTTCGGTGGCGCCGAGGGAGATCGCGGTCCGGAACATGGAGTCGACGTCTTCCACGTAGATCATGAGACCCACCGGCGTGCCGCCGATCGATTTCGGGCCGTGGTGTCCCTGCTCGGGATGCTCGTCGGCGAGCATGACGTGCGAGTCTCCGATGCGGATCTCGGCGTGCCCGATCCTGTCGCCGGGCGCGGGCATGCGCATGACTTCAGTCGCGCCGAAGGCCTGCTTGTAGAACTCGATGGCGCGGGCGGCCCCGTCGATCACGAGATACGGAGTCACGCTGTGGTACCCCTCGGGGATGTGATGCACGGGCATGGTGTTCCTTCCTCCTTTTTTTCAGCGTATCGCGGCGACGACGAACGAGGCAAAAATTCTCCTCGTCGTAGAGGTCGGTACCTGGGCGCTAGTCACCGATCGCGAATCGTCCGCGCAGTCGCTCGCGCCAGAGGCGTCACGACGTCCTCCGACTCGCTGTCCACATTGATCGACGTGTAGCTCATCGATCCGGTCTGCGGCGTTCCGAAGGGGCGGCCGGTGGCGAGGTCGTAGGCGGTGACCGTGACCCGCGCCTGGAATGAGGTGTCGCGGCGGCCGTAATAAGAGAGCTCACGCTGCCCGGTGGGCTCGATCCGCGCCAGCATGAGCACGGCGTACCCCTCATCCCGGAGCTGAGCGATGAGATCGCGCACGCCCGCGCGGCCGTGCAGCAGGTCCTCCGTCGACGGCAGCGCGTGCGCGTCGACGACTTCGAGACCTGCCTCCTCGGCTTCCGACCGCAGAACGCCCGACACGGCGCCGAGGAGGGTCTGATCTCCCATCGCCGCGACGGCCACTCCCGAGAGAGCGCGGCGTTTCGGCTCGCGCGCCGGCGTGACGATCGGGCTGGCCTCGGCCTGTCGCTCACGCGTCTGTGCGGCGGGCTGACCCGCCGGTTGGGCAGGGGACGGGTGCGTTGCGCCCGGCGCCGGGACGGGCGACGAAACGGGTTCCGGCGCACTCTGGTCTACCCGGGAACCCGGAACCGTGATGGACTGGGACAGCAGCGCTTCCTGAGGAGGATTCGACGCCGGAGCGGCAACGGCCGGCGTCGCATCCGCCGCTGCTTCCTGAGGTCCGTCGGTGACGCCGCGGAGAAATTTCGTTCCGTACAAAACCGCCGCGACCGCGCCTCCTGCGAGCAGGACGAACGCCAGCAGAGCGGCGACGAGAATCGTGCGCGACGACGTTCCCTTCTTCGTCTGAGGCATGGCCATCGCCGGACTCGTCGGCGCGGCAGCCAGTGGAGTCTCCGGCAATGTCACTGCCGCCGAGGGAAGCGTCCCGGGATTTGAGACTGACGCCGAGGGAAGCGTCCCGGGATTTGAGACTGCCGCCGTGGGAAGCGTCGCGGGATTCGAGTCGCCGGGCGAAACGAACGCCAGCGTGGGTGCCGCCATCGCCGCCAGGGCCGCGGGCGACGACGACGCCGTACGTGTCGCGAGGCCCGCGGTCATGCTGCGAACGCCCATCGAGGCGAGGAGGTTCTCGAGATCGGCGACGAGCTCATGGCAGGTCTGGTAGCGCTCCTCGCGCTCCTTCGCGATCATCTTGGCGAGGATGCGCCGCGACTCCGGATCGATGTTCGGATTGACGGTCGTGACGTCGGGGGGATTGGCGTCGAGGATCTGCTTCATCAGCGCGAGCGGGCTCTGGCCCCGGAATGGCGGTGTCCCGGTCAGCAACATGTAGTAGGTGACGCCGAGGGCGTAGATGTCGGTGCGGTGGTCGGCCTTCTCGCCGGCGCACTGCTCGGGGGAGAGATAGCCGGGAGTGCCGACGAACATGCCGGTCGCGGTGAGTTGGGTTTCCGCGTCGGCGGGGAGGGCCAGGCCGAAGTCGGCGATCTTCACTACGCCGCGGTCGTCGAGCATGAGGTTTGCGGGCTTGATGTCGCGGTGGATGATGCCGAGGTCGTGCGCCGCGGCCAGGCCGTGCGCGGCCTGCAGCATCAGCTGCGACGCGCGCGGGTCGTCGATCCGTCCTTCGCTGCGGAGAACCTGGTCGAGCGACCGCCCGGGGACATACTCCATGACGAAGTACGGATGCCCCTCGTCGTCCTGCCCGGTGAAGTAAATCTGCACGACATTCGCGTGGGACAGCGCCGCCGCCGCCTGGGCCTCACGAACGAACCGCTGCAGGTAAGTCGGATCCTCGCTGAGCTTCTCGGTCAGGACCTTGATGGCGACGAAGCGGTTGAGCGACTCGTCGCGGCCCTTGTAAACGACCCCCATGCCTCCGCGGCCAAGTTGCGATACGACCGTGTACGGTCCGATTTTTTCAGGCATCGTTTCTCCAAGAGTTGTCGAAGTTATCGATTGTACCGGAGTTGCGGCGATGCGGCGGCGGGCGCTGCGGCGGGGAGCCCCACACACGGGGAGGCGACCGGCTCATCGGTTCCAGGGATTGAAGAGAGACAGGCCGGTCGCGCGAACGCGGGCGGGGCAAAACCGGTCCCGTTGGCCGGAATGGACGAGGCCGGACCCCCGTTGAATCCGGAAAAGCACCAGACTTAGGCGGAAAGGCAGAAAATGGCGCTCAGTATCAAGGATCAGGAGACGGATGATCTCGCCCGGGAGCTTGCCGAAAAGACCGGCCAAAGTCTCACCGAAGCCGTGAAGCAGGCGCTCAGGGAACGGCTTGAACGGGAACGCCGGAGAGGGCGGGAATCCGGCCTTTCCGATCGACTCGTCGAGATCGGCCGCCGGTGCGCGGGACAGATGAAAAGGCCGTTTGATTCTGCCGATCACGGAGATCATCTCTACGACGAGATTGGGTTGCCGCGATGATCATCGACAGTTCCGCAGTTCTGGCCATCCTCTTCGGCGAGCCGGACGCAGCAGCGCACGCTGGAGCCATCGTCGCAGCCGAGGTGCGAAGGATCTCGGCAGCGAACTGGCTCGAGACGGCGATTCGGATCGACAGCGGTTCCGGAGCCATCGGCAGCAATGCGTTCGATGACTTCATCCGGGAGGCCTCGATCGAAGTGATACCGGTGACCCACGAACAAGCCCGTCTCGCACGCTCCGCATACCGCGCCTATGGGAAGGGCTCCGGGCATCCTGCCCAGCTCAATTTTGGGGATTGCTTCGCCTACGGCCTCGCCAAGGCGTCGGGGGAGCCACTTCTGTTCAAGGGGGACGACTTCGCCGCGACCGACATTCAAAGCGCGATCCAGCCATGACGCAAACGTGTCGAGGAGATGACCGGAAGCAGTCACCACGACTCCGCCTTTGGCGTTCGAGTCGAGTCCAGGGGCGGCTGATGTCTCCGATCACTTCGATCTGGGCGTTCAACGGCAGCCCCGAAGGGCACACCCTCCACCCGGAAATTTGCGCTCGCTGCGAAAGTTGTCGTTGCCAGCACTGACAGCACTGGAGGCCGTGATGGCAGTTCTCAACATCCGCAATCTTCCGGACGACGTTCGTGACCGGTTGAGAGTACGCGCACCCCGAAGAGGACGAAGCATGGAGGCGGAGGCGCGGGCGATTCTCACCGCCGCGGTGAGCGATTCTGCGGTGGTGGAATCGCCATCCTCTCTGCCGGAGTGGGTCGACCGCCTCTAAGGGAATTCGATTCTGCCGATCACGGAGATCTTCTTTATGACGAGATGGGCTTGCCCCGATCATCGACAGGTCCGCTCGTCGCGCACCGTGCTCCTGATCGAGACTCCAGAGGCCGGAAGGGCAACGTGCCGGCAGCGCTCTCCACAATCATGTCCTGAGCTCTCCGATGCGCGGATGCCCGCGATGCGGGTCCCACGATCTCGCCGCCAGAGCCGTTTCGGAGAGCATCAGAACTAGAAGCGCGCCCTCGAATTGCGCCGGCACCTGCGAACGTCAGCGAGCCGACTGTCGCACCGGCGCAATCCGTGGTTTGGCCTTCGATCGAGGAGCGACTATGGTGTGATGAATCTGAACGTCTCCCACTCGTGAGCTGCGGTGCGGTCGCAGACGACGGCACCGCCACCGCCACCCTCGGCTGTGACGAATCGGCCGCCGATCGAACGCAAAGCAATGGAATCACCTGAAACGATGACGCCGTCCGCGCCGCCACGCTTCAGGATCGTGAATGTCTCCCACACTGACGGTACTTGCCGATTCGCGTTGACCGCGCCACCTCCACCACCTTCAGCCACGACGTACATTCCGTTGGAAGCGCGAATGTTGATCTCATCGCCGGACGTGAGGCTGCCGCCGTTCTTATCTACGATTTCGAACGTCTCCCACGTCCCCTTGGCGGTCCGGTTACACGTCACGCTGCTTCCGCCACCGCCCTCAGCCGTGACATAGCGCCCGGCGGAACTGATGAACGAGCCCGTGTAGGAAGTCGCAGTGGAGAGTAGTCCGGAGTCGGCCACTACCTGATCGACCCATTCCTTCAGCGTTGCTTCCAAAGCTGCTGCGTCGCGAACCTCGCGCGGGCAGCAGATCTCGGAAGTGTTGACGGCGGCCTTGTACCACGATCTGCCGTTGAACGCGCCGCGGCCTTGCACGCGCGCACGATGCCGCACCTGTGAATGTGAAGTCCGGATGTTGTTTGCATAGCTACTGTAGCTCTTCACGAATGATTCGAGCTTCGCCTTGAGGTCGGCTTTGTAGGTGTCGGCGATGTTCAGGTGTCCGACGTAGTTGTTCATGGTCTCGAGGGTGCTCGTGAATTCCGTCGTCGTCACGTATTGAAAGCCGGGAGGCTGCGCGTCAGTGGTCGCTTCGTAGGGGTCGTTGGCAGAATTCAACTGCCGGCGATAGCTGGAGATGACCCAACAAGAAAGTGGTGGTGAGTACACTGATTCGGCATATCCTGTCGCCGGAACGTATTTTTTCTTAGCCATGCCCTTCGGCGACGACAGATCGATCGTGGCGACGTTGTCAACGTTTCGCGTGTCGCCGGGCGCACAACACGCGTCGCTGCTCGTCTTATTCGAAGCCGCTACATGCGGAAAATGCAGACCTCCGACCCGAAGCACGGAGCGATCGATTGTCGCATGCAGTTTTGCGGTTGCGGCTCTACTTTGGGCGTATAGCGGTGGCTCGGTGTATGTGTTCGTCAGGAGTACGACGGCGAATGATGCGGCGGTTGCATAGCGAGGAATGCGTATCACGAGGATATCTCCCTTCTGTTTGGCAAATCGTGATGTCGCCGCTCTGGCGGCGATGAATGTCTCACCTGGTCGACGGAACTGACAGTTGTGAACTTCCCCTTTCAGGTCTCCTTTCTGCGTCGTAGACGGCGGCGCGGCGCTGCGACGTGGTTCGGTTGCGCCGATTGTTCGAACTGCATAGACGGACGGGGGCGCTGATTTCCGCGTCTGACCAATTGCGGATCGGATCTCGGGCTCCAGCGCGATTGCTCTTGCCGCCCGTCACTCCGGGCCGGAACGCTGCTGCGTTGCGCCAATGCCGGATGGCTGCTGTGACTGCGGAATAGATTCGGACCGAGCCCCTCGCGCGTGTGACGCTGTGTCTCGGTGGTGGTGGCGGGCGGTGAGGGATCGGACTTCGGGCGGAAAGAGGAAACGGTAGCGGGCGCGGTGCATGCGACCGCGGCAGGCGTCGGCGATCGCGAGCGTGTCGGCGATCGCGTGCGAATTCCTTGCGACAGCGGGAGACCAGATTCGAAATGCCTCCCGCGCTGGTGCATGAGGCGTTTCGCGATTCGGCGGAGGTGGATGCTCATCTCCCGCCGATTGATGCCTCGGACCATTGACGGGCGGCCGGCCGCCTTGGCCGGCCGTTACCGGATCGTCCAGCGGTCCGTCGCGTCGTAAGCCGTTTTCACATCACGTACCGAGATGTGCACGTGCTTCGTGTGGGGATTCGATCCGCCGTACGGGCGCCACTGGAACGGCGCGGCCGGGCCTTTCTGCAGATGGCTCGCGATGCGGCGATTGAAGATCACGTATTTGATGCGCGGGTCGCGGCTGGCGAGGAGCGTATTCGCCAGCGCACCGGCGTCGCACCCACCGTCCGGGTTGTGGGTGATGTCCATCGCCGTGACGACGCCGACGCCTGCGTCGCGGACCCACGGGTTGTGATCCGAATCGCGGCTCGCATGCGCGGCGTCGCCGATCGTGCCGTCGCTCTTCTTGCGGCGAGTCGGAGCCATCGCGTTCACCTGTTCGCGCAGCGCGAGCAGGGCTTTCGCAACACGCCACGGCGCCGGTGCCGCGGCAGCTTCCGCTGATGTTGCCTCCAGCGAGAAGTCCTCTTCGACGACGACGTCCGCGGCAATGTCGTCCGCGGTCTGCGTCGCCTGCTCTTCCTCGGGAATGTCCGTCGGCGCGTAGATGGGGGAGGCGTTCTCGGTTTCTCGTTCGCTCATGACGGTAAGACTGCCACAAACGAGGAATTCCCGATCGTGCCGGGTGTACCCTCGCGCGGTTCGGGACACTCCTCACCGAGAGAGGGATCTTTCGCGGCGCGTCGCTCTCATGATGGAACGCGCCGCGGAAACGACCCGGGTCCGGATCCGGACAAATTCGACGATGCGCGACCGCAGGAGCAGAGGTTCAGCGATCCACACGCACGAACACGCCGTGTGTGTAGTCATCCCGGTCGAGGTCGTTCGTGGCCTGCGCCAGACGGAGCCACTCGTCCCATCAGGCGATCAACTCGCTCTGAGAGAGATTGCGGAGGTCCAGATCCTCCTCGCTGAGAAACTCGTCGCGCATCGTGCTCATGATCGGGACTCCGGAGGCCGATTCATCGACAGGTAGATGCTCATCTCCCGCCGATTGTAGCCTCGACGCGTCACATCCCCGGCGGGGCGCGGCAGCGGTTCCGGTTGGGACCGAGCGGATCTGAGGGCGCCATCGGAAACGCGGCGCGTGGCGGGAGGGTTTTCGGCGGAGGTCTGAACCCAGAATCCCGCAGATGGGATCGACGTGGCCAACGAGCGCAGCCGGCGATTGGCTTCAGGAATGACCTGGCGGTGCCGCCTTTCCTCGGAGTCTGCGCAGTTCGTCCATCGTGCGCTCGAGCCAGCGAAGACGCTCCACTGGCTCGAGCTCGAGGCCGGCAAGAAGCTGGCGCCGGCGAGTGCCTTCGAACGTGCCGTCGTGAGGCTCGTCGCGGCTCCGCGGGGCGTCACCAGTAGCGTGAACAGTGTCGCCGCTCATCTTGCCTTCTGCAACGCAAGCAATGCTTCGATGTCTTCCTTGTCGCGTGCTCTGCCGGCCGTTCGCTTCATGGCCACGAGATCATCGATGGACGCGACGTAGACCGCCGTGCTGCCCAGAGTGGCGACGCTGGCGCGGGCGAATGCGGCGGCGAAGTCGAACGGCTGCCTGACGAACAGGTCGACCTCGAACCCCGGCTTCTCCGGATGCCAGAGCGAAAAGACCTGGAGATTCTTCTCCTCGATCCAACGCTCTCGTTCCTCGGCATTCGCGAAGGAGCGGATGGAGACCGGAGGACGTGGACGAAATCCGAGGTTCTCGAGGAGATCGACGGCCACGGTGACGTTTCGGGGATCGAGGTCGACGACCAGATCGAGATCCGCCGTGGCCCGAAGATATCCGTGAAGAACGACCGCCACGCCGCCGACGACGAGATACCGGACGCCGGCGTCCGAGAGTTGTGTCAGGAGACGCTCGATGTCACCGGTCACCGCATCAGTCTAGAACGAAGTCATCCAGCATGGAGGCCATGATGGCAGTTCACGACACTCGCAACCCAGGTCACCGCATGCAATTGCATCCATTCCCAGATCGGGTAGGATCATTCCCGAAATGGGAAGGGCGATGCCGAGGAGCGGCCAACGCGGTCACATCCGCGCTGTTTACGCCGGTCCAGCAACGGGTGCTCGGCCTGCTTTCGGCCAGCCGGAGCGACGGTTTCAGAGCGCCGAGTGATCCGGATGGCGGGGAGCGGGGCCGGCGCGGTCCACCGGCAGTTCCAGCGTCTCGAAAGCGCGGGGCTCGTCACGGTCTCCCGCGACGGCAACCAGAAGTACTACGCGGCGCGGAAGGATGCTGCGGTTTTTCCGGAGCTCCACGGATCTCCAGGTCATCGCGCCAATCGCACATTCTCGGGTGGAGCCGTTGCGCGCGTCTTTGTGCGGCGCGCCGGCGCCGTCACCACCATCGCCTGACGTAATCGAGCCGTCTCGGAGTCGGTCAGATAGCAGAAGTTCTGCGGCGCGCGGACGCGCAGCGCGTTCAGCGGCACCGGAGAGGCGAGGCGGAGGACATCGGCAATGTGGATGGCAACGCCGCTATCGAGGTCGGCGTAGTACGTCTTGAAGTCGGCGCTGGAGATTGCGCCGATCGCGTGGTGACGCTCCCACAACCGTTCCGGGGAGGCATGCTCGCAATCGACGACGCGGAAGATCCCGATGATCCTCTGCACTGGCGTGCTCGCGTAGATCGCGACGTGCGTGACACGCCTCCGGAACCGCGTCTTACGGAACTCGACGTGTTTGCGTCCCTCGACGATGGCGTCGGCGTAAATCGGTTTGATCGGCAGCAACGCTACGCTGCAATCCGCTGGTAAAGCCATCTCGCACCCTCCTCCCGCACCCGTTGGATGGACTGCGGTGGTCCCGACAGCACGCCCGCCGCAATGAGATCGCGCGCCTCGATAGATGGTACCAAGACGCGCGCCTGCCGGAACAGGAGGGCGAGCACCTCGCCGCGCGCCGCGAGGTCCGCCATCTCCGCGAACGTGTACACAGTGCGTCGCGCCACCTCACGCGCGATCTCCTCCGGTTCGGAGGCAACCACACACCGTTCGAGCACTCCGACCGCGATCACGCCCTGCTCGCGCTGCGAGCGGTAGAAAAAAAGCGTCGCGCCAGGGCCGACGCTGCGCATGCTTGCGTTGCAGAGGTACGCCTTGCGGATCCCGTTTCCGAACGCGAACCGGCCAGCAAAAAGCGACTGCATCGAGGCGCTTTCAGGAAAGAGGACGTCCGAGAACTGGGGCTGGATTGGGATCATGTACGCGTGCTTCTCGTCGCGCACGATCGCCGCCGGTCCGAAAAGAACGTTGAAGAGGAGCGGATCGGTGACAGTCACATCCGGCGTGAAGCGCTTCGCGAGGACCATTTCTCCAAGCGCGGTCTGCTTGCCGGTGTCGGTGAAACCGAAGTCTGCGAGCAGGTCGACGAGCTCCTCGTACTTGGGCAGCACCGTCACGAACAGGCCGGCGTACCGGTTGGACTCCGCATACGCGAACACAGCTTTCAGCACCAGCTCGCCGAGCCGGAACCCGCGGAAGTCATCGCTCACCTTGAGGCTGCAGATCTTGAGCGTCCTGCCGCCGAGTAGCTCTTCCGTGTTCTTCTCTTCTTTGACGATCGCGAGCGCCGCGTGCCGGCCGTCCATCTGCACGAGCCACGTCTGCCGCTGCTCGCGCTGGCAGCGTGTGAGCCAGTCATCGAAGCCGAGGTAGTCGGCGCGAAACGACGCAAAGATGGGGTCCGAGGGTGCGAGCGAGTAGGCGCGTGTCTCTATGACAGCCGGAGGTGGCGGTGGGCTGACGTCGAAGAGGCTCCTGAGGAGCGACGCCGCCGCGGCGATCGTGAAGACGCGCTGCTCGATGGCGAGGCGCTTGGCCTTCCGCGTCATGTCACCATCCTCGGTAACGAGGTAGTCGACCGCGTTGGCGTGGAGTGCGGCGAGGAGCTGGTGGTCGACGTAATCGTGGCTGGCGCGCGGAGGCGTGCCGAGGACGCGGTCGACATTGGTGCTTGCGGGAGGATGGTCGAGGAGCAGGTACTTCGCGAGGAGTGCCTCGCGCAGTTCGCGGCGCTCGTCGTTTCTGTCGCGCGCGATGTCCTCGCCGATCGCGGGGTGAACGTACAGCTGATGGCCGCCCGCCATCGCGATTTGCGCGAGCGCGGTAGCCGCCGGCGTGTTCGCGTGCAGATCCGCACGACCGGTCGGCTCCAGCGGGATCACGATGTTTGTGTCGATCAGGAGCTTCATCGTCCCTGCCGATTGTCGTTCATTCCATCTTTCGACATCACATGTGGAGAGGACGGTAGCTCATGGTGCATGCCGTTCGGCGGCTCGTAGCGACGCTATTTCGCCTCAAAACGATGGCGACGAAAGTGCTCGGTTGCGGCAGGGTCTCGATGGTGAAGTAGGTTGTGGACGGCGTGTCGCTCGGAGCGCAACGGAACGAAAGCACGTCCTTCGCCCTCGTTCGTCGATCGTCTGCGCATGCTGACGGACGTGCGGGACACCGTCGAAGACCGAGTGATGAGTTCGGCGCTCGGTCCCACACGAGCCGCGGCGGGAGCGATCATCATCCGGGGTACGGTCAGCCTTTCGTTCTTCGGTGTGTTCGGCCGTAACCGTTCCTTTGGCGGCACATGGGTGAGTGCTTTTCAGGCTCACCCTCTACACTCGTTCTCCGCCCCAAAAACTAAGAGCGAAGGCCTGCCCCCACCCCTCCTCACCCCCTCCTCACCGGGGGCCGCTGAAGCTATGGGGTTCCAAGACCCTACTCGGTCACTCCTCATCAGTGATAAACGTGCATGCCTCAAAATCCACGTCATACATCGTGGTGTAGTGCTTGTTTCGCCGGTCACGGTAGCTTACCAAAGCACGCAGCGGCAGCCTGATTCTCGGTCCGCCTATGTTTGCGGCCGCGATATAGATCCAAAAGTTCAGCTGCTCTGTTGCAACACCGTTTCGTTCGTATCGTAGGTCACCGTGGACGACGCTCTTTTCTCCGCCTGCTGGTAGATGATCAATGCGGCGCGACGTGACTATTAGGTCACTCGTCGGCTGAAGCGTAACAAGGACATCGAAGGCTTCTTCCTCACCTGTATTTCTCACATCAAACAGCGGAAGGTGGAGACCCTGCATCATGGTCTTGGTGTCCACGGGCTTCTTGACCACACGCTGGCTCCTGCTGAGGCGGATGCGGGGTCGAGCTGCCGATGCCGGAATTCTCCCGGAATTCGGTGGGATACGCTCCGGAGCGCATGCACTCCGCCTTCTCTGTACTTCGTAATAGGCGTTTGCCGCGATGAAAGGCTTGGATTCGTGGAAATGCAACTCGTACTCGTCGGTAACGTACTCGGTTCCTTCTCGGTCACGGTAGGTGATCCGAAGCGGATGTGCGTCGTGGGCCGCGACGTCGTCGGTGATAGTGGCTTGGCCGCGAAGCGTCGAGATCATCGAGATGTAGGCTCCGACTTCAAACACATCGGCGGCATCGACGAACGTGATCGGGACCTCCACCGGATTCGTGTCCGGTCTCACTACGGCGACCTCACCGAACATCATCCATTTCGGTTCGTGTCCGAGCGGCTCGATGTGCACTTCTAACGCGGCCGCGTCGCCCACGTTGTGAAGATACATGCCTTCCTTACGCCCCTGCGATTCACGGTGGGCAAGTCTTCCTTCGAGCACGATCTGCGGGCTCGACGTTCGGCCGCGCGCGCGGTACGTTATTTCTTCCTCCAATTGTGCTACACCCGTCGTGACACCGCCTGCTGAGCGCTTTTCGGGACGCCGAGCGTCAGCCTCTCTTCTGATCGCGGCAAACAGCCTCCGCATCGACTCTTCGAATCGCGTGTCATCTCGGAAATCTAGCCAAAGCTTCGTGCCAAGGAATGCTGGAACGTCCTCACCCACGCGGAGAACCGGGATGAACGTGTCCTGTCTCATATCCTTCACGAGATCGGCAGTGATGAGGCTGCACTCGTATCCGACGCCTCCGACCCGTTCGCGAGCCTTCCTGACATAGGTCTGCGTGCTCACGACGACGACCCGTTCGCATTCGAGCCCTCGCTCCATGAAGTGCGTGAGATCTTTCCCTGCCCACACGTCGAACTGATCAAAGGTCACTTCGATCTCAGGTTCTCGGTCGAGTGCTTCGGCAACGCCGCGCACCCACTGCTTGTGTTCTTCAGAGTCCCACGAATAGGAGACGAAAACAGTGTGGCGATCCTGAGCTTCGGGCATGTTCGCGATTCTAGGCGAGGTCGCACACATGCTACGCACGTTAAGTGAGGCAGCAGGTGTAGCGTCGTTCCTCTTTCCCTGATCGGTTTCACGACCCGAACAAAACCAGAAGAGGACACGTCCCACCTTCGTTGCTGCGCGGGGGGATCGGCATGCGTCTCAAGCCGTTGCGATGATGTGCGATGCGGTGTTCTCCTCGCGGTCACGATGATGTCCGACCAACGCGCCGCGGACGCACGCGCGCACACCTGAAGCGGTAGACGCAGGGTCAAGCCTTCTTTCTTCGGTGTGTTCGGCGGCAACCCGTTCGTTTGATGGCACGTGGGTGGAGTGCTTTTCAGGCTCACCCTCTACACGTCTCACGCTTTCCGCTCCGAAAACGAAGAGCGAGGGCCTCACCCCGGCCACTCCACCTCGTTGACGCGAAGACGGCGACGACGTCCTCGCCCCGGGACGTAGACGTTCCGCAGGCGCTGGCGGCGCAGCGCATGCTCCGGTCACTGCCGATGCCCTCGCCCTCCCGGAGCGTCCAAGACGAGCTGCCGGTGCGACGCGTGTTGTTGACATGCACGTGCATGCATGAGAGACTCCCTCCGCATGAGGACAACCGTCGAGATCACAGGCGAGCAACGCGCGCGGCTCCTCGATCTAGCTGCCCGGCGCGGGGACAAGGGTTTCTCCGGGGTCGTCCGGGAGGCGATTGATCATTACCTCTCGAACGTCGGAGGCCGGGAGGAGGCGGTTCAGCGGGCGCTCGCTTCGCAAGGCAAGCTCAGCGGGGACGATGGAGAAGATCTCGTTGGTGCCGTGCGCGAGATCCGGGAGCTGTGGCGATGATCGTTGCCGACACCGACGTACTCGTTGACTATCTGCGAGGGTCCTCCCCCGGTGCAGATCGCGTCGCGATCGAGCTCGCGACGGGGCGCTTCGCGACCACGTGTGTCACGGCGTTTGAGCTTCTCGCGGGGGCCCGGTCTCCACGGCAATCGGAGGCGGTCGGTGACCTGCTCGATGCCCTCGACATCCTTCCTCTGGATATGCCCGCGGTGCGCGCTGCAGCCGGCGTTCGCCGATCGCTTGATGCTGGCGGACGAGGAATCGGAATGGCCGACTCGCTCATCGCGGGGATCTGCATCGCCTCCAGGGCCATGCTCCTCACAAGGAACCGGCGCCACTTCGAGCGTGTCGAGGGGCTGGCGC
>CAZLGP010000066.1:0-11917 GCA_964558905.1 uncultured Thermoanaerobaculia bacterium | reverse complement strand
CCAAGCTGGTTCATGTTGAGGGCTTCCCGCGAAAACCCTGAGCGGAGCGAAGGGTCAACGGAGCCCTCACGTGTCGCGCTCCGAGGCACGTTCATCGTGAGGGCTCCGATCCATTCGGCGCTACGCGCCTCTTGGGGCCTGCTCGAACCCCTGACCGAAGGGTCAACGGAGCCCTCACGAGTCGCGCCCCGAAGTACGTTCAACGAGAGGGCTCCATAGATCCTTCCTCGCTTCGCTCCTCAGGATAGATGTGCTGATCCATTCGTCGCTTCGCTCCTCAGGATAGACTCTGCCCCCGATGTCCGTTCGCGTCCGCTTCGCTCCCTCCCCCACCGGCCACCTCCACGTCGGAGGTGCGCGTACGGCGATCTTCAACTGGTTGTACGCGCGGCATCACGGCGGCACGTTCGTGATCCGCGTCGAGGACACCGATCAGGCGCGCTCGACCCGCGAGTCGGAGCAGATGGTGCTCGACGATCTGCGCTGGCTGGGGCTGGCGTGGGACGAAGGTCCGGACATCGGCGGCCCGCACGCGCCGTATCGGCAGTCGGAGAGACGCGGTCAGTACGACGAGGCGGCGGCAGCGCTGCTCGGGAGCGGCGTCGCGTATCGCTGCTACTGCTCCGAGGAGGAGCTGGAGGCGAAGCGCAAAAAGGCCGAGTTGGAGGGACGTCCACCGCACTACGACCTGACGTGTTGGCATACCCGTCGTGACGACGATGCGCCGCACGCCGTCCGCTTCCACGTTCCGGAAGACGGCGACGTCACGATCGACGATGCCATTCGCGGCGAGGTCACCTGGCGCAAGGAGTCCCTCGGCGATTTCATCATCGTCCGTTCCGATGGTTTTCCCGTCTACAACTTCTGCGTCGTGGTCGACGATCACGACATGGAGATCACGCACGTGATCCGTGCCGAGGAGCATCTGACGAACACCCATCGGCAGGTGCTGATCTATCGCGCGTTGGGTTGGGAGGTCCCGCAATTTGCACACGTATCGCTGATTCTCGGCCAGGACCGCACGAAGCTCTCCAAGCGTCACGGCGCGACTTCCGTCAGCGCGTGCGCGGAAGAGGGCTATCTTCCCGACGCGATGGTCAACTACCTCACCCTGCTCGGCTGGTCGTCGCCGGATGGGCTGGACGTGTTCTCGCGCCAGTACGCGATCGACAACTTCTCGCTCGATCGCGTGAACTCCGCGCCGGCCGTGTTCGATCCGCAGAAGCTCGAATGGCTGAACGGGCAGTCCATCCACGCGTTGAGCGCGGCGGAGCTGGCGACGCTCGTCCGGCCGTTCTTCGATGTTCCGTGGCTGGAAGAAGGGATCGACGTCGTGAAAACGGGCATCCACCGGCTGACCGAGGTCCCGGCCGCGCTGCGGTTCGTGCTCGAGTACACGCCTCCTGCCGTGGAGCGCGCCTTCGCGGAGAAGCTCGCGGAGGAGCTTCGTGCGAATGGCGCTCCGAGGGACGAGGCGAGCTACAAGGCGATGGTCGAGCGATTGAAGGGCACGACGGGACTCAAGGGGAAAGGGCTGTTCATGCCGTTGCGCCTCGCCGTGACGGGACTCGAGCATGGCCCCGAGCTCGTGCGCTCGATTCCGCTGCTGCGCCGCGCGAGCGAAGTCGATGGGCGTGTGCTGTCGCCGCTCGCACGGATCGAGCGCATCCTCGGTTCATGATCTACGAGCTGCTTCGCCGTGCGTTGTTTCGCCTCGATGCCGAGTCGGCGCACGAGTGGACGAGCGAGCAGATGCAGCATCTGCAGGAGATCCCCATCGTGCTGCGCGCCCTCGAGCGGGTCTGCCGCCCGCCCGCTGCCGCGGCTCGCCAGCTCCTCGGATTGGAGCTCCCTTCGCCGATCGGAATCGCCGGAGGCTTCGACAAAAACGCGACGCTGATGCCGTTCCTCGCCGCTCTCGGCTTCGGGTTTCTCGAAGTCGGCACGGTGACGCTGAGGCCGCAGCCCGGGAATCCGAAGCCGCGGCTCTTCCGCGAACCGCACGCGCGCGCCCTCGTCAACCGGATGGGGTTCAACAACGACGGCGCGGACGTCGTCGCCGCGCGCCTGCGGGCGTTCGAGCGGACCGTGCCGGTCTTCGTCAACGTCGGAAAGAACCGCGACGTGCCGATCGACGGCGCGGTCGAAGCGTACGTCGAGTGCTATCGCCGCGTCGCGCCGCACGCGGATGCGGCGGTGCTGAACCTGTCGTCGCCGAATACTCCCGGGCTGCGCGACCTGCAGCAGCCGGAGCACCTCGAGGCGCTGTTGGAAGGCGTCCGGTCCGTGAGAGTCGGGCCGGTGCTGATCAAGATCGCGCCGGATCTCGACGACGCGCGGATCGCCGAAATCTGCGCGATCTGCAGCAGAATGGCGGACGGGATGATCTGCACGAACACCACCGCTGTCGAGGGCGGCGGGCTCTCCGGCGCACCGCTCATGGCCATGTCGACGGCCGTTCTGCGCAAGGTGCGCGAGCGCGTCGGGCCGGGGTATCCGCTCGTCGGCGTCGGCGGCGTCTTCACTGTCGACGACGTCCGCGAGAAGCTCGAGGCCGGAGCCGACCTCGTCCAGATCTACACGTCCTTCGTGTACGAGGGACCAGGCGTCGCTCGTCGCCTCGCACGCGCGATCGCGTACGAAGGATGAAGGATGAAGGCGAAAGGATGAATCCGTCGACGCTGCCGCCGCCTGTTGCCCATTCATCACTCATCCTTCATCCTTCCGCCTTCCGATGATCGTTTACGGCGCGAATCCAGTCCTCGAGGCGATCCGCTCGCATCCGAAGCGCGTGCGCTACGTGGCCATCGCGCGGGAGCACAGCGGACGCATGCAGAAGGTCGTGGCCGAGGCGAAGGAAGCCGGGGTGCTGCTGCGGATCCTTTCGGCGAACGAGGTGAACCGCCTCGCCGGCCGCGGCAACGTGCACAACGGAGTGGTCGCGGAGGTCGACGCCGGCGCGTACGCCGATTTTCACGATACCGTGGAAAGCGCCGCCACGAAGTTCGTGCTCATCCTCGACAGCATCACCGACCCGCAGAACTTCGGCGCGATTCTGCGCGTGGCGGACGGCTTCGGCGTCGACCTCGTGGTCATCCCGGAGCACGACAGCGTTGGTCTCACCCCCGCGGCCATCAAGGCCTCGGCCGGCGCCTCGGAATGGGTCGCCGTCGCGCAGGTGACGAACCTGGCCCGGGCGATCGACACGCTGAAGGAGAAGGGCTACTGGGTCTACGCCGCGGCCGCGGACGGCGACCGCGCGGACAAGATCGATTTCACCGGCAAGGTCGCGCTCGTCATGGGCAGCGAGGGGAAAGGCGTGCGGCGCAACGTCGCCGAGCACTGCGACCGCGCGGTCTCGATCCCGATGCTCGGCCACGTCGACTCGTTCAACGTCGCGTCCGCCGCAGCCGTCCTCTGCTACGAAGTGGTGCGCCAGACGCGGGTTGGCGTTTGACGGTGGCGGTAGACCTCCGGCCACCCACGTTTCCCCCGCCAACCGCGAACCGCCAACCGCCAACCGAATGCCCCGTATCCTGTTGGCACGCGAGGAATAAGCCTCCGCTTGCGTCCCGTTAGGCTTCCTGCTATAACCCGCAGTTCTTCGGCCGCCGCCAGGAAAGCTCCGTCTTTTTTCGTCTCACCGGTACGGCTGTTCGTGTCTTTGAAATCCGTAACTTAGAAGGAATTGGTGCTGGCATAGCTCAGTTGGTAGAGCAGCTGATTTGTAATCAGCAGGTCGCGGGTTCGAGTCCCGTCGCCAGCTCCAGATAGTTCGAAGCAGCTCCTCGCATGGAGAGTTGGCTGAGCGGTCAAAAGCAGCAGACTGTAAATCTGCCGGGCCACGCCCTACGGAGGTTCGAATCCTCCACTCTCCACCATCTTTGAAAAGCAGAAGGCAGAAAGCAGAAGAGCCAGGCGAAGGGAACTTCTGATTTCTGCTTTCAACAGGCGGGAGTAACTCAGGGGTAGAGTCACAGCCTTCCAAGCTGTTGGTCGCGGGTTCGAATCCCGTCTCCCGCTCCAAACTGGAATTGAGAATTGAGAAAGAAGATAGGCCGGCCTTCTCAATTCTTCATTCTCAATTCTCCATTCTGCGGCAGCAGCAGGCCCTCGTAGCTCAGGGGTAGAGCACGTCCTTGGTAAGGACGGGGTCACGAGTTCAAATCTCGTCGAGGGCTCCACTTGAAAGAAAATCGGAATTGAAAATTGAAAATTGAAAATTGAGAAATGCGGTGGCGCTTGCGCGCCCGTCTTTTCAATTTTCAATTTTCAATTTTCTTCGGAGAAGGACAATGGCGGCAACGCGCGAGATCATCAACCTCCAGTGCACCGAGTGCAAGCGTCGTAACTACACGACGACGAAGAACAAGAAGACCACGACCGAGAAGCTGGAGCTGAAGAAGTTCTGCCGGTTCGATCGGAAGCGGACGGTTCATCGGGAGACGAAGTAGCCGGTTGGCGGTTGACGGGAGGGCGAGCCACGGTTCGCCCCGGCAGCGCCAGCCCGCTCCAAAAACCGGGGAATTAAAAGGGGAAGCAACGCTTTCTCAGCTGTTTGCGGCAACGTAGGCCAATAGCTCAATTGGCAGAGCAGCGGTCTCCAAAACCGCAGGTTGTGGGTTCGAGTCCCTCTTGGCCTGCCAAACTTCACATGCTCCCAGGCTGACAGCTCTCGGCTCGCAGGGAGAAAGAATTCCCTCTGCGAGCTGAGAGCTGCCGGTTCGAGAGCAGCAAGGTGTCCAGAAATGGCGGATGAAAAGAAAGAGATCGCGGTCGTCGCGAAGCCGAAGCAATGGTGGCTTGCGACGCGGGAGTTCTTCCGCGATACGAACGGCGAGATGAAGAAGGTCACCTGGCCGACCAAAAACGAGGTCGTCGGGACGACCACCGTCGTCATCGTGGCGACGATCGTGTTCGCGCTCTTCCTCTGGGGCTGCGACCTGGTCTTCTACAGAGCCATCGACTTCCTCTTCTCCAGATTCGGCGCGGGCGTCTGATCCATGGAAGCAACCGACCAGAAGCAGTGGTACATCGTCCACACCTACTCGGGTTTCGAGGATCGGGTGAAGGAGACGCTCGAACAGCGAGTCGACGCCCTCGGCATGCGAGAGAAGTTCGGCGAGATCAAGATCCCGACCGAGACCCTCGTGGAGATGAAGGGTGGCAAGAAGCGTGAGGTCCAGCGCAAGTTCTTCCCCGGCTACATCCTCGTCGAGATGGAGATGTCGGACGACGCCTGGCATCTGGTCAAGAACACCCCCAAGGTGACCGGCTTCGTCGGCACCGGCAAGAAGCCGACGCCCCTGACCCAGGAAGAGGTCGAGCAGATCCTCACCCAGGTCGTCACCACCAAGGAAAAGCCGAAGCCCAAGCACGTCTACGAGCACGGCGAGCACGTGCGGATCATCGACGGTCCGTTCACCAACTTCACCGGTGTCGTGGAAGAGGTCAACCTCGACCGCAACACCCTCAAGGTCATGGTCACGATCTTCGGCCGCTCCACACCGGTCGAGCTGGACTTCCTCCAGGTGGCCCGTTACGACGCGACCGACGAGGGTGCGGGCGGCGGGCCCGCCACAAAGGCGCGGTAAAAGGATTAACAATTACGCGCCTCCAAAGGCGTGACTGATTATCACAAGGGATTTACGATGGCTAAAAAGATCACCGGTTACATCAAGCTCCAGATCCCCGCGGGCCAGGCCACGCCGGCCCCGCCCGTCGGACCCGCGCTGGGCCAGCACGGCGTCAACATCATGGAGTTCTGCAAGACCTTCAACGCCCGCACGGCCAAGGACCAGGGGCTCATCATCCCGGTCGTGATCACGGTCTTCTCCGACCGCACGTTCACGTTCGTGACCAAGACCCCGCCGGCCTCGATCCTCCTGCTTCGTGCGGCGGGAGTCCAGAAGGGATCGGGCACTCCCAACAAGACCAAGATCGGCAAGGTCTCCCGCAAGCAGGTCGAGGAGATCGCGCGCCTCAAGATGCCCGACCTCAACGCCGCGAGCGTGGAGGCCGCCATCAGGACCGTCGAGGGCACCGCGCGCTCGATGGGCATGGACGTTACCGACTAACGCATCGCGCAGTTCTCAGGTTTGGATTCTCTGGAATTGAAAATTGAAAATTGAAAATTGAAAATTGAAAAAGGCGGGTCGGCGCGTCGTTTTTTCAATTTTCAATTTTCAATTTTCAATTTCCGACTCGGCGCCTCAGCGCGTAGCTGGGGCAATCAACAACGTAGGAGGTTCGCAGCGATGTGAGCCGTCTGCACTACGGAGGTTTAATGGCCAAACACGGCAAGAAGTATCGTGCTGCGGCCGGGAAGGTCGAGCCGCGGCCGTATCAGCTGGACGAGGCGTTCGGTCTGCTCAAGCAGATCGCGTTCGCCAAGTTCAACGAGACGGTCGAGCTCTCGATGCTTCTCGGTGTCGATCCCAAGCACGCCGATCAGATGGTCCGTGGGACGACTCTGCTCCCGCACGGTACCGGACAGACCAAGCGCGTGCTCGTGATCGCCCAGGGCGACAAGCAGAAGGAGGCCCAGGATGCAGGCGCCGACTTCGTGGGCGGCGACGAAGTCGTCGAGAAGATCCAAGGTGGCTGGACCGATTTCGACGCCGTCATCGCCACGCCGGACATGATGCGCTCCGTCGGTAAGCTCGGAAAGGTCCTCGGCCCCCGCGGCCTGATGCCCAACCCGAAGACCGGCACCGTCACGTTCGACGTCGCCAAGGCGATCCAGGAGATCAAGGCCGGCAAGGTGGAGTTCCGCGTCGACAAGACGTCCATCGTCCACGTTCCGGTCGGGAAGATCTCCTTTTCCACCGACCAGCTGAAGGACAACGCCTCGGCGGTCATCAACGCCGTCCGCAAGGCCAAGCCCTCGGCGGCAAAAGGCAAGTACGTCCGCTCGATCTACATCTCTTCGACCATGAGCCCGTCGCTTCAGATCGACACGGCCGTGGCCGAGGCCAAGGCGGAGTAAGGAGACACCATGAAGAATCGCGAACAGAAAGCAGAAGCGATCTCCGAGTTCTCCGAAGGCATCGGCAAGGCCACCAACGCGTTCGTCCTCGACTTCAAGGGCATCACCGTTCCTCAGGTGACCGAGCTGCGCAAGCAGGTCCGGGAGTCGGGCTCCGAGTACGTGGTCATCAAGAACACGCTGGCCCTCATCGCCATGAAGGACACGCCGATGCAGAAGCTCACCGGCACCTTCTCGGGCATGACCGCGATCGCCTACAACACCTCCGATCCGGTGGCCCTGGCCAAGGTCCTCACCAAGTTCGCCAAAGACGTCCCGACCGTGCAGTTCAAGGGCGCGCTCCTAGCCGGACAGGTGGTGGCCGCGAACGAGATCCAGAACATCGCCAATCTTCCCACGCGTGACGAGCTGCTCGCGAAGCTGCTCTACCTGATGCAGCACCCGATCCGCGGACTCGCGGTCGTCCTCAACGGAACCATCCGCAACTTCGCCGTCGTGCTCGATCAGATCGCGAAGCAGAAGAGCGGCGGCGGAGAAGAAGCAGCGTAGAGAAAAAATAGGGCCAAGCCTCGGCCTGGCCATGGGATTGACATCAAACGGTTTGAATTTTGGAGGCTGAAATGGCTATTTCGACGGAAGATTTCGTGAAGCAGATTGAGACGATGACGGTTCTCGACCTCTCCAACCTGGTGAAGGCTCTCGAGGATCGCTTCGGTGTTTCCGCGGCCGCGGCCGCGATGGCCGCTCCGGCGGCGGCCGGCCCGGCGGCCGCGGCGGCCCCGGTCGAGGAGCAGACCGAGTTCACGGTCGTCCTCAGCGAGATCGGCGACAAGAAGATCAACGTCATCAAGGCGGTCCGCGAGGTCACCTCGCTCGGCCTGAAGGAAGCGAAGGACCTCGTCGAGGGCGCTCCTCAGACCGTGAAGGAAGGCGTCTCGAAGGAAGAGGCCGAGAAGATCAAGAAGGCCTTCGAAGACGCTGGCGCCAAGGTCACGATCAAGTAGATGTTGCTGTCATCCTGAGCCGCGCAGACGGCGAAGGACCTCCTGCCGAGCACGAAAGGGGGTCCTTCGCTGCGCTTCGCCGGCTCAGGATGACACGAGCTTCCTCCGGGCGGTGCAATTTGCGCCGCCCGGATCATCGTTTCCAGCAGTACCCACAATCCCGAGCCGGAGAAGGGGGGAGCGGCCTTCTCCACATGGCTCACCCATCGCGTACTCCTCTTTGCGTAGCCTGCAAAGAGGCCTCGCCTGACGCGTGATTCGGTTGTCGGTTGTCGGTTGTCGGTTGTCAGGAGCCTTCGGGCCTTCTGCCTTCTGCCTTCTGCCTTCTGCCTTCCGATAAGGAGTCCCACCGAATGAACGGAGCCATGCCGAAACAGGAGCCGGTTCGCCACGACTTCTCGAAGATTCGCAGCTATATGGCGCTGCCGAATCTCATCGATGTCCAGCGAAAGTCGTACGATCGCTTCCTCCAGATGAACCTCCTTCCGGAGGAGCGTGAGGACACCGGCCTTCAGTCGGTCTTCACCAGCGTCTTCCCCTTCAGCGACTTCCGCGAGACCTGCTCTCTCGATTTCGTCCGATTCGCCATCGGCAACTGGGAGTGCAAGTGCGGACAGCTCAAGGGTCTCGAGCACCTGCGCATGACCTGCGCGAACTGCGGCGCCAAGATCATCACCGATCACCCGCATGAAGAGACCGTCAACTGCGGCCAGTGCGGGGTCATCAACAAGAACCGCGTCGAGGTCTGCGACATCTGCGGCAACCCCGTCGATCTGCAGATGAAGTACTCCGTCGAGGAGTGCCAGGAGAGGGGCATGACCTACAGCGTTCCGCTGAAAGTCACCTTCCGCCTCTTCGTCTACGACAAGGATCCCGACACCGGCGTCAAGCACATGCGCGACGCCAAGGAAGAGGAAGTCTTCTTCGGCGACATCCCCCTGATGACCGATAACGGTACGTTCATCATCAACGGGACCGAGCGGGTCATCGTCTCGCAGCTTCACCGCTCCCCGGGCGTCTTCTTCACCAAGGAATCGGCGCACACGTTCCTGTCGAAGATCATCCCCTACCGCGGCTCCTGGGTGGAGTTCGAGTACGACCAGAAAAACATCCTCTACGTCCGGATCGACCGCAAGCGCAAGTTCCTCGGCTCGGTCTTCCTCCGTGCCCTCGGACTGACGACGGACGAAGAGATCCTCCGCCAGTTCTACACGCCCATCAAAGTGAAGCTCACCGACAACGGTGCCGAGCTCAACTTCGATCGCCGCGTGCTCGATCAGGAAGAGGCGAAAGAGCGTCACTCCATCCGCGGGCGGCGCGCCGTTCGCACCATCTTCGGCGGCATCAAGCTCGACCAGAAGATGGCGGACCAGCTCATCAAGAACAACGAGGCGACCGTGAAGGTCGACTACGCGGCCCTCGACAAGGCCGTCTTCCTGGGCGACGTCGTCGACTTCAACACCGGCGAGGTCCTCTTCGAGGCCAGCGAGAACGTCCCGGCCGACTGGGCGGGCGTGCTCCGCGACAAGGGCGTCAGCGAGATCGAAGTGATCTTCCCCGAGTGGGATCTGGTCTCCGACATCCTGCTCAACACCGTTCGGAAAGACGCCTCGAAGTCCTTCGAGGCGGCCATCATCGAGATCTACCGGCGCATGCGCCCTGGCGATCCCCCAACCCTCGAGTCGGCGAAGGCCCTGTTCGAAGGCATGTTCTTCGACTCGCGCAAGTACGACTTCTCGCGCGTCGGCCGCTTCAAGTTCAACATCAAGCTCGATCTCGAGTCGCCGGTCACGCAGAAGACGATGACGCCGGAGGACTTCTACGTCGTCATCAACTACCTGCTCCGGCTCCGCAAGGACGTCGGCCGGGTCGACGACATCGACAACCTCGGCAACCGCCGCGTTCGCGCGGTGGGCGAGCTCCTAGAGAACCAGTTCCGCATCGGCCTGGTGCGCATGGAGCGAGCCATCAAGGAAAAGATGTCGGTCCATCAGGACATCGACTCCGCGATGCCGCACGACCTGATCAACTCCAAGCCGGTCATCGCCGCGATCAAGGAGTTCTTCGGCTCGTCCCAGCTCTCGCAGTTCATGGATCAGACGAATCCGCTCTCCGAGGTCACGCACAAGCGGCGCCTGTCGGCCCTTGGACCGGGTGGTCTGAGCCGCGAGCGCGCCGGGTTCGAAGTCCGCGACGTGCACCCGACCCACTACGGCCGCATCTGCCCCATCGAGACGCCGGAAGGTCCGAACATCGGCCTCATCTCGTCGCTGGCGTGCTATGCGCGCATCAACGAGTACGGCTTCATCGAGTCTCCGTACAAGAAGGTGCACGACGGACGCGTTCACGATCACTACCGCGTGATCAAGGCCGGCGACACCACCTTCGCGCTTGGTCAGATCGTCGAGAAGCGCGACCTGCAGAAGGAAAACAACCGCATCGCGAAGGAGAACGCGCAGGCTGGCGGCAAGACTCGCAAGGGCATGCTCCAGGCGGCGGAAGCCGAGCCGTACGCGTTCTATCTCTCCGCGTGGGATGAAGAGCGCTACACCATCGCCCAGGCCAACGTGATCCTCGACGACGAGGGCAACCTCGTTCACGACCGGGTCATCGCGAGGCAGTCCGGCGACTTCGTCAGCATCGAAAAGGAGAAGGTCGACTTCATCGATGTCTCTCCGAAGCAGCTCGTGTCCGTGGCCGCCTCGCTCGTTCCGTTCCTCGAGAACGACGACGCGAACCGCGCGCTCATGGGCGCCAACATGCAGCGCCAGTCCGTGCCCCTGCTCCGCACCGAGTCGCCGCTGGTCGGCACCGGCATGGAGAACGTCGTGGCCCGCGACTCCGGCGCGGTCGTCGTCTGCAAGCGCGGCGGAGTGGTCGACCTCGTCGACTCGAACCGCATCATCGTCCGCGTCGAAGCGGAAGACCAGGAGACCGGCGAGACGAAGGAATTCGGCGCCGACATCTACCAGCTCATCAAGTTCAAGCGCTCCAACCAGAACACCTGCATCGCCCAGAAGCCGGTGGTACGCGAAGGCCAGCGGGTCCGCAAGGGGCAGGTCCTCGCAGACGGCCCCTGCACCGACGCCGGTGAGCTGGCCCTCGGCCGCAACATTCTGGTGGCCTTCATGCCCTGGCGCGGCAACAACTTCGAGGACGCGATTCTCGTATCCGAGAAGCTGGTCAAGGACGACTACTACACCTCCATCCACATCGAGGAATTCGAGATCGAAGCCCGCGACACCAAGCTCGGTCCCGAGGAGATCACCCGCGACATCCCGAACGTCTCCGAGTCCGCGCTGAGGGATCTCGATGAATCGGGCATCGTCCGCATCGGCGCCACCGTCAAGCAGGGCGACATCCTCGTCGGCAAAGTGACTCCGAAAGGCGAGACCCAGCTCACGCCCGAGGAGAAGCTCCTCCGCGCGATCTTCGGCGAAAAGGCCGGCGACGTCCGCGACGCCTCGCTCAAGACCCCTCCGGGCATCGAGGGCACCGTCGTCGACGTGAAGATCTTCTCCCGCAAGGGCGTCGACAAGGACATGCGCGCCAAGTCGATCGAAGAGGGTGAGATCGAGCGGATGAACCGCAACATCCAGGACGAGATCCGCATCATCACCGATGCGCGCAACAAGAAGATCTCCGACATCCTGGCCGAAAAGAAACTGCAGCGCGACGTGGTCGACTTCAAGACCGGCGACGTTCTGGTCCGCAAGGGCGAGCCCGCCGATCGCGACGTCGTGAACCGGCTCTCCCGCCGCGAGCTTCTCGCTCTGCCGGTCGAGGAAGAGACGCGCGAGACCGTGCGCATGTTCGTCGAGCGCGCCGAGAACCGCATCCGCGTCCTCGAGCAGAAGGCCGAGGAGCGCCGCGAGGACCTGCAGAAGGGTGACGAGCTTCCCCCGGGCGTCATCAAGATGATCAA
>CAZLGP010000065.1:0-23128 GCA_964558905.1 uncultured Thermoanaerobaculia bacterium | reverse complement strand
CCCCCCACCCCCCCGCGGCCGGGGGGCGCGACCCTTTCGTATGTGTTGTGCGGCGCCCTTCGGCGCCTCACTACCCCGCTACTCGCCCAGTTGCCACTCGGCGGCGATCTGCAGCGCGACCGCGGAGACGCCGGACCAGCGCCCCATGGCCAGTAGCTGCGCGAAGGCGACGAGGGTGAGGGCGGTCGAGCGAGACAACGACCCGCAGTTTATCGAAGGAGAATGCGCCGGACCGAGCGCCTCGTGTCGAGGTGGACTATTTCCGGACCTGGGCGCAGGTAGTGCGTGAGGAGTCAGGCGCGTCGTCGCCCGCGCCGACCTGGTGCACGTCGATGGCGCCAAAGGCGCCGGACGCGACGAAGAGGGTCAGGACCGAGCCGAGGACGGAGAGACGGACGCGAGGGATGACGGCGCTGTGGCGTTGCATAGAGACGGCATTATGCAACTTTCCGCGCTGAAGGGTAGGGTCAATTTGAGACATCGGTTTCCGGCCGGGAGCGGAAACTTCGGGTTTCTTTGGCGAAGGCCCAGGAGAAACCAGGGTCATCCTGAGCCAGCGGAGCGCGGCGAATGACCCCCTGCCTCAGGTGCGGGCGTCGCCTATCGCAGGGGGTCCTTCGCCGTCTCCGCGGCTCAGGATGACAACGTGTCCAAAGCGGCTGGTTGGGAAGCGCGAAATGCCTGTCCGGGTGTCGACGCGGGGCGTCGGGTGAGGGCGCCGGCAGGGGCGCGAGGCGCGTGACTGCCACACCCTCACCCGGGCGCCTCGCTCGAGGCTCGGGAGGACGGGAGGTGCGGGATAGACTCACGGCATGACCGATCGTCGCGCCTTTCCTGACGACTTCCTGTTCGGAGCGGCGACGGCCGCGTATCAGATCGAGGGCTCCCCGCTCGCCGACGGAGCCGGTCCGAGCATCTGGCACCGCTTCAGCCACACGCCCGGACACACCGCGAACGACGAGACCGGCGACGTCGCATGCGATCACTATCGCCGCTGGAAGGAAGACGTTGCGCTCATGCGCGAGCTCGGCCTCCGCTCGTACCGCTTCAGCATCTCCTGGAGCCGCGTGCTTCCCGACGGCACGGGGCCGGTCAACGAGCGCGGTCTCGATTTCTACCGCCGCCTCGTGGACGAGCTGCTCGCCGCAGACATCCGGCCGAATGTCACTCTCTATCACTGGGACCTCCCGGCGGCGCTCGACGATCGCGGCGGCTGGCTGAATCGTGACGTGAGCTGGTGGTTCGCGGACTACGCGCAGTTGCTGTTCTCCGCGCTGGGCGACCGCGTCCCGATGTGGTCCACGCTCAACGAGCCGTGGGTGGTGATGGACGGCGGATACGTTCACGGAGTCCTCGCGCCGGGCCACCGCAATCACTACGAGGCTCCGCTGGTGACGCACAACCTCCTCCGCGCGCACGGCGCCGCGGTGCAGGCGTATCGCTCGGTGGGACGGCATCAGATCGGTCTCGTCGTCAACCTCGAGCCGAAGTACGCCGCGACGGATTCCGAAGATGACGCCGCCGCGGTGCGCCGCGCAGACGCGTACATGAATCGCCACTACCTCGATCCGGTCTTCCTCGGAGCGTACCCGTCCGAGCTGCGCGAGATGTTTGGCAAGGCCTGGCCACAGTTCCCGGATGGGGACTTCGACGCCATCCGCCAGCCGATCGACTTCCTCGGCGTCAACTACTACAAGCGCGGCATCACCCGCGCGCATCCCGCGACTCCCATCGAGCGGGCGACGCGCATCGACAACCCACGGGCGACCGTCACGACCCTGGGCTGGGAGGTCTATCCGCCCGGACTCACGGACATCCTCGCTTGGGTGACGAAACGCTACGGACGCATGCCGCTGTACGTGACCGAGAACGGAGCCGCCTTCTACGACCCTCCCGTCGCCGAGCACGGCCGCATCGACGACCCGCTGCGCATCGACTACCTCCGCTCGCACCTCCACGCCGTCCTCGACGCCATCGACCACGGAGCGGACATGCGCGGCTACTACGTCTGGTCGCTCCTCGACAACTACGAGTGGAGCGCCGGATACGCGAAGCGCTTCGGGATCGTACACGTGGACTACGAGACGCAATTGCGGACGATCAAGGAGAGCGGGAAGTTCTACGCGGACGTGATCGCGAACCGCAGCGTGTAAATCCTGAGCCGCGAAGACGGCGAAGGATCAACGGCGCCCTGTCGCGAGTCGTGCATCGCACGAGCATCGTGAGGGCTCCCCTGATCCTTCGCCTCGCTCAGGATTGAATGATTCTCAGCTGCGGACGATCAAGGAGAGCGGGGAAGTTTTTCGCGGACGTGATCGCGAACCGCAGCGTGTAAATCCTGAGCCGCGAAGACGGCGAAGGATCAACGGCGCCCTGTCGCGAGTCGTGCATCGCACGAGCATCGTGAGGGCTCCCCTGATCCTTCGCTTCGCTCAGGATTGGATGAGTCGCGATTCCATTCCCCGCGTCACTTCGATCTCCACCGTCTTGCCGCGCCATGGGCGAACGACGCGGGCTCGTTCCCATTGCGGCGGCAGACAGGGATCGACGAGCAGCCCGTCCCACGTGGGGCGCACGCCGAGGACCCACTCCGCCACGACGCGATGGAGCCAGGCGGCCGAGCCGGTGTACCAGGTCCAGCCCGCGCGGCCGTTGAGGGGTGAATCGGGGCCGTCGACGTTGCCCGGCAGGACGTAAGGCTCGGCCCAGTAGCGCTCGGGGTCCTTGTTCGTCGGATCGATCGCGTCGAGGAGGCGTCCAACGAGAGCGTGGTCTTTCATCTTCGCCGCCGCGGCGATGGCCCACGTCGCGGCGTGCGTGTAGACGCCGCCGTTCTCACGAAGGCCCGGCGCGTAGCGCGTGATGTAGCCGATACGCTCGTCGGGCCTGTCGTACGCGGGCGCAAGGAGAAGCGCGCCGGAGTCGCGGACGAGATGCTCGCTCACGGCGCGCATGCACGCCTTGGCACGTTCCGGCGGCGCAACATCGTTCAGTACAGCCCAGGTCTGCGCGTTCAGATAGATCCGCCCCTTCGTGTTCTCCCCGCTGCCGATGCACGAGCCGTCGTCGAGGGTCGCACGCCAGTACCACTCTCCGTCCCACGCGTGCTCGTTGAGCGCACCCACGAGACGCGAGCGCCGCTCTTCGTAGTCGCGCGCGAAGCCCGCGCGGCCGCTGCGTTTGTGGATCTCGCTCCAGTCGGCGAGCAGTCCGGCGAGGAAGTGTCCCAGCCAGACGGACTCGCCTTTCTCCCTTAGACCCGCGGCGGAGAGTCCGTCGTTCCAGTCGCCCGCGCCGATGAACGGCAGTCCGCGCGCCGACGTGCGCGCGAAGACGCGCTCGAACGCGCGGCGGACATGCTCCTCGATCGGCGCGGCGCGCGCGTCGTCGAGGAAAGGCGCGGTGTCGCCGAGGATCGAGTAGTCGCCGGTCTCCTTCAGATAGTTCGCGGTGACGAAACCGAGCCAGAGGAGGTCGTCCGTCATCTTCGTGACCAGTCCCTGTTCGGACAGCGGATGCCACCAGTGATAGACCGAGCCGTCCGCGAACTGATGCGCGGCGTGAAGGTTGATCTGCTCGCGCGTCTTCCGATCGTCGATCGTGAGCCAGACCTGCGAGTCCTGCAGCTGATCGCGATAGCCGTACGCACCGGACTGCTGGTAGTAGCCGGCCCGCCCCCAGATGCGGGCGGAAATGGCCTGATACCGCGTCCAATCGTTGAGGAATCCGTCGAAGCGCACGTCGCCGGTCTCCATGCGATGCGTGGAGAGCCGCTCGCTCCACGACTGCTGCACGTCCGCGAGCGCGCTCTCCATCCGTGCGACGTCCAGCGACTGATCGAGGAGCCGCGCCGTGTCGTCGCGCGACTTCGTCACCGCGATCGCGAACCCGATCGACTTCTCCTCGCCCGGTCCAAGCTCGATGGCGGTGCGGATCGCGGCGACGGGATCGTAGTGGCGCCCGAACAGCCCCCGCCACTCCTGATGCCCCAGCGCCTCGGGTGCCCGCGGCGTCCCGTTGCGTCCCAGGAGCTCGGACTTTTCGCCTTCGGCGGAGGTGACGTCCGCGCTCATGCCGAAAGCACAGACGTACGGAAAGTCGGTGTTCCAATGACCCCACTGCGCCGAGCCGACGTCCCACATGTGGTTCCACGCGTACACGGCGTTGCCCTCGCGCGCGGTCTCGATGAAGAGCTTGTGGAACTCGCGGCGCGGCGCGGGCGACACGCCGCAACACCACTCGAGATAGCCGGTCAGCTCGAGCCGGCGCCTCACGTTGAGGGTGTTCTTCAGCCTGACGATCCAGAGCTCGACCGTGTCGCTCGCGTGCGCGAAGAGCGTCCAGCGCGCGCCGAGTCCGTTGCGCTCGGTGACAAACGTGGTCGAGCCGATTCCATGGCGGCACTCGTACCTGTCGAGATCCGCCCACACCGGAGCCGGCGACAGCGACCAGAGGTCGTCCCCTTCGGCGACGTAGAGGAACTTGCCGCTGGTCTCCTGCGCGAAATCCTGTTGCCACCAGTTCACGACCGCGAGCTGGGAGTTGTCGATCCAGGTGAAGCCGCTGCCGCTCTGCGCGACGGCGAGGCCGAGGCGCGGGTTGGAGATGACGTTGGACCAGGGGCGCGGCGGGCGCGGATCGGTGATGACGTACTCGCGTCCGTCGGGAGAGAAATGACCGTAGCTCATTGTTCCTTTCCAGAGGGCAGGGCGCAGAGCGCAGAACGCAGAAACAAGACGACCGTGGTCACTTCGTACCCTCTGCGCTCTGCCCGCTGCCCTCCGACAACGTGATGTCGGCAGGGACGGCGTGCACGACGATGCGCCGGCCGTCGAACGGCGAGATCACGACAATGCCGCTCTTCGGGACGCGCACGTTGCCGCCGATGTGCATGCGGCGATCTTCGATGGAATAGTCGAGCAGTCCGAAATGCGTGCTCAGTCCGCGCACGCGCACGCCGCGCTTCGCCCATTCGGGCGCGATTCCGGCGGCAAGGACGAGCGCGTCGTCGTCCTCGTACGCGAAGAAGTCGAGAGCGCTGCGGATGAAATCCGACCCGACCCACGTGTGTGGCATGTCGCCGATGAACGCTCCCTCACGAGGATTCGCCCGCACGACCTCGGCCCACTGATGCCATGCGGCCGGGCGCTGGTCGTGGAGGAAGTAGTCGAGGAGCGCGCGCGCCCTCTCCGGTTGCCCGAGGCGGACGAGCGTGCCCACGACCCGGAGCTCGTAGGGCGTGTAGGTGCGCGGCTCGAGCGCGTGCTCCCAGTACTTCTCGAACGTGCGCAGGAGCGGCGTGCGCGGAAGCCCGGCATCGACCGGCGTGACGGCCACCGTGGTCGACGTCGCATCGAAGTCGCCCAGCTCGACGGAGCCGGGGATGTAGTCGATGCCGTGCTGCTTCATGGTCGCTGCGATGGACGCGAGGAGGTGTTGACGGAACTCTGTCGCGAGTTGTGCATAAGCGTTACCCGTTGCCCGTTGCCCGTGCTGTTTGGCCGTGGCGCAGCTGCCCGGGAAACGGGCAACGGGTCACGGGCAACGCTTTCCGCGAGGAACGCCGCGTCCTCCAGCCCCTTGAGAACGAACAGATCGTCCCAGTACGAGTGCATCGCCTTCGCGGAGTAGCCCTCGTGCGAGATCGACTCCGGCACCATTCCGTAAAACGGAGTGTTCTCGTACTCCTTCGTCATCCGCTGGCGGCGGAGCTCGTCGATGAAGGCGACGATTCTGTCGATCGTGGGGAGCATGCGCTCGACGAGGGCGCGGTCGTTCGTGTGGCGGTAGTACTCCGCGACGACGTAGATGAACTGGCCGTGGCTGTCGTGCTCGGGGACGGGATCGGCGCCGGCCGGACTGACGCAGCACGGAACGTAGCCGTCCTCGCGGATGAACGGCGCGTACCACTCGACGTACTCGCGCACGATGTCGTAACGGCCCAGGCGCAGCAGCGCATCGGAGGTCAGAGAACCGTCGCGGATCCAGGAGCGCTCGTAGGAGCGCGAGCCGGGGTGGATGGCCTTGTCGTCGCGGTTCAGGAGGATGTAGCGAACCTGCGCTTCGATGGACTTCGCGATCCTTGGCTCGGCGGGGACTTCGATTGCGAAAGTGCTGGGTGTTGAGTGCTGAGTGCTGCGTGCTTCGCCGAGTGGGATCTCGATGGTGACGTCGTTCGACTCGAAGGACAGCATCCGGCTTTCGAAATCGCCGGCGACATGGGCTTCCGGGAGAGTCGTCGAGTCGCCGAGTCGTCCAGTCGTCGAGGCTTGACCACCGGGCGACTCGAAGACTCGAAGACTCTTCGTCGCGTCGGCGTCGACGGTGATGACATCTCCCACCTGCTCGATGCCGCGGATGCGAACGACCCCACCCGTGCGGTTCAGAAACTGCCACTGCGGGTTGACCTGGAAAGGGCGGATCGCGAGGAGGAGCTCCGCGTTGGGCGCGGTCTCGTAGCGGACCTTCAGCGTGCCGTTCTCGTAGCGCGGCGTGATGGTCAGATGCTTTTTCCAGACGACCCGCGGGCCTTCGAGCTGCTCGATCGCGACGTCGTTCCACGTCACGAGCTTTCCGTCCAGACGCAGGAACGGCTCGACAGAAAAGCGCGCGTGGCCGGCTTCGACCGCTCCATCCTCGCTGAAGAGCGCTTCCTCCTCTTCGCCGTTCATGCCGCCGAGGATCGTCCAGTAGGACTGCTCGCCGAGGAGGTAGCGGGGGAACAGGCCGCGGCGCACGTGTTTCGCCACCTCGGTGAAGAACACGTTGTCGTCGCGCAACGGGGGCAGCACGCGCAGCGATGACGCGCCGGTTGCCCGAACGAAGCGCGCATCCGTGTCGAACAGCGGGATCCAGGTCGCGTCACGGTCGAACGTGCGCGTCTCCCACTGTTTGCCATCGATGGACGTCGCGACCGATCGGATCGCGTTCTCCGCGACCACGCCGCCGATCTCGTAGCGTGCGCCAAGATCGATCGTGTCGCCATGAAACGTCTGCGGAGGCGGCGGACCTTCGGCCGTGTCGAGCGGGAGGATGGCGACGTCGTCGAACCACACCGTCCCCTTCCCTCCCGTGCCCGCGGTGACGACGAGCTCGATCGCGTCGACGGTCTTCGGCAGCGGGCTGGGACCGATCGGACCCCACGCGAAGTCGAGCTGGCGCTTCTTCACCGACACGCGCCGCCATTCGGAGGGGAAGTCGTACTCGCGGCGCACGGACCACCAGACGTTGTCGCCCTGCACGAATTTGACCTCGAGGGTGTTCCGCGGAGCATCGCCCCTCACGCGAAACGCGAGCTCGAAGTTGTCGGGGAGCTCGATGCGGCCGTCGCGACGCGCGATGGCATATCCCGCGCGTCCCTGGAAATCGAAATCGACGCGCAGCGCGTCGGCCTGGGTCAGCTTCATCTCGACGCCCGCGGCGGGGACCGCTTTCCAAGGGACGTCGAGAAGGTTGGCGGAACGATGAACGATGAACGATGAACGATGAACGGGTCCGGCCGCACTGCGTTCCTCGTTCGTCGTTACGCGTTCCTCGTTCGGCGCCGACCAGATCGCTCCAGCGAAGATGGCTGCGGCGAACGCAAGCACCGCCGTCATCCCTTCACGCTCCCGGCCATCATTCCCGCGATGTACTGCTTCTGCAGAACGAAGAAGAGCGTGAGCACGGGAATCACCGTCAGCACGGCGCTGGCCATCATCAGCTCCAGATCGGGGAAGCGCTCGCCGCTGAGGTTCGCGACGGCCACGGGCAGGGTGTACTTGTCGTCGTCGGTCAGGATGATCAACGGCCACATGAAATCGTTCCATGCAGACATGAACGAGAAGATCGCGAGCGTCGCCAGCACGGGCCGGGCGACGGGCAGGATCACCGACCAGTAGATGCGCCACTCGCTCGCGCCGTCGATGCGCGCCGCCGCGAGGAGATCGTCCGGAATCGAGACCATGAACTGGCGCACGAGGAACACGCCGTAGATGCCGGCCATGTACGGGATCAGCACGCCGACCCAGGTATTGATCAGGCCCATCTCCTTCAGCAGGAGAAAGAGCGGCAGCATGGCCACCTGCGCGGGGATGCCGAGACCCGCGACCATCATCGTGAAGATGCGATCGCGCCCGCGGAAGCGCAGCTTCGCGTACGCGTACCCGGCCAGGGAGTTGAAGAGCAGCGAGAGCAGCGTGCCGACGATGGCCACGAAGAAGCTGTTCAGGAATGCCCGACCGAGGTTGAGACTGGCGAAGAGCGTGCGGTAGTGGTCGAACGTCACCCGCGAGGGAATCAGCCGTGGCGGAAACGACGTCGCCTCGCCCTGGGGCATGAGCGACGCCGACATCATCCAGGCGAGCGGAATGACCGTCACGATCGCGCCGGCAACGAGCAACGCGTGGATGGCGATGCTGGGGAGGAGTCTTCGAGTCTTCGAGTCTTCGAGTCGACGAGAGGACTTCGAGGAGCCGCTCCTCGACGACTCGACGGCTGGACGACTCGACGACTCGCTCATCGCGCCCTCCGGATGAACGCATTCGCGATCGTCGCGAGCAGCACCAGCGCGAAGAGGATGAACGCGACCGCGGCGGCGTAGCCCATGTTCCACCAGCGGAAGCCCTCGCGATACATCAGCATGACGATCGTCAGCGTCGCGTTGAGCGGCCCTCCGTCCGGCGTCATCACGTACGGTTCGGCGAAGACCTGGAGGAATCCGATCGCGGTGATGATCCCCACGAAGACGAACGTGGGCCCGAGTTGCGGAACCGTGACATGGAGGAACTGCCGCCACTCCCCCGCCCCGTCGATCCGCGCGGCCTCGTACAGCTCCTCGGGGACGTTCTGCAGTCCCGCGAGAAAGATGACCGTCGCGTAGCCGAAGCCTCGCCAGATCGCGAGGAGGATCAGCGCCGGCATCGCCCAGCGCGGATCGCCGAGCCAGTCCGGTCCGGTGATGCCGACCGTGTCGAGAATGCGATTCAGGAGACCGACGCGCGGGTGATAGATGTACTTCCAGACGATGGCCACGCCGACGATCGTCGTGACGACCGGCGCGAAGTAGATCGTGCGAAAGAAGGCCTTGAAGCGCGCCACCTTCGCGTTGAGCAGCAGGGCCGCGCCGAGCGCGACGGCGATGGTGAGCGGACCGCCGACGAACGAGAAGTAGAGCGTGTTCGTCAGCGCCCGCCAGAAAAGCGGATTGTTGACGAGCGAAGTGTAGTTCGCCGCCCCCACGACGCGCGTGTTGCCGATGTCGCCGATCGAGTAGAGATCGAAGTCGGTGAGACTGAGAAGAAAGCCGCCGAGGACGGGGAGGAAGAAGAAGATCGTGATCAGCGCCATCGCCGGCGTGAGGAAGAGGAGCGCGGCGCGGGCCTCGGATTTCATCTCAGTTCATCCCGCGCGGAGACGCGGGATCTCCGGTGCGTCTGCGACGCATGTGGCTCGGGCGCTGCCGGTACACGCAGAGATCCCGCGTCTTCGCGCGGGATAAACTGAGTGCGCGACAGCACCCATCGCCGCTTCTCCAGCATCGCGTCGATCTTGCGATCGAGCGCGAGCGCCGCTTCGCGCGCGGTGTACTGCCCGCGGATCGCGAGCTGTCCGTGCTCCGCGATCGCATTGACGATGTTCTCCGCCTCGGGCACGTGCGGAAGTGCCACCGTGCGGTCGAGCTGCGTGCGGAACGCGGCGATCTCGCGGTCATCGATGAGGCCGGGCGCATTCCACGCACTGCGGCGCGCGGGAAGATCGCCGCTCAGCTCGAAAAACTTCGCCTGGATCTCGGGCCGCGACAGGAACGCGATCAACTTCTTCGCCGCCTCCTGCTTGCGCGACTGCTTCGCGATCACCAGACTCGAGCCGCCGGCGAGGGAGACGCCCGGATACGGCGTGCCGTCCGGAGAGGGCAGTGGCGCGGTAGTCCACGTCTTCTGCTGCTCCGCGGTGAGGCGCAGGCGCAGGTTGCCGATATCCCACGGCCCGCTGATGAACATCGCGAACTGGCCTTCGCCGAACTGCTGATAGAGGTTCGCGACCTGGGTGTTGCTCACCGTCGGTGCGAAGCCGCGGCGGAAGAGATCGATGTAGAACCCGAAACCCTCGATGAACGCCGGCTCGTCGAACAGCGCGTGACCCCGCTCGTCGACCAGTCGCGCGCCGCGGTGCAGGGCCATGATCACCGGCTGCGGCCATTCGTTCGTCGGCATGACCAGCGGATAGAAGTGCTCATCCTTCGACTCTGCTTTGAGCCGAGACATGATCGATAGCCATTCGCTGTACGCCCGCGGCGGAGTCGGGATCATGTCCGTGCGGTAGAAAAGGACCCGGGTATCGACGTACCACGGGATTCCGTAGAGGATGCCGTCGACGACATTCGTGTCCCAGATGCCGGTAAAGTAGTCCGCGCGCGGGACGAGGGACTCCTCCAGCGGCACGATCGCGTCGACCGTCACGAGCTCCGACATCCAACTGTTGCCCACCTGGACGACGTCGGGCAGCGAGTTGCCGACGTGCGCGGTGAGGATCTTCTCGTGCGCGGCGGTCCAGGGGATCTGCTGGACATCGACGTGAATGCCGGTCTCGCGCTCGAACTGGGGGAGGAGCGCGGCGACGACCTCGCCTTCTCTTCCGAGGCCCCAGAACTCGATTCTCTGCGCGTTTTCGCGCCCGGCGCAGGAGGAGGTGAAAGGCAAAAGGAGAAAGGTGAAAGTGAGGACGACGGCGCCGGCGGTTTTCGCTTTCACCTTTTGCCCTTCGCCTTTCACCGTCACTCCGCCAACCATCCGCCCGTGAATCCCGCGCGGCGGAGGCCACGTCGCAGGTGCTCATTCTTCTTCATCGTGTTCCACACGAGCTCCGAACGATGGTTCTCGATCATCGCCAGGATCGGACCCTGATCGATGCCGAGGTAGTCGTTGTCGAACCAGCCGACGCCGGGAACGATGCGGCCCATCTGGACCTCGCGTGGGAAGTCGAGCGTCGGATTGAAGGAGTCCAGAAAGCCGTACTTCTGGTAGAGGTGCTCGCCGTAGGTCGCAATCATGGCCTTCGCCGCGGCGATCGAGATCTCGGGCGCGAAGGCGATCGACGAGACCGCGGCCGTCGGCGCGATCGTGCCGTCGTCGCGCACTTCATGCGGTGCCGTGCCGCGCGCGGAATACGTCCAGAACTGCCTCTCCACTCCGTCGATCTTCAGCGTCCCGTCGAACGGACCGTCGCAGGCGGTGAGGCCCCAGACGTCGGCGCCGTAGCCACGCCACTTCATGGGATTGTCGATCGCGTACGCGCGCTGGGAGAGCGTCGCGCGGCGCGAGTTCTCGAAGTAATCGATCCCCTTCCCGCGCATCACGTGGTCCCTGATGCCGCGGAAGTCGATCCATACGTGCGAGTACTGGTGGCCGAACAGCGGCGCGAACACGACGTGCTCTTGGTCGTAGTGCGTGTCCCAACGGTACGTGCTCGTGTACGCGTTCCACGCCTTCGGCGTGACCGGATGCGTGGGCGAGCCGATGGCGAGGATGTAGAGGATCATCGCCTCGTTGTAGCCGGTGTAGTCGTAGTCGTGGAGTCCGTGCTCCGGCGTCCAGCCCATCGAAATCAACGGATTCCGCTCGTGGAACTGGTTCCACTCCGCGCGGGTGTAGAGCCGCTCCGCGGTCTCGCGGATCGCGCGCTCGGTCTCGTCGTCGCGCTCGAAATACGACTGGCAGAAGAGCGCGCCGGCGAGGAAGAGCGTGGTGTCGATGGTCGACAGCTCGACTTCCTTGAATCTCTTCCCCGTCTGCATGTCGACGAAGTGGTAGAAAAACCCTCGGTCGCCGTCGACGGTGGTCTCGAAGAAGCGCAGCGTGGTCAGGACTCTCTGTGCCGCGGCCTCGCGCGTCACCCAGCCGCGCTCGGCGCCGATGCCGTACGCGGTGAGGCCGAAGCCGACCGCGGCGATGCTCGAGAACGACCGCGTCGGCCAGCGGTCGTTGACCAGGCCGTTCTCCGCGTTCGACGTCTCCCAGAACCAGAGGAACGTGCGGCGCTGGATGTCATCGAGGAGAGCTGCATCGCTCTCGAAGACAGGCGCGGACACACGACCCACCGGCGGCCCGGAGACCATCGTGGGTGCCGTGCACGAGAGAACGAGCGAGCAGAGAACGAGGACAGTGATGGTATGGCGCACGCGGATTGCCCCTCCCGGCGAATGCGCGACACGGGACTCGCCCGTGCCGCGCCGAGGAGTCTATTGGAACGAGATGCGGGTGCCGAACTGGAACCGGCGCGTGTTGAACTGGGTGTTGGGGGTGAGGAAGTTGGCATTCGGGGAGTTCAGCCCGCCGCCCCATGTGTCGTACGCGCTGTAGTTGTCGAAGTCGAAGATGTTGAAGGCCTCGCCGATGAGGCTGACCGTGACGTTCGAGAACGACGGTGCGTTCCACTGTACACGGAGGTCGACGGACCGATAGGCAAACTCCTCGAGCCCGAGGAAGCTCTGCTGCGGCTGGCGCTCGCCGTTGGGATAGAAGTGGTAGGGCCCCGTCAGCGCTTCCGCGTAGCTGACGGGTGTTCCGGAGCCGAGCGACACAATCGAAGACGCCTCGAAGCCTGCGGGCAGAGCGACGCTGCCGCTTACCACGAAGCGGTGACGTTCGTCGCCATTCGCCGGGAACTGCGGGAAGTCGGGCGGGAGGAAGTCGAAGGCGAATGCGACGCCGTCGTCGAGCGACGCGTTCTGGAAGCCCTCTGACCAGGTGTACGCGAAGTTGGCGCCCCACCGCGAGCCCGCCGTGCGCGGTCGGTCGAGTGTGAGATAGACGCCCTGGTACTTGCGGCTGCGATTGTCGAAGCTCCGCAGAATGAAGCCGTAGCCCGGGATGCCGATCCAGTTGCCCCAGCGGTCGTCGAATCTCGTTTCCGGGGGCTCTGTGCCGAAGCTCCACACGAGGCCGTTCTTGCCGCGCGAGTTCGCATAAGTGAGGGAGCCCAGCCACTTCGCGCCGAGCTGCTGGCGCAAACCGACCGTCCACTGCGTCGACTCCGGCACCTTGGTGTCGTTCTCGAGCAGGTAGATCTCCGGACCGCCGGTCTGGCCGCTCTGCACGAGCGCACGAAGCTGTGCCGGATCGAGGTACTTCGAGTCCCACGCCACCGCCTGCGGCCCGCATTCCGGGTTGGGAGTGCCATCCGGCGTGAAGCAGATCGTGTACTGCCTCCACTGCTGGCGATAGGCCTCGTCGTAGATGTCATTGAGGGTGACGCGGTCGTAGTAGAGACCCCATCCGCCGAAGACGACCGACTGGCCATTTCCTCGCAGGTCGTAGCTCAGGCCCAGGCGGGGCTGAAACAGATCCTTCGGGGACTTGCGCTCGTTGCCCGTCGAGATGTAGTCCTCGACGTCGAACAGCTCGTTGATGCACCACTCGGTCTTGCCGCCGATGGGCTGACCGTAGGTGCGGCACGCCGTCCGGAGACCGTTCGCGATCTCGGGCGGCGTGACCCAGTCGTTGTTCAGCATGTTGGTCTCGTAGTCCCAACGAACGCCGGCGTTGATGGTCAGGTTGTTCATCGTCCAGTCGTCCTGGACGTAGAAGCCGAACTGGTTGTTGTCGAAGTCGAGCGACGGCTCGCCGAAGCCGACCAGGGCCTTGAACGGATACTGCCAGTCCTCGTTGCCCCGGTACTCGAAGAGCGGGTTGAGGAAGGCCGACTTGGTGAGGTCGTACTTCACGTTGCTGGCGACTCCGCCGACCTTGAGCGTGTGCGCGCCGCGCCAGTTCAGATAGAAGCTCACGTCGTCACGGATGGCGAGGCGAGTCTGCTCGAGATCCTGGATGAAGTCCTTGCCGCCGACGTCGAGCAGGTTGACGTAGTTCTGGTGGACTCTGCTCAGGTCCGTGGCCGTGTCGGCCCAGGCCAGGCTCTGATAGCTCACCACGGCCTCGTTGATGGCGTTGTTGCCGAAGACGAACTGGTGGCGCAGCGTGGCCGCGTCGGTGCCGATGACGATGTTCGAGCCGCCTTCCCGCACGCGCTGCCCGCCGAAGCCACGGATCTCGTCCTCGTCGCGCGTGTGGATGGAGAGCTCGGCGGACTGGTTCGCCGACGGCTGGAAGGAGAGCTTGCCGAAGAGAAGCGTCGATTCGAACGGCGACACGATGGTGCCGGTCTCGTAGTCGTCGAGGATCGCCCTGACGTTCGCGGGAGCCTCGTTCCACTGCGAGCCGTGGAACACCGAGCTCACGACGTCGCGCTCGTTCCGCTCGCCGGTGACGAAGAAGTGCATGCGGTCGCGGATGATCGGACCGCCGAGAGAGATGCCGTACTGATTGCGCTCGTAGTCGCCCTTCTCGTCGCCACGCTTTTTCGCGAAGTCGTCCTGCGTGACCATGTCCTTGTCCTGGAACAGGTAGAACGCGTCACCGGTGAGGTTGTTGCCGCCGGACTTCGTGACCGCGGAGATCACCGCGGCGGTGGCCTTCTCATACTCGGCCTTGTAATTCTGCGTGAGCACCTGGTACTCCTGCACGGCGGCCTGCGGGAAGGGGTTGCCGCGGCTGCTGTCCTGCATGAACGCGCCGCCCTTGATGACGTCGTTCTTGAACGACACACCGTCGATGAAGACGTTCACCTGCTTCGCATCCTGCGCACCGCTGCTGAAGGTCTGTCCCTGACCTTCCGTGTCGCGCGTGAACGACACGCCCGGCGCCAGGCCGGCGAAGGCCAGGAAGTTCCGGTTGTTCATCGGGAGGTTCTCGATCTGTTGCTGGGTGATGTTCGTGGAGACCTCCGTCGTCCGCGTGTCCACCAGCACCTGCGTCCCCTCGCCGATCACGGTGATGTTCTCCATCAGCACGAGATCGGGTGTGAGACGGAAATTCAGTTCGAGATTCTGGCCGACCAGGACCTGCACCTCTCTCGAGCTGCCCTTGTAGGAGGGAGCCGTGACGTCGATGCGGTACGTTGCCGGCGGCAGGCCGGCCAGGGTGAATCGGCCCTGCGCACCCACCGTGGCGGTGTGAGTGAACCCGCTAGCCGTGTTTGTCGCGGTGACCACGGCGCCGGGGAAGATGTTGCCGCTCTCGTCGTTCACCGTGCCGCTGATCGTCGCGCTCGTTTGCGCGAGCGCGATCGGCGCCACGACGACCAGGAGCACGACTGCGAGTGATGTGAGGATGCGATGCATCGCGAGACCTCCTATGTCTTTCCGGTTTCCCTGTGTCTGTTGTTCCTGCTGTTCCTGTTGGCGCCGCACGAGCGGCGCACGACGAGTGAAGTCCCGAGTCGCGCGGGCTGACCGTCTGTCCCGACGAGGATCTGCAGACCCCGCCGGCCCAGCTCCGCGATCGGCACCTTCACGGTGGTCAGCGGAGGATCGAGGAAGCGGGCGATGGGGATGTCGTCGAAGCCGACCAGAGCAATGTGCCCGGGGACGCGCACGCGCGCGTCCCGGAACGCGCTGAGCGCGCCGATGGCCATCGAATCGTTGGCGGCAAAAACGGCCGTGGGGCGCGGCTTCATCGCGACGATTGCTTTTCCGGCCTCGTATCCTGAGTCCTCGGTGAAGTCGCCCGCGAGCTCGACCGCTCGTATGCCCTGCGCCTTGGCTCCCGCGCGGAAGCCGCGCCGGCGCTGTTCGGCGTCGGCGTTTTTCGCGGGACCGCCGATGAAGGCGATGTGCGTGTGGCCGAGGGAGGCGAGATGGCGCACGACGTCGCGCGCACCTCCTGCATTGTCGATCGTGATCGACGGACGGCCGTCGACCTTCGCATTGAGCAGCACCGCCGGAATCCCCGCGGGCAGTTCGCCGAGAAGCGCGGACGGATCGAGGTCGGGAGACATGACGATCAACCCGTCGACCATCCCCCGCACGGCCTGCACGACCGCCCGCATTTCGTCTCTGTCCGCATGAGAGCCGGAGAGAAGAAGGTGATACCCGCTCTCGCGCGCGGCCAGGTCGATCCCGCGAATGACCTCGGAGAAGAATTCGCCGTGCAGGTCCGGCAGGACCACGCCGATGGTGCGGGTGGAGCGGGTGGAGAGGCTGCGCGCGCCGGCGTGGGGGATGTACTGCAGCGCGCCGGCGACGTCCATCACGCGGCGGACCGTCTCCTCGCGGATGGGTCCCTTCTGATTGAAAACGCGGGAGACCGTGGCGACCGAAACGCCCGCCCCGGCCGCAACGTCCCGGATGGTGACGTTCGGCGGGAGGCCGGTGGAGTGAGCAGGCGGACGCGGCATTAGTGTAACCGGTTACATCGGCATCGAAAGCTACTCCCGTTGGCCCGCCGTGTCAACGGGAAGTTAAGGAAATGTGTTCACAGCGACAACAAAGCGCAGCGCAGTCTGCCGCTGTCCATCGGTGTGGTGCCGCCGCCTCGGCGGCCGTTCCGCCGGCCCCTTACCGGCCGGAACGGGAGCTGGGCCACCGCCGGCGAGGCGCCGGCGTTACGGCCGGCGAGGGCGCCGGCACCACCATCACGCCGTCGGCTGGATGCCGCCGCGCACCGGGATCTTCGCCGCGTCGGCGGGGCGCTGCTTCACGGCGCTCATCGCGAGTTGCAGCATCGACGTCACGTCGGACAGGTCCGCCGTCACGATCATCGTGTTCCCGGTCTTCGCCAGGTTGCCGAACTGGGTGATGTACTGCTCGGCGAGCTTGAGCTGCATGGCCTCGAACCCACCCGAGATCATCGTCGCCTCGGCCACCTTGCGGATGCCCTCGGCGGTCGCGGTGGCGACGGCGAGCATCGCCTGGGCCTGACCTTCCGCCTCGTTGATCTGACGCTGGCGCGCGGCCTCGGAGTTCTTGATGACCTGCTGCTTGTGGCCTTCCGCGGAGTTGATCGCCGCGTCCCGCTCACCCTCGGACTGCAGGATCACGGCGCGCTTCTCGCGCTCCGCGCGCATCTGCTTTTCCATCGCCGCGAGGACGTCCTTCGGCGGCGTGATGTTCTTGATCTCGTAGCGCAGGACCTTCACGCCCCACGACTCGGAGGCCTTGTCCACTTCCTGCACGACCTGCGAGTTGATGTTCGTCCGCTCTTCGAAGGTGCGGTCGAGGTCGATCTTCCCGATCTCGCTGCGGAGGTTCGTCTGGGCGAGCTGCTGGATCGCCCACGAGTAGTCGCTGATGCCATACGACGCACGCTCGGGGTTGAGGATCTTGAAGTAGAGAACCCCGTCGACCGCAACCTGGACGTTGTCCTTCGTGATGCAGATCTGCTCGGGAACGTCGAGGGCGATCTCCTTTAAGGAGTGCTTGTAGCGCACGGTGTCGATGAAGGGCCAGAGGATGTGCAGACCGGCGCCGAGGGTCTCGTTGTACTTGCCGAGACGCTCCACGACCCAGGCCTGCTGCTGCGGAACGACGCGCACGATCTTCGCGATGAGGATCATCGCGAAGAGGGCAATGACTGCGGCTACGATCAATTCAGGCATGGTGGTTCCTTGTTGTGAGGGTTGTTGTCACGACGCGCGCACGTGGATGACCAGACCCTCCACGGCCGCGACGACACAGCGTTGCCCGCGATTCAGTACCGTGTCCCCGACGTTGCGCGCGCTCCACGTCGTTCCGCGCATCTCGGCCTTGCCGAGCCCATGCGCGGGGATCTCCTCCATTGCGATTGCCCGCTCCCCAACAAGCGTGTCGACCACTTTCTTCTGGTCGAGCTCGAGTCTTCTCACCAGCCACGGCCGGACGAAGAAGAACGCCAGGAGGGACACGGCCGTGAAGATCATGAGCTCGGCCCAGAGCGGCAGATCGACGCCGAACAGGACCAGCAGCCCCACGACAAACGCGCCGATGGCGAAAAAACCGAGGTGCAGACTGGCGGCGGTGAACTCGAGCGCCAGCAGGACGAAGCCGATGACAATCCAGATCCACCAGGACATATGCGTATGCGCGGGAGAGTAGCACGATGGAGTCGCCGAGTCGCCGAGTCGCCGAGTCGCCGAGTCGTCGAGTCGTTGAGTCGTTGAGTTGCCGACTCTCAGGCTTCTTGCCGCAACAGGTCGTACTCCTGCCCCAGGGGCACGCGTTCGTAGCTCTCGAGATCCTCGAAGCGTACGAGCCTTACCTCCGCAACCTCCAGCGGGTCGAGCACGAGCGATCCGGAATCGACGTCGCGGCGGAGGATGAACACGTCGTGGAGCTCGTTCTCGACGTAGCCGTCGCGGAGCGCGCAGTGGAAGCGGAGCGTGGCCATGTGCGTCAGCTCTGCGGGCGTGATCACGAGTCCGATCTCCTCGAGCGTCTCGCGGATCGCCGCGTCGATCGCCGTCTCTCCGGCGGAGACGTGTCCCGCCACCGAGACGTCCCATAGCCCCGGCCAGGTCTGCTTCGCGAGCGCGCGGCGCTGCAGCAACACGCGACCGTCCGACCCGATGATCCAGACGTGGGCCGCTCGATGCCAGTCGCCGTCGCGGTGCACGTCGGGCTTCGGCTTGACGATGCCGGTGGGGAGACCTTCCGGCGTGAGGACGTCGATGAGCTCGATCATGGGTCAGGCGGTTGGCGGTTGGCGTTGGCGGGAGTGACACGTCGCCCGCATCGATTCATCGTAATCCGGTGACGATCCGTGAGCATCGGTCGGCGGGGAGTCCGGCACCGCTCGTTCCCCCGCCAACCGCCAACCGCCAACCACTCTACGGCACATATCTTCGCGTCGGAATCCCTTCCTCGCGGCTGATCGACAGCTCGGCCAGGAGGCGCGTGAGACGGCGGCCCTCCGTGGTCGTGCGCTCCCAGGCCTCGCAGAGCATCTCCACGTGGTGGGGCTCGACTTCCGCGGAAACCGTGAAACCGTTCAGCGGCTGTTGCGGGCGGATGGTCTCTGTCTTCCGCCACGCCCCCCCGACGAGCTCGCAGCGGCGGTAGAGCTCCCCCTTCTCGGGCTGATACATGTACACCGCCAGCGGCGGGATCCCGTGCGCGTTCGCCTTCATCTCCTCGAGCGCGCGCACGATGCGGTCCCGGATGAGGTGACGGAGCCGGTCGAAGCCGTCCCCTTCGTAACGGAGGACACGCAGGCCGGTGTGGTACACACTTTTCCCGCCGCGATCCTTCGCCAGCCGGTGGAGAGTGGAACGGACGACCATGCAATCGAGGTCGAGCTCCGCCCCATCCCATTCGAGCACGAGCGGATGTTGTGCCTCCTCGGAGTCGAGTCGCCCCTCGTGCGCGATGAGAAACCCAACCACCGAGAGCTCCAATACGAACGCCGGCAGCTCACCGAATCGGGCGCGAAGCGGCTGATCGAGTCGGATCCGTCCGTAGCGGCGGCGCTCCGGCCTGTCCTCCAACACGCGTGCATGAAGCATCGCGTGCCGGAGGAAGTCAAGTGAACTCCGTCACCGTGCCGCGGTCGACGTCGGCGCCGCGAGCGGCGCCCCCGGCAGCCTCGGAATCTCCGGCTGCGGCAGTGGCGCCCCTCCGGGAATGACGCCCCGCAGGACGAGCTCCCCCTTGCGGGAATAGTCGACCGACAGCACGAGCAGACGGGCAGCCTCCTGCGGGGCGTGGAAGCCGGTCGAGTTCTCGGCTTCGACGAAATCGAGAAGGAACTGAGCTTTCCTCTGATACTGCCGCGCCCCGTCGAGCTGTGCCGGCGACGCGCCGCCCGCGCCCGCGGCCTTGATGTCCGCGATCAGCGCCATCAGCGCGTCCATGGCCACGTTGCGCATCTGGAAGTTGCGCTCCTGAATCGTCTCGACGCGCGCTTTCAGCTCCGACTCGTCCCAGCGATGGCAACCCTGACAGGCGCGGTTGATGTTCAGCATCGGGCTGCGGACATGGTGATCGCTGATCTTCAGGCCGCCCTCGCGCTTGTACGGCATGTGGCAGTCCGCGCAAGCCACGCCGGAGCGCGCGTGCACCCCCTGGGTGTACATCTCGTATTCGGGGTGCTGGGCCTTGAGCGCCGGCGCCCCCGACTCCGCGTGCTTCCAGTCCACGTGATCGGTCTGCGTGTCGTAATACTCGAGGATCTCATCGCCCTTCAGACCGTTGTGCCACGGATACGTGAGGCGCTTTTCCGCTCCCTTGAAGTAGTACTCGACGTGACACTGGCCGCAGACGTACGTGCGCATCTCCTGGCGGGTGGCGCTGACGTTCGGATCGTAGGTGGGATCTTTCTTGAAGGCCCGCATCCCCTCGATGAACGCCGGCCTGGTCACGCGCAGGGCCATCGTCTCCGGGTCATGGCAGTCGATGCACGCCACGGGGTGGTCGACGAGCTTCCGGGCTTCGAAATAGGGCATCTGATTGATGGCCTCGAAGCCTTTCCACATGTCGCCGTTGCCAGCCTTGCGGTAGGCCGTGACCATCGACGCGTGGCAGTGCAGACAGGTGCCGGGCTGCTTCGCGACCTGCTGCCGCTCGGTGAAGGTCTGGTCGTCGAGCATGTAGGCGTGGCCGCGCTCCTCGCGGAAATCTTTCGAGAACGCGTAGACGGCCCACATCACCTTCAGGCGCGGGTCTTCCTCGAGCCGCGACTGCGCGACGATCGAGCGCGGATCCGCCTGCGTCGGCTCGCGCGGAACGGCCTCGCTTCCACCGAAGCGCGTGCGCACCTGATCGACCGTGCGCCGGTAACCGTCGAACTGCAGCGGGAAGTTCTTCCCCCACGTGAGCGGATCGGTGGTGTTCTCATCCAGCTCCACGACGCGATAGAACGGATTCCTCGCCTCGGTCTTGCGCTGGAAGATGTTCACCAGCAGCGCGGTCACGCCGACGGCGATCGCCGCCGCCACCACGGCCGTGATCGTCAGCAGGAGCGCCATGCGTTTCTTGGTCGGTTTCGCGTCCGTCATTTCAACCTCCGGTGAAGGTGAAGAGTGCTGGGTGCTGGGTGCTGAGTCCCGCCCACCCACTCAGCACCCAGCACCCAGCACTCAGCACTTGGTCACTTCATGTGTCCCACGTTCCAATGGCAGCGCACGCACGACGTCCGGCCGCGTTCCCCGTGCGCGGGATGCTCGAGAATCGCTTCGGTGATCTCGGTGTGGCAGTGCAGGCACGCGCCGTCGGTGATCTTCAGGTTGCTCGGCTTGATCTCGAGGTGGTCGGGATATCGGCCGGTCGTGAAGTAGAACGAATGCCAGAAGCCGTTCGTCGCCTTCGTGGCGTACTTGCCGACGAAGTCGTGGGGCGCGTGGCAGTCGTTGCACACCGCGACCGAGCGATGCGGCCCCTTCATCCAACCCGCGTAGTAGTCGTTCATCACGTGACAGTTCGCGCAGGCGGCGGGATCGTTCGTCAGGTACGAGTACCCCTTCGCGTAGATGAACGTGTAGCCGCCGATCCCCACGGCCAGGCCGACGAGGACCCCCAGGACGATGATCGCGATTCTCATGCGCACGGCGGGGGATTCAAACACGGGACGTGCCAGGTGCGTATGCGGTTCGTCATACGCCGAAGTGCTGGGTGCTGAGTGCTGAGGGACGCTTCGCGTCCCTGGAATATGGCGCTGCGGCGCGAATGTCCAAACTCCAGTGGTGCCGCTACGCGGCACAAACTCACATGGCACTCCTTTCCGGGGGTCGCTCGCTGCACTCGCACCTCCGGCTGATATGGAGGGCGACCCGCTCGGGAACCGAGCTGTTCGGCAGAAATGAGGCGCGGGGCGCCCTCAATTCCTGATGATGGGCGTCGTCGCTCCATCCCCTCTACCATCCGGTGCCGCTCCGCGGCATGGGTATCCCCGCCGCTTCGCGTCGGCGTAGACCGCCAGCGCAGACGATCCTTCACCCCGGCGGTCGTTTCGGAACGTGCGTCAGTACCGGACGCTCATTCGTCAGTACCGGACGCTCATTCAGGCTCTCCTCGGGCGGAATGCGGACGTTGCTGAGGGCCGCGAGGCGTTGTTCGAGCTTGGCAACGCGGGCTTCGAGCTCCTTGATCCGTTCCGTGAGTCGTTGCTGTTGCGGGTTTCCCTCGCTGGAGTAGATGCGGAACTGCCGTTCCAGCGGCTGGACGCGCGTGGTGATCGCGGCGCTGACCTGACGGTCGACGGTGCGCTGGAGCATCGGCGTCGCCTGGCGGTCGATGACCTCCGCCACGCGCGGCTCGATGGTCTGGTCGACCCGCGCGGTGATGTTCTCCTCGACTTCCTTCGCGACGATCGGCGTGACGTTCTTGGCCACGAGGTCCGTCTCGCTGGGCGCCTTCACGAGCGCATACAGGGCGATCGCGATGGGGATGAGGAGCAGCGTGAGGAAGGTGAGCAGGACGCGCTTGCGCCGCCGCTCCTCGCGCTCGACCGCGGTCTTCACCGAGGGGATCTCTTCCATGGTCGTCATAGGTCGTCCTTCTTCAACAGCCAGCCGATGATGCCCAGCACCGCGACGCAGGCCACGAGCACGATTCCGAGCTTCGACGCCGGCACTCTGTCGCTGAACAGTCCTGCCAGGGCGGCGACGCTCAGCGTCGCGGCCGCCACCCCGCCGGCGCCGAGGAGCACGCGATCCTTCCACCGCCTCCGGTCGCCCTGCAGCTCTTCGTGCAGTTTCCAACTGTCGAGCCGCCACCTGCGCACATCCTTCACCGACCAGTCGAGCAACTCGGTCTCGGTGCTGAAGATGCGCGACCATGTGCCCTTCGAAAAGTCGGTGAGGTTGCGGATGAAATCCGCCTGCCGCGGATCGATGGCCGCGACGTCCGGGAGCTTCTTCACGTAAGGATGCAGCGGCCGCGGGAGCTTCTTCGCGTACTCGTACTCCCACTGCACGATGGAGCTGTTCGCGTTCGGGAAGGTCGTACCGAACCTGGAGCCGATGACGAGCACGACCAGCTCGGACTCGCGCAGCCGCCGTGCGCAATGCTTCTCCGGCGACGTCCCAGGGGGCCGCTCTTCCTCGTAGACATAGGCCTTGAAATCCATGTCCGACATCGAGTCGATGGCCGAGGCGAGCTTGCTCCGCTCCGCGGCGAACTCGGAGGTCGAGCTGATGAAGACCTGCGGGACGGTGAAGGACATGTGGAGTTACCTTAGCAAATCGGAGGAGAAGACCGATAGGACGAATAGGACGGATAGGTAGCCACTCTACCTATCCGTCCTATCCGTCCTATCCGTCCTATCCGTCCTATCCGTCCTATCCGTCCTATCCGTCCTATCCGTCCTATCCGTCCTATCCGTCCTATCCGGCCTATCCGTCC
>CAZLGP010000064.1:0-3394 GCA_964558905.1 uncultured Thermoanaerobaculia bacterium | reverse complement strand
CGCCCCTCCGGGGCGGATCATTCGCGGACGCCCACGTTTCCGGTGGCGGCGCATTCGCGCTCGCCACCGGCTACCCTCTTTACGCGCCTCCGGCGCAGGTGCCCGAGCCTAAAGTTAACGCCATTGCGGCTTCAGGCCGGGCTATTGCCTTCGGCCCGCTACGCGGGGCATGGCGCGCGTAGTGTGCCCTAACCGGCGCTCCTCGCCGGTTCATCGCTGGAACGCGTAGCTCACCTTCGCGAAGAACTGGCGGTTGCTCGGTTCGAACTCGCCTTCCTCGCGTGTGACTTCGCGGAGGTCGCCGTAGCCGACGTAGAACACTGTCTGCCAGTTCAGCTTGTACGCGAAGAGCAGCTGGCCCGACAGCGCGCCGCCGTATTGGGCGACGTCGTCGGTCGGGTCGTTCGGATCGTCGCCGTAGAGCAGGCGGTCGCGGTTCGTGCGCTGGTTCTGCACGATCGCGCGCACGAACATCCGCGGGTTGAACGTGTACGTCGCCTTCACCCGCTCGATCTGCGAGGTGAAGAGGCGGTCGCCGGCGATGCTCAGCCAGCGGACGCCGGAGGTGAGTGTGGCCTGCAGGTGCTCGCCGGCGCGCAACTGTGCGCTGGCGTTCACGTTCGCGCCGCGCCCGAGACGGTTGTTCGCGAAATCGACCTCCTCGCCCACCCAACCGTCGAAGGAGAGGAAGCGGATCATGCGACTCACCGCGAACTGGAGCTGGTAGTAGACGCGGTCGCGGCTGAAGACCTCCCCCGCGTTCGCCACCGAGTCGTGCGCGAGCCGGATACGCGTGAACGAGCGGAACCTGCCGTCCGCGCCGAAGCCCACCGACGCGAGCCGATACAGCAGCGCGCCGTCCTGGGTCTCTTGATACTCGCCCATCCCGAACGCGCGGATGCGGTTGAAGAAGCCTTTCGGCCGCCAGGTGTAGCCGCCTTCCGCGTAGCTGCCCCGCCAGCCTACCTGCGGCACGAAGCCGTTGTCGGCGCGGAACTCCTCGTCGTAGTCGCTGCCCTGGATGTAGAAGTCGCGTGTGGCCGTGCCGTACTGGTACCAGACGCGCGCGGCGTGGCCGGCGAGCTCGTCTCCGTTCCACGACGACGCGAGGTCGGGACGGTCCGGTGTCTGTGTGCTGCTGTAGAGCAGCTGTCCCGTGATCGTGTTGTTGTCGCCGATGCGCCACTGGAAGTCGGGTCCGAACACGCGGTTGTGCGCGCCCCCTTCGGACTCGCGCGTCGTCGCCAGGAGGCTCACGAACGAGCGGTTGCGGAGGTCGCGGCGTACGCGCCCGATGGCGGCGATGGACGAGAAGTCCTGCTGCGCGAAGTCCGAGCCGAATGCGCTCGGCAGAATCACGTCGCCGCCGCCTCGATCCTGGGTCACGAGCATCGTGTAGGCATACGCCCCGCTCTTGCCGGTCGTGCGGGCGCCCCAGCGAGGCGAGGTGATCGTGCGCGTGTAGACGGCCTGGATCGGCGTGGAGAAGAGCTCCACGCCCTCGAGGAAGAACGGGCGCTTCTCGGGGATGAAGATCGCAAAGCGCTCGTTCGTCGAGATCACCGCGACGTCCGACTCGATCTGCGAGAAGTCGGGGTTGATCGTGCCGTCGATGGTCATGTCCGCGGTCGGGTTCCATTTGAGATCGACGCCACCATCCACGCCGACCGGGCGCGTCACGATCTCGCTGCCGAGGCCGTTGCGCGGCTCGCCGATCTGATTCGCGGTCACGTACGGCGCGATGACCATGTGATCGCCCGTCGGGAGACCGCGGAGGCCTGTGACCTTTCCCCAGTTGCAGACGAAGCAGTTCACGTCGCGCGGCAGCTTGTTCGTGAACATCTGATAGCGGCGGTCGCGCGGATAGTTGCGGTAGAGCATCAGCCCCCATTGCTCGGGGCTCGAGCCTTCATAGCGGAGCGATGAGAACGGGATCCGCGCTTCCGCGCTCCACCCGGTGGCGTGTACCCTCGCGGCCGTATCCCAGAAAAAGTCCGGTGAGTTGTCCTCGCCCGAGCCCGAGTCGTCGGTGACCGCGTCGTACTGCACCCCACGCGCGGTGACGAGGAACAGATACCCGCTCTTTCCGTCGTTGCGCGTATCGAGCAGCACGCCGACGTAGTCGTCGGTGTTGCCGCTGATCTGATCGTGATCCGCGTACGGCGCGCTGATCGCCTTCGGGTTCGGATCGGTCGACTCGACCGCGAAGTAGAGGAAGCGGCTGTCGTAGGTGACCCAGCCGACCGTCTTTACGCTCGGCTCGATGTTGTCGCCGGGATTCGTCTCGTACCAGGTCTCATACTTCGTCGCGTTCGCCCATTCCGACTCGTGGATCACGCCGTCGATCTCGATGGGCGAGGACGTCGGCGCGATCGACAGCGGCTCCGCGGCACTCACCTGCACTCCGAGCAGGAACACGAACGCAACCCCGGCAGCTCGACGCATTACACCCCCATTTGTACGAAACTATTCGTAACTACGGCGGGGAGCCGCAAACGTTTGTCACGGGACGGTGAACAGTTCGCGTCTTCGTGCCGGTAGCCAGTAGCCAGTAGCCAGTAGCCGGTGGCCAGTGGCAGTAGCCAGGAGTGCTTGGGCTTGCGAGCCCATGCGGCCACTCTGGTCACCGGTTACTGGCCACTGGCTACTGGCAACTGGCAACTGGCCCGACGACTCGAAGACTCGAAGACTCGTCGTGGGTCACGAACTGCGAAGGATGCGCTCCGCGACCCGTTCAACCTCAACGCGAAATGAGGATCCCTCCGGCTGGCTCCTCACGGCCTCGAGCGCGTGGGCGGCCTCGACGCGCGCAAGCTCGAGCTCCCCCTGACGGTCCAGCACATCGGCGAGCGAAACGCGCGTGTGCGCGGTGGAAGGATGGTCGGCACCGAAAGCCCGCTCTTGCGCCGCCAGCGCCTGTGTGAACATCTTCCGAGCGCGAGCCAGGTCGCCCTGATCGCGGGCGACCGCCGCGAGGTTGGAGCGCCGAATCGCCACCGACGGATGCTCCTCGCCAAGGTTCTTCAGATCCGACGACAACGCCCTCTCGAGCAGCTCTTTCGCTCGCGGCAGTTCTCCCAAAGCATGCAGCACCAGCGCGAGATTGGACCTGCTCGTGGCCACCGACGGATGCTCCTCGCCAAGGTTCTTCTCCAGCGACGACACCGCCCTCTCGACCAGCTCTTTCGCTCGCGGCAGTTCCCCCAGATCCTTCAGCACTGCCGCTAGATTGGACCTGCTCCTGGCCACCAACGGATGCTCCTCGCCAAGGTTCTTCTCCTCCGACGCCAGCGCACTCTCGAGCAGCTCTTTCGCTCGCGGCAGTTCCCCCAGATCCCTCAGCACCAGCGCGAGATTGGACGTGCTCGTGGCCACCTCCGGATGCTCTTCGCCA
>CAZLGP010000063.1:0-7666 GCA_964558905.1 uncultured Thermoanaerobaculia bacterium | reverse complement strand
CGAGATAATGATCATCAATGAGGCGCGCGAGCTCGGCGTCGTTCATCGCCGGGAGGACTTTCTCGGCGAGTTTGTTCATGTTGCGGTAGGAGCCCTGGAGCTTGAAGGGAGGCTCGGTGCGATAGGCGTGCTGCTGGGCGGCGGACAGGACGTACTGGCGGTTCACCTTCGCCAGGAGCTGCTGCACGCGCACGAGCTTCTTCATCACGGTGAGGATCTCGTTCAGTTCGACCGCGGAGTAGTCGTGCGCGAGCTGATCGCTCTGGATGGCCTCGCCCCGCGCCATGCGCACGAGCTTGTGTACGTCCTCGGGGTCGCGGGTGAGGAGGGGGGCGGTGATGGCGTTCGAGGTCAGTGAGTTCTCGATGTACGAGAGCTCGAACTGCTCTTCACGGCCCTGCAGGACCTCGCCGAGGTTGTAGACGTCGGCGCGGTTGGCAAGCATGTCTGGGATCTCGAATTTGTCGCCGGACTCGGTGTAGGGGTTGCCGGCCATGCAGACGACGAAACGCTTGCCGCGCAGGTCGTAGGTCTTCGGCTCGCCCTGCCACACGCCTTCGATCTTCCGCTGCGCGTCGCAGAGGGAGATGAATTTATGGAGGAACTCGGCGTGGGTGTGCTGGATGTCGTCGATCATCAGCAGGACGTTGTTGCCCATCTCCAGGGCGAGGTTGAGCTTCTGGATCTCCTGCCGCGCGGTGGCGTTCGGGGCTTCGTTGGGATCGAGCGAGCGCACCGAGTGTCCCAGTGCCGGGCCGTTGACTTTGACGAAGACCAGGCCGAGGCGGTGGGCGATGTACTCGACGAGCGTGGTCTTGCCGTATCCGGGCGGTGAAACGAGCAGGAGCAGGCCCATGAGGTCGGTGCGCTTCTTCTCGCCAGCGACGCCCATCTGCTTGGCGAGGTTCGCCCCGATCAGCGGCAGGTAGACCTCGGAGATGAGTTTGTTTCTGACGAACGCGGACATGACCGTCGGCTGCAGTTCATGGAGACGCAGACGCTTCCGTTCGTGCAGGCGCAGGCCCTTCCGCTCGCGCAGCACGATGACCATCGAACTCGACGAATTCCTCGCTCGCCTCGGACGCTTCACCACCGCGTCCCCGCGCGTCGTTCATTCACCCACGCAGAGGGGGAATTTTACGTGATCACCCCGGGGGAAAATTGGATGATCGTTGACAGCACGGCTGTAGGCCTCCGAATAGCTCAGCCAGTGCGCGCACACCTCCGTTAGGCATCCCGTAAGTTGCTGACTGTCCGCTTGCTGTCGGCGCTCGAAGAGCGAAGGGGTGCCCCTTATTTCCACGAAGGGCGAAGGTCTGACCCACCACACCCGCAGATAGCAACTCCTCTCGCTTATGGCGGAGGACTGGCGGCGACAGCATCGTCAGCATCGGACACATGCCGATGGACGGCGACAATGATCGAGTCCTGCGCGATTTGTTTGCCCTCCACAGATTCGATAACAAATTCCGCCACGCCATCCTTGATCAATTGCCGTCGCACGGTTTCGATACGCGCGTCCGCGATATCGGATCCACCGCTTCGGTCAACAATTAACGTAATGCTGCGGATGCTCCTGTTGCGGTACTGCGTGGCTACTTCTTCCAAAATGGCCACCTCAGTTGAAGTGAGTGATGTCGCGCCGCCATCGAATTGGATCGTACGCCTCTCAATAGGTCTGGGTTCTCGAACCTCGCCGCTGATACTCGGCGCTGCGACTGGTGGCTGAACAGGCGACATCAGGGTCGCATCCGCCATAGCAGGCCGCTCCGTTTCGGATGCAGTAGGCTCGGGTTCCGAGAATCGCACTTTGACCCGCGCATCGCGACCGAATTGCCGACCAATCGGTCCAAAAATTAGGTAGGCAATCACACCGATGATGGCGGCCACCATCAGGAACGTTCGCAACTTCATGATGAGATCTCAGTCCTTGACGTTTCGAAGCGACAGAATCGATGAGCGTCATAGCCGCTCTTCCACTCGGCAATCGTCTCGAACGCGCCGTGGCCCGCCAAAAGAACCAGCGGCGGAACGGCATCGAAAATGGTGCCGAGGTTTTGAAAGGCGATCAAGGAGACGATTGCCACGACAAGTGAGAGTAGTGTGAGGTAGAGAACCTTCCACGCACCACGGCCGGCTATGAACACCGCTGCGAGTGCCAAGCCCACGACTACATCGAACAGGTAATGAATCCAATGATAACTAGGGCTAAAAGTACGCTGTGCGAGCAAGGCTTCAATGTAGTTTGCATGTACGAGTGCGCCCGGCAATGAGCCCACCGGGGTTAGATGGGTGTCGACAGGATCCCCGCGCCCATACGCATCTCGGCGCCAACTGCCACCGATCACGACGACCCTATTCTTGAGTTTGCGGAGTGCAGTGGCGTTGCCGTTTAGAAGATCGCGCGCAGACACCGTTACGTCGCTGTACGCAGTAGCTGGCAGAAACATACTAAATGGAAAATCGCGCCCACCCTTGTGCCGCGCTGCTTCGACTGACTTCGGATCAACCAGGGTGGCAGCCGCGGCAGCGAGCGAAGCGACCTCTTCTCCATTCAGAGGTGTCGGCAATGCTAAATTGCGAAGATCGGCCGGAACCCTGGTGTATCCAGCAACAACATTTTCACCAAGTGGCAGCCGATCAAAAAGATCAACATCAACCACAAACCTGTCCGTCTGTTCGTCGAAACCGATTGTTTTAGGAAGCACAACGGGAGTGGTTTTCGCCACATCGGCAATCGCGGAGAACAATTCGGACGTTTCAGTGTCGTAGTCGCGGTGGGTAAGTACTTCGCCGTCAGGCTTGTGCGCGCGAAGGTCGACATCAATAACAATCGCCCGAGGCGACGCTATGTTGATTTGCTTCAGCAGCTTAGCGAGCGTTGCTCGCTTGAGTGGGGCACGACGTGCCCATTCGCCGAGCCAGTAGTCATCATCGTCGATGAGGACAACCGCAGTCCATGAAGGGTAAGTCGGCGCCGACTGCATGGTCCGCAGGAGGAGACCATACGTGCGGTATGTTGCGCCTCGCCACCATTCGAACCCGGAAAGCCAGCGAGCCACGGCCATGCCCAACACGATGAGAAGCAGAATGCGTAGCCAGTATCCGCCATCTCCGGCCTTTCGCCTGAGCGATGAAGCGTCCCACGTGAGATATATCGAACCCACAGAATGTTCTCCGGACGACCTCTCTCTCAAAGGAGTGACACGGGAGCGGGTTTCCCTACCCCAGCTGGGTCCGGTCGAGGCCTGCCGGCGGGTGTGTAACCTCGGGAATCGTCGGGCGGGGAGGCGAGATGCTCGTCTGTCCAACGGAGAGGGCTTTTGCCGTACTCCTGAGCGTGAGCCGTGACGGGAGGCGCGCCAGAGGGAGAACCGATCCGAGATTGCGGGCGGCGGCCGTTTTGTACTCCGGTAGAACGTCGTCCTCACCTGTTGCACGCTCTACCTGAGCAGCGCCGCATTCACACCCAAGGCGTCCGGGTTACAACTTCAGCTTTCGTATCGTCGCGGCGTCAAAATCGGCAAGGATTGTCGGGCCATCAACGCCGAGCGCGCGGGCTAGCTTCAGGAGAATGCTCAGCGTCGGCACGTTCTCGCCGCGCTCGATGAAGCCGAGGTAGTCGGCTGCGAGTCCAGCGCGTTCCGCGAGTGCTTCCTGACTCAGACCGCGTTCCTTCCGCATGCGACGCAAGGTCTCGCCGAACATCATCCCTTCCGGGCTGCGCGTTCTCCGCCGTGGCACGATTGAACCCTAGCCATGGAACGGAGTACACTCCACCGTACCATGGCTAGGAAGTGCTCCGAAGACGGGGTGACGCGACTCGACACCTTCCTCCGAGAAAACAACCTGAAGCCCGCGAAGGTCGCACGTGAGGCCGGGATCAGTCGCCAGCATCTCCTCAGGATTCGGAAGGCACAAGCCGACCCGACCGTGATGACGGCGAAGCGGATCAGGGACGCGTGCGGCCGGCTACTCACTCGGTCGGTCAGGCTAGTCGATGTCTTTGAGGTCGAGTGAGGACGTGTCGGCTACCGTAGTCAGCATGAAGCTTATCGCCGCACTTCTGCGCTCCCTCGATGCGGTCTCCGTCGAGACCGTTCCTTTCTTGCTGTAGTCGCCCGAATAACTGAGCGGGTGTGCGCGGAGCTCAGTAGACGCTCCGTAACCTATTGACCGTCTGTTAGTTGTCGGCGGCCGAAGAACAAAGGTGTGACCCCACGCGTCCGTCTCCATGCGTCCGTCTCGTGTTTTTCGCCTGTCTTGGGGATAACTCGGCGTGCCCGGAGAGCCCGCATTTGCTTCTTTGCGGCCTTCTCTCCGCCGGCTTTGATCACGCGGGAGCCCCAGCTCTTCTCGTGCCGCGGATGCTCGCGGCACGTTTCAAAATCTTTGTTCCGGCATTGCCTTCACCGCTAGCAAGTACGGACCGGTCGTCAAGTGGATGACTGGTGCGGAGAGGAAATGTGGTCAGGAGGCGGCGACGGCGGCTTCTCGCTGGTGATGCTACCGTGCAGGCGTCGCACCGAGTCGCGCAGTTCACGCGCGTTGGTCCTGACGTGGTGGACGCCTGTCGCGAGCTCGTCGATCGCCACGGCAAGAATGCGGAGAGCAAAGGACACCGAGTGGATGGCGGCGTTGATGAGGAAGACGCCGAAGACAAGGATGAGGCCCGCGACGACGATCGGATGGTGATTAGTGGTGAGAAGGTTCCAAAGCTCCGACATGCATTCCGTCCAATGCTCGCGGTGACACAAGTCACCCGAGAAACTGGCGAGCTGGACGGAACAGGGCTCTTTGGTTTCTACCGCCTGAGGGATGCGGGCATTTTTCGCTCGAAGCTACTCGCCAGCCATGTCCTGCGGTTTTTACACTCAGCTAACCTGTAACCTTTGCTTCCCACGTGTTCACAGCGAAGCGTTTTGCGTGGGCCGCTTGCCTGCAGCTCGCTACAGGCATACCGGAATGTCGGCGAAGTTACTGCCTCGCCAGCATCCCTGACGGGGCGATTCTACCATGTTGCCACCTTGCCGCAGCGAGCTGAACCGCATATCGCGCGACCGAAGCGGGGTGAAGTAGACTCAGGATCCGAGGACCCATGGCGAAAAAGAAGTCGCGCCGGTCGGAGTTGAAAGCCTTCCTGACAGCGGATGAAATGGCCGCTCTGTCGCTGGGGTGGGCTGCTGAAGGCTTTCTCTGGAAGGACGAAGAAGCGAAGAGACTGCGAGCGGAACGTGATGAGCTGTGGCGAGTCGTGGATTCAGAGCACGAAACCATCTGGGACGAAGAGGAAACAGCGGGCGAGGTCCAAACGTGCTTCGGCCGGGTGATAGCCGTCCACGACGATAGGGACGGAGTGCCATGGGAGGAGCACCTTCCGCGCGATCAATGGTGCAGGGCTTGCCTGGATTACAACGACGCCGCACTCGAGGCGTTCCTCGCGGGCTATCGGCCAAAGAATGCGCGCGGAAGCATGCGAGTAGCGTACAAAAAGGTACGTGCCATCCGAGAGGTGTCCGGCGGTCGAGAGGTGATCCTCTGTCGCGACGAAGGCGTCATTCGCGCTGTCCAGCCGGCGGAGAGCGTAGCCTCGCCACGCCGCCGAAGACGAGTTTGGCTTTTCACTCGCACAGCAATAGTTGTCCGAATAACTCAGCGAGTGACGAGTGGACTTCCGGCGGCGTCCCGTAAGTTGCTGACGGCCGGTTGGTTGTTGGCGCGCGAAGAGGATAGCCAGCGAATCACGCCCGCCGTGACGCCATCACGCTGGAGGTGGCAGGCCTCGGCGGGCCGAGCCGGCCCTGACAGTTTCACACCAAAGTTACTTAGCCTTTGTACACGCCGAGTAGGCGTGCAGCAACGCCGACTTCAGCTGCTTCTCAAGCTCCGTCGCATTGCGGTAGATGATCGTACGCCAGTTTCGGATATCGAATTCGAGTACCGTATCCTTGCGTGCGGTCTGTATAACCTGCTTCTTGTTCCCTCGCGCGTATCCGAGTTCAAAGTAGACATTGCGGCTATTGAGGGTAAAGTCTGCAATCACGAGGTGAGCTTCGTCGATTTGCTGCATGATCTCATTGGATATTTCATAGTCACCTTCCCGCAGGTCGATCCGGTGTAGCTCTACCGACCCGCCACACGCTGACGCCGCACGTAGCATTGCTTCCCAGTAGTCGACGAGCGCAGGCTCCTCTTCTTCCCGAAAAGACATCGCAACGAAGACCTTAAGGGATGTTTCTGATGGTGTCGCTTCAGTAGGTGGTGAAATGAGAACATCCTGGGTGTTATCCCGCACGAATGCCTCGCCGCGCGCCGTGGCGACCGGGCCCTCGCTTGCGGGCACAGCATCGACCCAGACGTAGATCACCTGCTTTCCTGCTGCCGTCGCGCGCCCCATTTCCCACGTGGCTTCCGGAAGCACGGATTCCACGATTTCGTCAAGTCGGTCAAATGCAACATCCGCCTCGGAATCCGTAAGGCCCAGAACTGAGCCATCCTCGTCAACTCCGAGTATCAGCATTCCACCCCGTGAGTTGGCGAACGCAGAAAGGACTCGGCTTACTACGTGGTCGGGAGGCAGCCGACGTTTGAACTCAATCGTATCGGACTCGCCGGAGGCGATCGCCTGAAGGACGTCTTCGTCAGTTTTGGTGATCATACATTCACGCTAGACGCCCAAAATCGCTTCGGCATTGGCAGGCAACAGATTAAGCCTAACGCGACGAGCGAGCTTGGGCCCTCACCCCCTCTTCTCCTCGGTCAACGTCGATAGCGCCGAAACGCTGATGTTCTCCAGCGTCGTCACAAGACCGCCGAGATCCTGCACCCGTTCGAGGTTCGCGATCGCCTGTTTGATGCGGGGGTCGCTCACGGCGCGGTAGCTCTTGAAGCGGTGGGCCATGAAGCGCAGCAACGGGATGAGGGTGCCGTTAATGAGGTAGGACTCGCGGGAGATCAGGGTTGCGTTCGGATCGGCTGCGGGCGTGGGGGCGGCGGCGATGGGGAGGCGCGCGGCGTGGAGCTCGCGGAGGGCCATCAGGGTCTCGTCGAGCTTGGCCAGGTAGGGGGTGAGGTCGGGGGGCGCCGAGTCGTCGAGTCTTCGAGTCGTCGAGACGGGGTCCTCGGCGACGGGGCGGCTGGTCGACTCGACGACTGCGGCGGCGATGGCCTTCGCCACTTCGCCGATGCGGTCGGAGACGACGCTGAGTTCGGCCATCACTCGCGCGGCGGGGTCGGCGTCGGTGCCGCCGAGCCTTTGGACGCGAGTAAAGCCGCGCTTGATCTCGTCCCAGCGGGCGCGCTGCGCGTCGGACATGCGGCCGCGGATTTCGGCGAGCTTCAATAGGTTTTCTTCGGCGCCGGTGGTGAGGGTTTGGGCTTCGCCGAGATAATGATCATCAATGAGGCGCGCGAGCTCGGCGTCGTTCATCGCCGGGAGGACTTTCTCGGCGAGTTTGTTCATGTTGCGGTAGGAGCCCTGGAGCTTGAAGGGGGGCTCGGTGCGATAGGCGTGCTGCTGGGCGGCGGACAACACGTATTGCCGGTTGACCTTCGCCAGGAGCTGCTGCACGCGCACGAGCTTCTTCATCACGGTGAGGATCTCGTTCAGTTCGACCGCGGAGTAGTCGTGCGCGAGTTGATCGCTCTGGATGGCCTCGCCCCGCGC
>CAZLGP010000062.1:0-56003 GCA_964558905.1 uncultured Thermoanaerobaculia bacterium | reverse complement strand
AGAGTGCGCTTGATCTGTTTCTGCGGCTTCATGCCACCCAGTGTGAATGGCAGCGAAGCTTTTGTCCAGTCATCACTTAAGGGTAACTGGCAGGGCTAGACATCCGGTGCCGCTGACGCGGCACACGACCTGGCATTCCTTTCCGGGGGTTGCTCGCTGCTGCGCGCTCGCACCCCCGGCTACCGTCCGGCTGCCGCTCCGCGGCACAGGTGTTCCCTCCGCTTCACGTCGACCGTACGGCGCAGCCTTCGGAGGGGTCAAACTCCAAGGCGGCCCCCTTCGCGGCCACTGGCAACTGGCTACTGCCAACCGCCAACCGCCAACCGCCAACCGCCTACCGGCTATCATGCCCAGGTGCCCCTCGACGTCGTCTACCTCGACCACCACGCGACCACCCCCTGCGATGCGCGAGTCGTCGAGCAGATGCTGCCGTACTTCACCGAGCACTTCGGCAACCCCGCGTCGATCACGCACCAGCACGGGCGAAAGGCGTCGCTGGCCGTCGAGGATGCCCGTGCCTCCATCGCGCGATTCCTCGGCGTGCTGCCTCCCGAGATCATCTTCACCGCCGGTGCGACCGAGTCGAACAACATCGCCCTGAATCTGCTCCGGCCGGGAGATCACCTCGTCACGAGCCGCACGGAGCACAAATCGATTCTCGCGCCGGCCGAGCGGCTCGAGAAGAGCGGCGTCGAAGTGGCGTTCCTGACGCCGGATACCGAGGGGTTCATCCAGCCCCAGGTGCTGGCCGAGGCGTTGCGGCCCAACACGCGTCTCGTTTCCATCGAGGCCGCGAACGGCGAGATCGGGACCATCCAGCCGATCGCCGAGCTGTCCGCGCTCTGCCGGGAGCGCGGTGTTCTGCTTCACACGGACGCGACCCAGGCCGTCGGAAAGGTGCCTCTCGATCTTGCGAGTGTCGACCTCGCGTCGCTCTCCGCGCACAAGGTGTACGGTCCGAAAGGTGTCGGAGCGCTGTTCGTCCGACGCGGCATCCGGATCACCCCGGTGATCGTGGGGGGTGGACAGGAGCGCGGCGTGCGGTCTGGGACGGTGAACGTCCCCGCCGTCGTCGGCTTTGCGGCCGCGCTGCAGCTCCGGGCCGGCGAGATGACGGACGAGGCGTTGCGGCTGGTACAGCTTCGCGATCGACTTCGCAACGGCCTCCTCGAGGCCATCGACGGCGTTTCGGTCCACGGCCCCCTTCCGCTTCGTGCAGGGGAGGCCCGGGAGTTAAGATTGCCGGGGAACCTGAACGTCAGCTTCGATCGTGTCGATGCCGAGTCGCTCCTTCTGTCGATGAAACGCTTCTCTCTCTCCTCCGGATCGGCGTGCAGCTCGGGTGAGAGGGGGCCGTCGCGGGTGCTGCAGGCAGTCGGTGTCGGCGATGCGGCGGCGATGGGCTCGATCCGGGTCGGCCTTGGGAAATCGAACACCGCGGAGCAGATGGAGATGTTGATCGAGGATCTTCAGCGTGCCGTGCGCAGACTGCGGGAGATCACACCGCGATGAGCGACTCCGAGGTCGGCTCCGAGCACGGATGCATCCTTCTCGTCGACCACTCGCGTGGCGCGCTGCTGTTCCAGGAGACGATCCTCCGCCGCCGCGACATGCAGATCATGACCGCGCTGGCGGGCTCGGAAGGTCTGGTGAAGGCGCGGACGGAGAAGCCGAATCTGATCATCTTCGGCTACGATCTGTTCGACATGGCCGCGCCGGAATTCTGTCGCGAGATCCGCGCCGACGAGACCACGCGGGCGATCTCGCTGTTGCTGATCTGTGACCGCAACGCGCCCGATCACGGCGACCTCTCGCTCTCGGCCGGCTGCAACGATGTGATCTTCCGCCCGCTGCAGAAACCGGAGCTCGACGAGAAGGTCGAGCGGTTGACGCAGATCCCGGTACGCCGCCAGCTCCGTACGATCACGAAGATCGAGGTCTCGCTGGAGAAGAACGGCCGGTTCGTTCTCGGCCGCAGCATCAACATCTCCGCGAACGGAATGCTCATCGAGGTGCAGCGGATCCTTCCTCAGGAAGGTCCGGTGCGGCTGCACTTCTACCTGCCCGGCGACCCGCGCCCGCTCCAGGTCGTGGCCGAGGTGCTGCGAGCCGAGTTCACCGGGGCGATGTCGAAGTACGGCATGCGCTTTCTGAGTCCGACCGAAGACGATCGTGAGAGGATCTCGCGCTACGTGCGCCGCCTCCGTTCGAGAGAAGCCATCTGATGACCACGCCACTCGAAGAAGCCATCCTCGCCTCGCGTCAGGAAGACCACCTCCGGGCGCTCACCATGTACATCGACATTTACGGCACCGAGGATTCGCCGCCGATCCGGACGCCCAAAGACGCCAGCGGGTTGTCGTTCTTCGGTCTGGCGCTGGCGTTGATGCAGAAGAAGTTCAAGCCGGCGATCGACCTCTGCCGGCGCGCGATCGACCTCGAGTTCTACAACGGCGATCACTACGCGAACCTCGCGCGCGTCTACGTCGCCGCCGGCAACCGCAGGAAGGCCGTCGATATCGCGGAGCAGGGACTGAAGCTGGTGCCCGAGCACCAGTACCTGAGCCGCGTCCGCGACGCCCTCGGCGTGCGCACGCGCCCCTCGGTGCCGTTCCTCGACCGTACGAATCCGATCAACGTTTCCCTCGGGCAGGCGCGGCACGCGAAGAAGGTCTCCGAGAGCGAGCGGAAGAAGAAGTAGCGGCCGGTCTTTCCATCACCGGCGGTACCACCGCGCCAGCCGCTCCGGCGAGACGCCGAGGTGATAACCGGCAATGATGAGCCAGTTGATGACGGACGTCCGGATCACGCCCTTCGCGAGGAAGCGGCGGCCCGATGTCCGCACTCTCAGCGGCAGGATCGCGGCGCGCTTCATGGCGCGGGAGAGGACGTAGTCCTCCATCAGCGGCAGCTCGGGATAGCCGGGGAAGGCATCGCGGCGGAAGAACTGCGCCTGATCGCCCCAGGGCGCACGGGTGAGGTGCGTGCGAGCGTTGATCATGAACGCGACGTAGCGCAGCCGAAGGCCGGGCTCGAGGAATTCGACGAGGAAGCCTCCCCAGTCGCGGCCGGCGTGGATGACCGCGTCCGCCGCACCCGGGGGCAGGAGCGTGTCGGCATGCAGGAAGATCAGCACGTCGCCCGTCGCCGCGGCCGCGCCGCGGTTGAGCTGCTGCGCGCGGACGCGCTCTCCGGCGATCACGCGCGCGCCGTGCGATTCCGCGATCGCGACGGTCGCGTCGCCGCTCCCTCCATCCGCAACGATCACCTCGTCGACGCCGGCCGCGCGCGCGGCATCGATCGTCGCCGCGATGCGCGCCTCCTCGTTGAGCGTTGGGATGATGGCGCTGACGCGTGGACCAGGGCGCAGGGGGCAGGGGGCAGGGGGCATGAGAGGACTTGGGCGGTCTCCTGCGCCCTGCGCCCTACGCCCTACGCCCTGTCCGAGCCCTGCGCCCTGATCGCCACCCTGGTTCATATCAGTCGCGACAATGATTTCACGCCCCGCGCGAGCGCGCCCGGCCTCAGTCCCAATGGAGCCGAGGACGAGACCGTTGCGGGGACGGGCGGCGTAGAGACGCGAGAGCGTCGGAAGATCGAGACCCTCGCGAGCAGGCCACGCGGATCGCGGCGGCCTTCGGCGAGGAGTGGCTCTACGCGCGGGTCGACTGCGTCGTGCGACGGGCGTCTGCTGTTGATGGAGCTCGAGGCCACCGAGCCATCGCTGTTTCTCGATGCCGACTCCGCGGAACGCTTCGCCGATGCGCTAACGTACCGCTCGTGAATGCCTACGTGCTCGTCGGCGGCCGCTCCCGGCGGATGGGAGAGTCGAAGGTCGAGCTGTTTCTCGACCGCGTCGTGAGCGCCGCGCGGCCGGTGTTCGACGAGGTGATGGTCGTGGATCGGTTGGCGGTTGGCAGTTGGCGGGTGGCGGGGGGCCACCTCCCGTCCACGCTCCTCCCGCCAACCGCCAACCGCCAACCGCCAACCATCCGCACCATTTACGAAGACCCCCATGAGCACGAAGGCCCGATCTTCGGCGTCGTTTGCGCGCTTCGCGATGCGCGCGCGAAGTGCTTTCTGCTCGCCGTCGACTATCCGCTCATCACGAGTGACGTACTGCGATTCATTCGCGACCGCGAGGGCATGCCGGAGTGGAACGGGCGTCCGCAGACTCTGTGCGCGGTGTGGGATGCGGCGCTGTTGCCGCGCATCGAGGAGCGCATCGCGCGTGGCGCGCTCGATTTGCGCGGCGCTGCCGAAACGGAGATCATCCCCGAGTCCGAGTTGCGCGCGCGCTTTCCTGGCGAGCCGCTGCTGAACGTCAATACGCCGGAGGAGTGGGAACGTGCCCAAAGATTTCTCGCATCTCGATGAGACCGGCGGTATCTCGATGGTTCACGTCGGCGCGAAGAAGGTGACCCAGCGCGAGGCCGCGGCCTCGGCGTCGGTGCGCATGACGCCGGCGACGCTGAAGAAGCTCATCGAGCGCGCCCTCCCGAAGGGCGACGTCCTCACCACCGCCAAGATCGCCGGCGTTCTCGCCGCAAAACAGACCCCGTCGCTCATCCCCCTCGCGCACCCGCTGGCCCTCGAGTCCGTCGACGTGACCTTCGACATCGACGCCGCCGCGGGCACGATCGAAGTGCGCTCCATCGTCCGCTGCGAAGGCAAGACCGGCGTCGAGATGGAAGCGATGACCGCCTGCGCCGTCGCCGCCCTCACGATCTACGACATGTGCAAGAGCGCCGAGAAGGGGATCGTCATCGACTCCCTGCAACTGGTGCGGAAGAGCGGGGGGAAGTCGGGGACGTGGGAGCGGTGAGTGCTGGGTGCTGAGTGCTGAGTGCTGAGTGCTGGGTAAGGCCGGGCGGGACTCAGCACCCAGCACCCAGCACTCAGCACTCCCTCACCTCAATTCCCGCGCTGCCAAGGCGGTCGCCGGTCATTCGCCGGCGAGGGCGCGGGCGCCGGCGCGTTGCGGCGCTGCGACCGCTCCTCGGCTGCAACCAGCTGCTTGCGGATCGAGCCGAGCATCCGGGCGTCGGTGGCCACCGCCAGATCGACGAGCTTCTGGCGTTCCTTGTAGCCGTTGAAGGCGACCACGAAGCGGTCGATGCGGAATGCGACGGCGCGGCCGAGGTACTTTTCCTCGGCGGTGAAGTTGTCCTCGCCGAGGTTCGGGATCGGGTCGAGGAGCTTGCCGTTGCGGATGTAGAGGTCCTTGTATGCGTCGAGGATGCGCGTCGCGGTGGCGCGGTTGGGGGAAGGGATGATCAGCCCCTCGTGCACGTCGCCGGCGATGTTGAACTTCGCCTGGAACGAATTTCCGAGGAACGCCTGGCCGAAGCCGATGTCGGCAGAGTAGCGCTCGCTGCCGGGAACGCGCGTGTCGACCGGGAAGAAGGCGAAGACGGCCGGCTTGGAGGGTGCGGTCGGCATCCGCTCGGCCACGAACGACGCCAGTTTCGTCAGCGAATCGAACGCGTTCGCGGCGCCCCCGGTCACACGTACGTAGAACGGACCGCGCCATAGATGCACGGCGAACTTGCTCACATACGCTTCATTCTCGATCTCGAGGAAACGGCGTGCCGCATCCTTGCGCATCGAGTACGCGCCGAATGCCTTCACGAAGTCGGGGAAGCGGAAGATCTCGACCGTGGCGAAGCCGCGGCCGTCGAGCGCCACGTACTTGCCGGCCGTGACGTCGATGACCTCGTAGCGCGTGAAGTGCTGTCCGTCCGCGCCGAGGTACGTGCCCATGCGGTCCCCCGGGACGACCATCGGGTCCTCTTCGAGACGCCAGCCCTGGGCCTCCTCGTGGCGGGGGAGGAACTGCAGGCTCGGCGAGTCGATGAGGGTGAAATCGATCTCCGGCTCGGCCGTCTGCACGGGTGTGGCCACCGGCTGCTTCGCGTCGCCGCCGCAGGCGAGGGCGAAAGCGAGCAGGAGCAGAAGCGCAGGGCGCAGGGCGCGTGGCGGGGGGCGCAGGACAGAAGACCACGGCGTACGCTCCTGCCCTCTGCCCCCTGCCCTCTGCCCTCTCGTCACAGAGTGCGGAGAAAGTCGATGGTCACGCGGACGCCGGCTCCTGTCGCTCCACGCGCCTCGCGGGGTGTCTCGCTCTCCGCGTACGCCGTTCCGGCGATGTCGAGATGGGCCCATGACGAACAATCGACGAACTCCTTCAGAAAGACTGCCGCGGTGATCGCACCGCCCCAGCGGCCGCCGGTATTCTTCATGTCCGCCCATTCGCTGCGGATCAGCTCCTTGTATTCGTCCCAGGCAGGAAGTCTCCAGAGGCGTTCTCCGACGCGCTCCCCCGACTCAATCAACTTCCGGGCCAGCTCGTCGTCGCTGCTGAACAACCCCGCCGCCTCGCTCGCGAGCGCCACGACGCAGGCGCCGGTCAGGGTGGCGTAGTCGATGACGTGATCGGGCTTCAACTGGGACACGTAGTGCAGCGCGTCGGCGAGGATCATCCGCCCCTCGGCGTCGGTATTCACCACCTCCACGGTCTTGCCGTTCATCATGGTGATGATCTCGCCCGGTTTGTAGGCGCTGCCGCTGGGAAGGTTCTCCGTCGCGGCGAAGACGGCGGTGATCTTCACCGGCAGTTCGAGCTTCGCCGCGGCCTCGATGATGCCCACCACGGCGGCCGCGCCGCACATGTCGAACTTCATCTCCTCCATCTTCTCGGAGGGCTTGATGGAGATGCCGCCGGAGTCGAAGGTGACCCCTTTGCCGACCAGGGCGACGTGCTTCTTCGCCGTGCGCGGCGCGTACTCCATGACCACGAACCGCGGCTCCTCGTCCGACCCGCGGTTGACGGCGAGGAGGCCGCCCATCTTCATGCGCGCGATCTCGCGCTTGCCGTAGACCGTGCACTTCACGCCGGCGCGCTTGCACACGGCTTCGGCGCGGGACGCGAGCTCCGTGGGCGTCATGAGGTTCGCGGGGGCGTTGCCGAGGTTGCGGACGGTCTCGACCGCTTCCGCCAGCGCCCTGGCCTCGGCGCTCCGTCGTTTCGCATCGGCCTCGGGCGCGATGACCGTGCCGTGGATGTCGATGCGCTTCTGGTCTTTCTTGACCGTGATGTAGGGGTCGTATTTGTAGTCGCTCTGCGCGAGAGCGTCGGCGAGCGCGAGCGCGGTGGCGTTCGCATCCATCCGCGGGAGGGCCTCGGGCAGGAACAGGGCGATACGCGCGTCGCGGTGCTTCTTCGCCGTGCGGCCCGCGGCCGTGACGGCGGCGCGGACGCCGCGGTGCGTGATGGCGTCGGCCTTGCCGAGGCCGATCAGCGTGACCTTGCGCGGCTCGCCGTTCAGAATCGTGATCGACTCGTCGCAGCGCCCTTCGAATTTCGACTCGCGGATGGCCTTCTTCACCGAGTCCCAGGGCACGTCGTGCTTCCCCTCGGCGAGGAGGACGAAGAGGTGATCGATTTTCGAGAGCTTCGGTTCGCGGACGATGTCTACTTGCATGGCGGGCGCATTCTAGTGCTGCGTCAAACTTGTTTCCATAGGAGGGAACGGATGAGTGACATCGTGGTTGCGACCCGGGTGTGGCGCCGGCTCGATCGGCCGGGCCACGAGCATTGCCGGCTCCTGAGCGATGGGCTGGCCGGTGACGTCGTCATGGATCAGTGCTTTTTCGCGTATCGCGTCGTGGTCGATGAGGGGTGGCGAACGCGGTCGGTTCGCGTCGAGGGCTGGGTAGGAGCCGAGCGTTTCACGTTCGCGCTCGATCTGCCCTGGGACGGCTGCGTCGACGCGGACCTGGGATTCACGCCGTCCACGAACACACTCCCCATCCGCCGCCTCGGCCTCGCCGTGGGCGAGGAGGCAAAGGTCTCCGCCGCGTGGCTGCGTTACCCAGGACTGACGCTCGAGCGCCTCGACCAGACCTACCGGCGCACGGGCGAGCGGACCTGGCAGTACACCAGCGCGACGGGATTCACGGGCGCGTTGGAAGTGGACGAGCAGGGTTTGGTGCGGACGTACGAGGGTGGGTGGGTCACAGAGTGAAGGGCTCGTCGAAGGGGAGAGTGTCACGGGACTGATCTCTTCGCCACATGAGCGTCAGCCAGTCCAGGTAGACCTCAGTCTTCAGCGGTCGCAAATGACGCGCGCGTGCGAGCGCCACGAGATCCGCCGCGGTCAACGGCATGTCGCGCTCGAAGTCGAGATCAGAGAGGTCTCGTGATGACATCATAGATTCTCAACAGGTCTGCTCGTTCAAAGTAGTCCCGTACCCTCTGGCGGTCAACGCCCGGCAGGGTCAGCAGGAACTCGATGTCGGGCACATCGATGGAGACTCGTCTCGGCGCATTCTTGATGGCCTGGACCTTCATGGCGATCAGATGCTCGGGTTTGATTACCGGAGCGTGGACATCCCCCGCCACGAAACGAGGGGAGGCTTCTGCAAAGAGCCGGTCCGCGGTGTCGTCGTAAACGTAGAGCAGATCGAGAATCCCGAAGTCCTCATTGGGATGCTCGTGATTCGAGTATCCGGCGGAAACGTGAAGGGTTCGGTAGCCGAGGGACTCGGTGAACGCCAGAGCCCGAGCTCGAAACGCGCCGTCGATCGCAAAATCGATGTCGTGTGTGAATCGGGAGTGACCCCATGCATGCACGGCGAGGCCTCCGGCGAGTGCGTAGCGGATCCCCTCCGCCTCGAAAAACGTGCTGAATCTGCGCAGCACCTCATCAAACTTCACCGCCCGAGGATACCTCGGATGATATTTTGGCCGGACTCATGCACGAGGATGGACGCTGAATGCCGTATCGAGTTCTTGTGATCGACGACGAAACAGGCATCCGGGAAGCGATCCGGATGACCCTGGAGTACGAGGGCTACAAGATCGACGAGGCCCGGTCGGGGCAGGAAGGCCTCGACAAGGCGGCCAAGGTGCCGTACGACGCGATCCTCCTCGACATCAAGATGCCGGTGCTCGACGGCATCGAAGTCCTCGAGAACCTCAAGGAGCAGCGCATCTCCTCGCCCGTGGTCATGGTCTCCGGCCACGGCGACGTACACACCGCCGTCGAGTGTACGAAGCGCGGTGCGTTCGACTTCCTCGAGAAGCCTCTGAACCGCGACAAGCTGCTGCTCACCGTGCGCAACGCCGTGCGCCAGCGCTCGCTCGAGGAGGAGAACACCGAGCTCAAGGTCAAACACGAGAAGGAGTATCAGCTCGTCGGCGGCTCGTCGATCATGGCCGAGCTGAAGTCGCAGATCGACCGCGCGGCGCCGACGAAGGCGACGGTGCTCATCACCGGCGAGTCGGGCACCGGCAAGGAGCTCGTCGCCCGCGAGATTCACCGGCGCTCGTCGCGCGCGAATCGCCCGTTCATCCAGGTGAACTGCGCCGCCATCCCGAACGAACTGATCGAGTCGGAGCTCTTCGGCCACAAGAAGGGATCGTTCACCGGCGCCATTCGCGATCAGCTCGGAAAGTTCGTCGCCGCCGACGAAGGGACGATCTTCCTCGACGAGATCGGCGACATGTCCCTCGGCGCGCAGGCGAAGGTGCTGCGCGTGCTGCAGGAGGGCGAGGTCGAGCCGGTGGGCTCGGCGACGGTCGTGAAGGTCGACGTGCGTGTCATTGCCGCGACGAACAAGAACCTCGAGGAGGAGATCCGCAACGGCCGCTTCCGCGAGGATCTCTATTACCGACTCAACGTCATCCCCATGCGCACGCCGCCACTACGCGAGCGCCGCGAAGACGTCTCCACCCTCGCGCAGCATTTCGCCCAGCTCTTCTCCGAAGAGCACAACTATCACCCGAAGAAATTCACGGAGGTTGCGCTCAAGGCCCTCGCCGATGCGCCGTGGCGCGGCAATGTCCGCGAGCTGCGCAATATGATCGAGCGGCTCGTGATCATGGTCCCGGCGGACAGGATCGACGTCACCGACCTCCCGGCCGAGTTCTTCCGCACGCCGACGGACATCATCAGCACGGCGATGCGCCTGAACACGCTGCAGGAGTTCAAAGACGAGGCGGAGAAGGCGTTCATCGTGGCCAAGCTGCGCGAGCACGGATGGAACGTGTCCAAGACGGCCGAGTCGATCGATACGCCGCGCTCGAACCTGTACAAGAAGATCGAGCAGTACAACATCAAGCGCGAGGCCGGCGCGGGCGTCGTCACGGCGGACGAGCCGCCGAATTGAGAATTTGAGAATTGAGAATTGAGAAAGATGGATGGTGAGGCGCGAGAATTGAGCAGGTCGAACGAGCCATCCGCAATTCTCAATTCTCAATTCTCAATTCTCAATTCGGTTCGTCCGATTGGCGTGTTCGATTCCGGCGTCGGTGGTCTGACGGTCTTCCGCGAGATCTGCCGTGCCCTTCCACGCGAGCCTCTGATCTACCTCGGCGACTCCGCGCGCGTCCCATACGGAACGAAGTCCCCCGCGACGGTCGTGCGCTACTCCCTCGAAGCCGCTGCGCACCTGATGAGCCGCAACGTGAAGATGCTGGTTGTGGCCTGCAACACCGCGACCGCCGCGGCCCTGCCGGTTCTGCAGGAACGGCTGTCGATCCCGGTGATCGGCGTCGTCGAGCCGGGCGCGCGCGCGGCGGTCGCGTGCACCTCCGGCGTCGTCGGCGTCATCGCAACCGAGGGGACGGTGCGGTCGAAGGCGTACACGAACGCGATCCGCGCGCTCGATCCCGACATCACCGTCATCGAGTCCGCCGCCCCGCTGTTCGTCGCGCTCGCGGAGGAAGGGTGGGCGAACACACACGTTGCGCGCGAAGTCGCGGAGGTCTACCTCGAGCCGCTCATCGACGCCGGCATCGATACGCTCGTTCTGGGCTGCACGCACTACCCCATCCTCCGCGGCACCATCGAACAGGTCGTGGGCGAGTCCGTGCAGATCGTCGACAGCGCCGAGACGACCGCGCAGGTGGTGCTCGAGGCACTGGGCCCGTCCGCGGGCGTCGCAGATCCCGTGCATCATTTCCTCGTGACCGACGCGGAGGAGAGGTTCCGCCGCATTGCGGGGGAGTTTCTGGAGAGCGACATCGAGCACCTCGAGCTGGTCACGTTGTAGGAGTGCGTGGGCCCGCATTGCTACACTGTCCGCGAGAATGAATGTCAGCATTGAAGAAGTGAAGCGAGATCCAGATGGCGTACTTCAGTTGGTAGCGATCACGGTTGTTGTTACCATGAGGCGAGACGCGGAGTAGAAATGCGATCGGCGAAGCCACACGAGCTCGAGCAGAACGCTTTCCCTATCATGACCGCTCAGCTGTCGGAATCTGAGCTGAAGAAGTGGTTTCCGGTTCCGTTTCAGGACGTCGACGACCCGTGGGCAGCTCCGGAGCCATCAAAAGGCGCACTGGTGAAGCTTGAAGCTGGCGAGTACGTGGTATTGGACTACGGCAAGGAATCCAAGCAGCTCATCGTGCGTGTTCCAGGCACCGTTGATCCATCGTCATTCCTGGCGTCGTTCTTTCGAGAGGTGCCGCTGCTCCGCTCTCGCATTCTCTGGCGCCGGCCCGGTACCCGCCTTCCCCGCAACGTGGCTGCGAACCAAGTAACGGTAGCGTCGCGCACCAAGCGGTACTCGCAGTCCGGCCCAGAACGTCAACCGAAATCCGAAGTACCAAAGCGGAAATAGTGATGCGAGAAGAGGAAATCGTCGAGGAGCTTCATCGTGTTCGGCGCGAAATCTTCACGCAGTTTCACGGTGATGCTGACGAGCTCTTCGATTACTTACGCCAGCGTGAGGCCGAGCGACCGGATCAGGTCGTGACGCTGGACCACGTACCACCAACCTCGAATTCGAACTTGCCGCGCGGGAAGACGGTTGCTTGGAACCCCTTTCGATCAACCATGCTCCCGAGCCCGTAGACGGAGAAAGGCCGGCGCTCCGGCAGTTCCTATGCCGTGATCGTCCTCGCGATGAAATCGAGATCGGCGAGGCGGCCGGACTGCAGCGCGATGGCACCGTCGAGATCTGACGCGGCGCGGAATTCCGCGAACGCTGCTGAGTCGAGCATGGCCGATGCGCTGAACAGCTTCAGCAGCCGGGTGGCCACGGAGAGGGAGACGTCGCTGGACCACACCCGTGCCTGGGCCTCGAGCAGCGCGTTTCCGGAGATCCCTGCCGCGCGCACGAGCGCGGCCGCGGTCTCGACCTCGGTGATCGCCGTTGCGGCCTCGAACATGGCGTGCTGCTGGCGGCTGAGCTTCTGGTGGAAGACGAGATCGAGCGCCAGGGACAGAAGCCGCGCCGCTTTTGCCGCGGCCGGTCCGCCGGCATGCGCGAACGGCTCGACCTGGTCGGCCATCGCGTTGTAATAGAGGCCCTTGCTGCGGACGCTCTCGCGCATCCGGTAGAGGCTCACGATGGTTTGCAGGATCTCGGACGTGCCCTCGTAGATGCGCAGAATGCGCGCGTCGCGGCGGATCTTCTCCACTTCGTACTCGACGCAATATCCGTAGCCGCCGAGGGCCTGCACGGCGTCGTCCGCGGCGATGTTCCCGGCCTCGGTGGCGAAGATCTTCGCGATCGCGCCTTCGACCTGCCGGTCTGCATTGCCGGAGTCGAGCAGATCGGCCACGTGCTCGATGTACGCCTGCGCGGCGGCGAGACGGACGCTGTTGGGCACGAGGAGCTTATGGGTGTAGCCCTGTTTCTCGCAGAGCAGCGTTCCCATCTGCTTGCGCTGTTTCGAATAGGCGATCGCTCTCTCGAGCGCACGCAGTCCCGCGCCGAGGCCGAAGCCGGCGACCATGAGTCGGGTGTAGCCGAAGACTTCGTTGGCCTGTTTGAGACCCTGGCCTTCCTTCTCGCCGATCAATCGATCCGCGGGAATGACGACGTCTTCGAACAACACCTGCGCGGTGTCCGACAGCCGGATGCCGTGCTTGACCTCGTGTTTGCCCGCCGTCACGCCCGGCGTGTTGCGCTCGACGATGAAGAACGACGGCCCGTCGGGCGCTTTCGCCAGCACTGTGTAGAGATCGGCGATCGAGCCATTGGAGATGAACTGTTTGACACCGGTCAGCTGATAGTGAGTGACGTTGTCTTCGGCATCGACGATGCGCCGAGCCTGGGTGTGGACGTTCTGGACCTCGGAGCCCGCCTCGGGCTCGGTGACCGCGTAGGCGACGATGAGCCCTTCGCTGGCGATGCGAGGCAGCCAGCGCTGTCTCTGTGCGGCCGTGCCGCCGACGCGAATGGGGTCGGTGCCCAAGGCCACGGCGAGCATGGACGTGGCCAGGCCGAGGTCGATCTGCGCGAACTCGCAGGAGAGGCGGTAAATGTCATGAGCGCCGCCGCCCATGCCGCCGTACTCCACGGGTAAAAAAGGCAAATGCAGTCCGACCTCGGGTCCGAGCATGGCCCTTACGACGTCGGCCGGACAGGTGTCGCTCTCGTCCCAATACAGGCGGCGCTCGAGCGGGGCGTTGCGATCCGTGAACTCCTTCAGCGTGTCGACGATCAGGTCGAGATCGCCGGCATCGAGCCGAGTGAACGTCGTCATGCGCTCACTTCCGAGATTGCATCGCCGGCGCGATCCCTCGCGATGCGGGCGCCGGTGAGGCATCCGTCCAGTTTCCTGCGAAGGCGCAGGAAGGAATCGAGGCCGCCGAAACGGACACACGGGCCGGCCTTGGCCGGGTGCGATCCGTCTGCTTCGAGGACATCCACGCCGGCGTAGCTGGCGATGCCGGGGATGAGTCCTTCCAGCCCTCCCAGCTCCTCGCTGTCGTAGCAGGTCGCGCAGCCTTCGGCGCCCCACACGAGATGGCGGCGATATCCGAAGACGAGCTCGGCGCAGGCGGCTCCGGCCTGCGCTGCGGCTCGGGCCGCGAACGCGCGAGAGAGATCGCGGCGGAGTTGCGGCGACTCTGGACTCGCCACGTCGAGCGCCAGGCAACGGGCGGCGAGCAACGGGCAGACGGCTTCGGCAAGCTCGTCGATGACGGCCGCGTTCTGCTGGAGGTGCTTCAGCGTCCACGACCAGAGCTCCAGCGCAGTCGCGACCGTACACGCTCCGCTTTCCGGCTGCAGCAAGGCGGCCTTGCGCAACTCGCGAACCCAGTCGGGCAGAAGCGCGAGGAATCCGGGCGATGTCACCGCGTCGCGGAAGCAGTCACGCGCCGCGTCCGTCACGAAGCCGCGGTCCACGAGGGTACCGCTGAAGACAGCGTCGGCGGACGCGAGGACGTCGGAGCGCGAGGCCGCGGCCTGCAACGCGCCAGCGGCTTCGGCCGAGGCATGGAGATCGATCAGACGGTTCAACTGGCGTTGGCCTGCGCGGCCGCCCGTCGGTAGCGTATGCACGTGATCTGCGAAGTTCGGCAAGGGAGTCTTTTGCATGGTTGGTCCTATTCGACGAATGGGAGCGTAGCGAACCGACTCACGGGAGCAGGTGCGGTCCGGCCGGCGAGTGCGTGAGGGGTGTCACCTGGTGGGCGTGCGGCCGTCACGCCGCCCGCCCGTCGGGAGTCCTGAGTGCTGGGTGCTGGGTGCTGGGTGCTGGGTGCTGAGTGCTGGGTGCTGAGTGCTGGGTGCTGAGTGCTGAGTGCTGGGTGCTGGGTCCTGAGTCCTGAGTCCTGAGTCCTGAGTCGTGAGTCGTGAGTCGTGAGTCGTGAGTCGTGAGTCGTGAGTCGTGAGTCCTGAGTCCTACTCAAAGTGACCTTGATCTTGAAATCTGAGCATATGCTGGCTCCGTCCAGCCCCCGCTTCTGCGTTCGTTTGCCGGCACGCCGCGTCCACTCAGCACCCAGCACCCTGCACTCAGGACTCAGGACCCCAACGGGGCCACTCTGTACGCGGGTCTTGGCAGGGGCAGGCGACGGGCAACGTCCAGTGGTGCATATAATCCGCGCCGCATGTCTGATCGCACCGAACGCACGTTCGCGCCCGAACCGCGCGAGCCGTCCCGCCGCCGCTTCATGATCGCGGGGGAGCACGTCATTCTGCGCGCGTTCGAGCGCGACGACGCCGAGCGTTGCTATCGCTGGATGAACGACCCAAACATCGTTCGCACGCTGAAGTCGCGCTACCCGATCGCATTCCAGAACGAGATGGAGTGGCTGGACCGGGCGATGCACGCGAACTGGAACGAGCGCCACTTCGCCATCGAACGGAAGGACGACCGCACGCACATCGGGAACGCATCGATCCACGACATCGACTGGGTCTCGCGCACTGCGGCGTTCGGGCTCTTCGTGGGCGAGCCGAGCGCGTGGAACCGAGGATTCGGGGGCGACGCCATCCGCACGCTGGTGCGCTTCGCGTTCGAAGAGATGAACCTGCGCAAGCTGCGCATCAACGTGTTCGAATACAACGATCGCGCGAAGCACGTCCTCGAGACACAGGGCTTCGTGCAGGAGGGGCGTCTGCGCCGGGAGTTCTATCGCGAGGGGAGCTGGCACGATCTGCTGATCCTTTCGATCTTCCGCGAAGGCGAGCCCCAGGAGACACAGTCATGACCGAACGGAAAATCCGCATCCTCATCGCCAAGCCGGGCCTCGACGGGCACGACCGCGGTGCGAAGGTAATCGCCCGCGCCTTGCGGGACGCGGGGATGGAAGTCATTTACACGGGACTGCGGCAGACGCCCGAGCAGATCGTGTCCGCCGCCGTGCAGGAGGACGTCGACGCGATCGGCCTGTCGATCCTGTCCGGCGCGCACAACGTGCTCTTCCCGGAGATCATGCGCCTGCTCGCGGAGCAGGACGCGCAGGAGATCATCGTCTTCGCCGGGGGCATCATCCCCGAGCAGGACATCGCCAAGCTCAAGGAGATGGGGATCCGCGAGATTTTCCTCCCGGGGACGCCGACGTCGGCGGCGGTGAAGGCGATCCGCAGCGCCGTCGAACGGTGACGACGGTTGGCGGTTGGCGGTTGGCGGGAGAACGGCGCCATCACTCACATTCATCACTCATAATCACTCATCACTCATCACTCGTTCGAATAGCCCTTGATAGACTCCCGCCCGCATGGAAGCGCTGGAAACCCATCTCGACCCCTCCTCGGACGACTTCAAGGCCAACGCGCAGCGGATTCAGGCGCTCGTCGATGAGTTGAACGAGCGCCTCGGTCAGGCCCGGCAGGGCGGCGGGGAGAAGTATGTGGCCCGTCATCGCGAGCAGGGGAAGGTGCCGGTGCGCGAGCGGATTGCGGCGCTGCTCGATCCGAACACCCCGTTTCTCGAACTGTCGGCTCTGGCCGCGTACGAGGTGTACGAGAAGGAGGCGCCCGCGGCGGGGATCATCACCGGGATCGGGCGCGTCCACGGCCGCGAATGCCTGATCATCGCGAACGACGCCACCGTGAACGGCGGCACCTACCTGCCGCTCACGGTCAAGAAGCATTTGCGGGCGCAGGAAGTGGCGCTGCAAAACAACCTCCCGTGCATCTACCTGGTCGACTCCGGCGGTGCGTTCCTGCCGCTTCAGGCTGACGTCTTCCCCGACCGCGAGCACTTCGGGCGCATCTTCTACAACCAGGCCGTGATGTCCGCCGCGGAGATCCCGCAGATCTCTGCGGTCATGGGCTCGTGCACCGCGGGCGGCGCGTACGTCCCGGCGATGTCGGATGAAGCGGTGATCGTCAAAGGCACGGGCACGATCTTCCTCGGCGGGCCGCCGCTGGTGAAGGCCGCCACCGGCGAGGAGGTGACCGCCGAGGAGCTGGGGGGGGCGGACGTGCACACGCGGGTCAGCGGCGTCGCCGATCATTTCGCGGACGATGACGAGCACGCGATCGCCATCGTGCGGAACATCGTCGAGAACCTGCCGCTCGGGAAGAACGAGCCGCCGACGCGCACCGAGCCTGAGGATCCGCTGTTCGATCCGAAGGAGATGTACGGCGTCATCCCGCGCGATCTGCGCCGTCCGTACGATGTGCGGGAGGTGATCGCGCGCATCGTCGACGGCTCGAAGTTCCAGGAGTTCAAGGAGCGCTACGCCACCACGATCGTGACCGGCTTCGCCCGCATCTTCGGGTACAAGGTGGGGATCCTCGCGAACAACGGCGTGCTGTTCTCCGAATCGGCGTTGAAGGCCACGCACTTCATCGAGCTGTGCAATCAGCGGCGCGTTCCGCTGGTCTTCCTGCAGAACATCACCGGTTTCATGGTCGGCAAGCAGTACGAGCGGGGAGGGATCGCCAAGGACGGCGCGAAGTTGGTCCACGCCGTGGCCAACGCAACGGTTCCGAAGCTCACGGTCATCATCGGCGGCTCGTTCGGCGCCGGGAACTACGGGATGTGCGGGCGGGCCTACTCGCCACGCTTCCTGTGGATGTGGCCGAACGCGCGCATCTCGGTGATGGGTGGAGAACAGGCGGCGGGCGTGTTGACGACGGTGAAACGCGACCAGCTCGCCCGCGAAGGAAAAGAGCTGTCGGCCGAGGAGGAGCGGAAGATCGCCGATCCGGTGCTGGCGAAGTACGAGACCGAGGGCAGCCCGTACTATTCGACGGCGCGCCTATGGGACGACGGCGTCATCGATCCGGCGGAAACGCGAATCTATCTGGGATTGGGATTGTCGATCTCCTACAACGCGCGGATCGTGGAGCCGCGGTTCGGGGTATTCAGGATGTGACCGGTGCGGGGTGCTGAGTGCTGGGTGCTGAGTGCTGAGTCACACCCGCCCACGCACTCAGCACTCAGCACTCAGCACTTCGTCATGATCACCTGGTTTCTCTTCGACCTCGGCAACACGCTGATCAAGCTCGCGTACGAGCGCGTGCTGGAGCGCGTCTGTCGATCCGCGTCGCTACGACGCGACGAGCTGCTGGAGCTCCTCGAGGAGCCGGGCGGGTATCGGGACATGGAGCGGGGGGCGGTCACGTTCCGCGAGTTCTACGAATTCATCGCCGACAAGGCCGGGTACCGCGGTTCCCTGCACGATTTCCGCGAGATCTGGAGCGACTTCTTCGACGGCGCGATTCCCGGTACGGAGGACCTGCTCGACCGCATCCGCGCGAAGTACCGCATCGCGTTTCTGTCGAACTCCAACGAGGTCCACGCGGAGCTGATCCCGCGCCGCTTTTCGACGCTCTTCCGAAAGGACGACCGATTCGTCTTCTCGCACCGCTTCCGCGCGGCGAAGCCCGATCCGGAGATCTTCCGCCGCGCGTTGGAGATCATGGGCGCGCTCCCGCAGCACGTCGTCTTCGTCGACGACCTGATGGAGAACGTGCTCGCCGCGCGCAGCGAAGGCATGCACGCGTTCCAGTTCATCGACGCGGAGCAATTGAGGCGGGAGTTGACGGTCGAAGGGCTGTTGTGACGTCAGAATGAGTTAAGTAGGGTCAGACCTAGAATCTATACTTAACGCCGCGCACATGTGAACGCTCGCACCGCCGTGGCTGCGTTTAGTAGAGATTCTAGGTCTGACCCTACTTAACTCAGAACGCGTTCTGCACCGTGCGCGTGAGCCGGTCCTCTCCGTACCACTGCCGGTGAAAGTCGAGCAGCGCGTCGCGGTCGGGTGAACCGGGATCGAGCGGAGCGGTGCCGTCGGCGGCCTTGAAAAGGCGCGGAAACGAGTAGAGGACGTAGTCGAAGTTGCGTTTCGCGTACTCCTCGCCGAGACGCGTGAACGAGGCGCCGTCGATCGAGAACTTCGTCGTGCCGCGATAGGAGAGGTCGACGCGCGAGTAGCGCTTCGCCTTCAGCTTCTTCGCGAACTCGAGAAACGCGGTGTGCACGTCGATCGGCGTCTGGCGGAAGCTCAGCTCTTCGAGGTCGTAGACGACGACGCCGGGAATGACCCAGTACTGATAGTGCGCCGACACCTTCATTCCGCGTAGGGCGGCGTTCTCGCGGAGGATGTCGTTGACCGGCTGCTGGAGCAGCAGGATGTTCGCGGAATAGCCGATGAGCGCGGCGACGAGCGGGGTCCCGACGAACACGAGCTTCTTGTTCCGCAGCGCGGGGAGCGCAATCGCCACGCGCTCGAATTTGAGCTGGCGCCGCAGGATCGTTCCCAGCGGGACTTTCTCTTTCTTGTTCCGAGGGGAGCTCGGCGGCTCGACGGGGATCGCGTAGTACGCGATCGACAGCAACAGGCCGGCGGCAATCGAGACGACGCCCACGGGACGGAACACGAGCAGCGCGCCGAGGCCGAAGAGGTAGGCGACCCAGCTCGCGTAATTCACACGGGAGCGCAGCCGCTGAGCACGCTCGCGATAGAAGTCCTCGTCCAGCACTTCCGAACAGTGTTTGCAGCGAATGGCGTTGGGGTCGATGGTTCCGCCACAGAAGTGGCACTTCGCTTCATCCTGATCGCTCGCGCGTCGGCGCTGGACGGCGAAGTCCTCGGCGCGACGCTTTTTCTGCGCAACCTTGAGGAGCAGCAGTCCGCAACTCGAGCAGGCGGCCGCGCCTGCTTCGTTCATCACGTTGCATTCCGGACAGCGCATGGGGTGCGAGAGTGCAACGGGGCTGCCATTTCAGTAGCCAGTTGCCAGTTGCCAGTAGCAAGTAGCCGGTAGCCAGTGCTGTTACGCCTGGGCGAATCGCTCCCTGGCTACTGGCCGCTGGCTACTGGCCACTGGCCACTGGCTACTGATCGATCATTTCCGTCGTCCGAACCGGCGCTCGATGTTGAACCCGAGGCGCACGTCTCCGGCATCGAGGGGCGAGCCCTGGAATGTCGTCGTGACGTACTGGTCGACGAGGGTGGTCTGGCTGTTCGTCAGCAGGATCTCGAACCAGTGGCCGCCGATGTTGCGTTTGACGCCCACCGCCCAGCCGAGGTCGCCGTTCATCTCGTCGGGGAGATCGCTGTTCGGGGGCGTGAGCTCGACCACGGCGGCGAAGCCGGGGCGGAGCATCCACACGAGTCCGACGGGCACGTTGAACGCGTGCTCGAACAACGCCACCGATTCGTCACCGGTGACGGCACGGCCGGCGTTGGTCGCGAAGGTCGGGAGGAGGAACAGCTCCGCTTTTCTCCCGAACTGCCGCGAGACGATTGCCTGCGCGAAGAACGACGTGCGATCGCCGAGGTCTTTCTCCGTGCGGAGGTCCATTCCGGCGCGGGCGGTGAGGGTCAGCGGCGCGCCCGCGGTCTGGCGAAGCACCGCGTATTTCGCCGCGGCTTCGAGGGTGTCGTTGACGTTGCTGCGCATCAGGGAGAGCTGCAGGTTCGGGCGGATGGTCCGGGACACGCCGAAGACGACGTCCGCGTTCGTGTCGAGCCCAAACAGCGAGTGCACCTGATCGCTGAAGCTGCCTTGGGTGAGCGATTGATTGAAGCGATGCGAGAACTTCATCTCCCACTGCCCGTGCGGTACGAGCTGATTGCTCGGCAGCGAGAGCAGCACGTCCCCGACGGGGAGTGGGCGGAGGGGAGGCTCCTGGGCCAGGGCGCAGGGGGCAGGGCGCAGGGCGCAGGAGAGAACGGCCGCGATGGTGAGGGCCCGTAGGCCGTGCTTGGCGAGACTAGTCATTGGGCGCTCCTCGCCGGATCCAGTTCCGCACGAGATCGATGTGTGCGTCGGACAGAGGCGGTCCGGCGAGCGGCATGCGCTCGCCGGTGATGCCCGCACCGGTGATCTTTCGATAGAGGTACGAGCGGGCGAAGTCGTTCGGCTGGATGCGCGCGAGGCTCGGCATCTCGACACTGGGCCGGTTCACGATGTTTCCATAGGCTAGGCCGGCCGTGAGGATTAGCTGCGAAGACTGGCCAAGGGGATCGTGACAACCGATGACGGCACAGCTGGGCGTGAAGATCTCGTTCTGCACCCGCGTGAACGTGGCGGTCGGATCGATCGGGTCGCCGCCGCCCACTGGCGTGGTGGGAGTCTTCAGCTCACCACAGGCGGAGAGAAGGAGAAGCACGACCGCAATCAGATGGAAGCGCATGGACGCGACGTAAGGTAGCATCGGGGTGTGCATTCCGTCGACGAACTGTTCGCGGTCGTCGTTCGTGAGCAGGACGATGACTCGCGCTGGAGCGCGATTCGACAACTGCATGCCCTTGGCACGCGGGAAGTCTTCGAGCGCGCGGGGGAGCTCTGCCACAGCGCGGACTCCGCCGAGCGCGTCGCCGGCGCCGACATCGTCGGTCAGCTCACGGTCTTTTCCGACGAGGCGATGAAGATCCTCCTGGCGATGATCGAGGACGGAGATGCCGCGGTCGTCGAGGCCGTGGTGCACGCTTTCGGACAGCGGCAGGATCCGCGGACGATCGACGCGCTCGCGCGCGTTGCGTCGCACGACGCGTCGAATGTGCGTTGGGCGGTGGCCACGGCCCTCGAGGACCTCATCGCCGACGACGAGCGCGCGGAGCGCGTGCTGCTCGCGCTGATGAAGGACCCCGACACGTCCGTGCGCGACCGGGCCACGTTCGCGGTGGGGAGCCTCTCCGATCACGACACGCCGCGCATCCGCGCCGCGTTGGCGGAGCGTCTCCGCGACGACGACCGCTGCGTCGCACACGAAGCCGCCCTCGGCCTCGCACGGCGCCGCGACGCCCGGGCGATTCCCTACATCGCGGGTGCCGTCGAGTCTTCTGACGGAGAGATCGAAGAAGCGGCCGACGAGATCACCTCGCCGGACATGCTCACCGAGCTCCTCAAGGCCCGCGATGCCCTCGGGGACGGGCGCGGGCTCATGACGCTGATCGAGCGTTGCCGCGCCAGGATCTAGGTCTAGGCGGCACGGCCCCCAGCGCTGGTTGGCCAAGCCTCGGGCACGTCTGTCGCCCGAGGAACGCTTTTCTTCCGCGCAGGCTCCCAGCCCAGTCGTCGAGTCTCCGAGTCTTCCAGTCGTCGAGTCTTCGAGCCTCATGGGCTCACGGTCTCATAGCAGGCCCAGAGACTCTGTGAGACTTCGATGCCTGAAACTGTAAGACTCCGCGACGAACCCTGTGAGACTGTGAGACTCGAAGACCAGACGACTCGGCGACTCGACGCTACTTCTTTGCCTCGCTCACGATCTTCTCCACGTCCGCGAGGAGTTTCTTCGCGTCGTACACAATCCCGTCTTTGACCACGAGCTTCACTCCGCCGACGCGCTCCACGTTGCCCGTCTCGTCGTTCACGCGGATTGCTCCCGTTCCGTAGAGCACCTTCAGGTTTGCGAGAGGGTTCTCGTCGACGAGCACCAGGTCGGCGAGCATTCCCGCGCGGACGAGGCCGATCTCCGCCTTCTTTCCGGTCGGCTCCGCGAGCGCCTCTGCGCCGTGGAACGTGGCGGCCCGGATCACTTCGAGCGGATGGAACCCGGCCTCCTGCAGGAGCTCGAGCTCGCGGATGTAGTCGAAGCCGTAGAGCTTGTAGATGTAGCCCGAGTCCGAGCCGGTGGTGACGCGGCCGCCTCGGTTCTTGTACTCGTTGAGAAACGTCATCCAGAGGCGGTAGTTGTTCCTCCACTCGATCTCGTCGCGTGTGGTCCAGTCGAACCAGTACGAGCCGTGGGCCTTGCGACTCGGCTCGTACCATTTCCAGAGCGAGGGCAGGGTGTAGCGGTCATGCCATTCCGCGCGCATGGCGCGCATCAGATCGCGGCTGGCCTCGTAGATCGTGAGCGTGGGATCGAGGGTGAAGCCGAGCTTCAGCAGCTCGTCCATCACCGCGTTCCACTTCGCGCTTCCGGGAGGAGCGGCCTGCCGCCACAGTCGCCCCGCCTCGCCGAAGCGGTTCTGCTCGTCGGCGTAGTTGTAGTCGGGCGGATAGTCCTGGATGGTGCGATCGGCGAAGAGCGACTCGGGGAGGCCGTACCAGTGCTCCATCGAGCCGAGGCCGAGGCGGGCGGCCTGGAGGATGTTCATGCGGGCGACGCCCATCTGCGAGAGATGCGTGGTCGTGCCGAGCTTGTTCTTCTTGGCCTCGTCGATGAGCGCGGCGAGGATGTCGGGATCGTAGACCGGATCGCCGCCGCCGATGATCTTCAGTCCGGCGCCGCCGCCCTTCGCGACCCATTGGACGAACTTGCGCGCCTGCGCGGGCGAGTCGATCGCACCGCCCTTCCACATGGACCTGCCGGTGAATGCATAGGGGACGATACGCGGCGCGACGATCTCGTTCTTCGCGCTGCGGTCGCGTTCGTGGATCGTCCATTCCAGACCATTGCCCGCACCCGGGTCGCGCACGGTCGTGATCCCGTGGGCGAGCCAGAGCTTGAACACGTACTCCGCCGTCGTTCCCTGCTCGACGCCGCCGGGATGGCCGTGCATGTCGACGAAGCCGGGCAGGACGTACATCCGCGAGCCGTCGATCTCCTTGGTCTCCCCTTCCACTCCGCTCAGGGTCGGACGCCGCTCGGGATCGATGGCGACTTTCGGATAGCCGACGCCGCGCACTTCCGCGATCCGGTTGCCTTCGATGACGATGTCCATCGGCCCGATCGGCGGCGCGCCCGAGCCGTCGACGACCGTCGCGCCGCGGATGATGAGGCGCGCGAACGGTCCTGCTCCCTCGTCCGGGCGGCGGTCGGGAGCGAACGGCTGTTGCCGCTCCTGGGCAAATGCGAACGTGGCAAGAAGAAGGAATGGCAGTGCACGTTTCAGCATGGGCGCATTGTAGAGGGTTGGCGGTTGTCGGTTGTCGGTTGGCGGGAGGACGGCCGCGCGCCACCTCTCTCCCGTCAACTGACAACCGTTTCCCGTCTCCGGTCAAGCGCCAACCGTCAACCGTCAACCGGCAACCGCCAACCCCCACCGGCTCCTCCCTCACGCGATCGTCGAGTAGACCGGAAGCTCGAGTAGCGGCCGGTCGATCTGCCCGTCCACCGACGAGTAGAGGCTGAGGACGAACGACCATTCCCCTCCGGTCTCCACGGGGTCGTTGTTGCTGCGCCAATCGTCGACGACGGTGATGATCTGTTGGATCGTTCCCTCAGTCGGATCGGCGTCGTAGGGGAACTTGGGGCGGTATTTCACGGGGAGATAGGGAACGATCGACGCGCCGGGGGACGAGGCCAACTCATAGCCATAACGAATGCCGCAGGTGATGGTGCGGTTGGCCGTGCTGCCGTCGAACATGTCGTCGAAGACGGGGCCGAGGGGGTTCGTGGCCACAACGTCCGTCCATATTCCGATGGGGAAGGAGGTGCTCCACGCCAGCAGCGGTGTGACCACGTTCGGGAACGCCAGCGTGAGCGTCTGATACACGAAGGCCGGATTGGTCGGCGCGAGGCTCGAGAGCTGTTCGTTGCGGAGCACCTGCACCTGCGACGCCGCGTTCTGATACGTCGCCACGTGCAGCGCGGCGAAGCGCATCTCATAACCGAGAAGGGTGAAGGCTTCGATCTTCGGCGGGAAGTCGTAACGGCGGCCCTCGGGGGTGTCCACGCCCGCGCCCATCGATTGCACCTGACCCCCCGGAACGAAGACGCCCATGACCGGCCAATCGAGATCGCCGTAGGTGCGTCCGCGTTTCAGGTAGAGATGCGTGTAGTACCACTTGCGATCGACGTCATCGAACACGGCATCGAGCGTCTGCGCGAGCTCGTAGAGCTCGGGCATCGGACCGTTCTCGGACGCGGAACGGACCGCGAGCGGCGCGTCGTCCGTCGACCAGTACGCCGACCACTGCGTGGCGACGTTCGTCACGAGCGTGGCGAACGTGGCGATGGCGTTGTCGAGCTGGGTGCGGTCCGTGACCTTCGAGAGGTCCGTCAGTCCTTTGAGGATGTCCCACAATTGCGGGGCGACGGCGTCGTATTGCGCGAGCGTGCCGAACAGATCGTCCGTCATCGGGTCGGCCCGCAGCGCCACGAGCGGCGCCTGATTGAGCTCCACCGCAAGCCGCATCTGATCGACGGCCATGCTCTGGTGCTGGTACGTGAACGCGTAGTCCCAGTGCATCGCGTCGTCGTAGCTCGCGGGGCTCGGGTGGGTCGGTGTAGCGGTCTGTCCGAGGAGCGCGGGCAGCGGCGGATACGCACGGACGGGCAGCGGCACCGCGGGCTCGCCGACGTCGATCGTGACCCCGGATGGGAGATCGTCGGTGAAGGGAAGAATGAAGCTGATCCAGTCCGACGCGTCGTATCCCTCGACCACCTCAGTCACGTTGAGCTCGACCTCGTTGATGCAGTACTGCAGAGCGAGATCGAGCGACCGCTCGACGCCTTCCTGCGACACGGAGACGAGGAAGTTCACGTACGACGGACTCCCCGCGGCCGTCGTGGCGAGGGAGGTCTTGGCGGTGGTGATGCTCGTGCGCAGCTGTCCGCCACCGCCCTGGTCGGAGAGCTGGCCCGGGCCGGAGAGGCGCGTGACGTCGGTGGTCCACGGTGAGGAAACCGTGGACTGGTACTGAACGACGGCGTCGACGCCGTATCCCGCGGCGAGGCTGACGAGGAGCATCTGGCGCAGCTCCTCGACGGCGGAAGACCAGTCGGGTGGCGCCGGATTCTGCGTCGACGGATCGCCCTGGCCGAGGTCGAGGGTGTAGTCGAGTCCCGCAGCGATGCCGGCGGCGAGGATCGATTTCTGCGCGAGCACGACCTCGAGCTGATCGCGTTTGGAAGTCTGGTAGACCGAGGCCGCGTATGGTGCGGACAGGAAGAGATCGACGTCGCCGAGAAAACGCTGCGCCCACGACTCGAGGTCGATGCCCTGAAGATCGGTGGGAACCGCGGTGCCGAGGGTGCCGTCGGGGAGGAGCGGCCGGAGGCCGACCGCGTTGCGCGTCGCGAGCGTGTTTTCGAGCGGACGCAGCGCGAAGTACTGCGGCATCGTGTCCTGGCCGACGGTGACGCCCGGCTCGATGTCGACACTGGCGATATAGCCCGTGCCGAAGGCGACGGCGAAGACATCGGACGGCGATCGCCCCTGGTTCTCGTCATAGACCTTCCCTGTCGCCGCACGAAGCGGCGGGACCGCGTCCTTCAGATTGCGCGCGAAGCTCTGCAGGGCGAGCGTGTCCCTCCCCTGGCCGCCGGTCTTCGGAACCGGTGGCAGCGATGCGCGGTCGCGCACGGCCGAACCGGGATCCGCGGTCGTGCCGCGGAATGCCGGATCGACCAGCGTCGCGTTGCGGGAGATCTCGATCCACGCTTGCACGTCGAAGATCGGGCCCGGGAAACGCCAGCCGGCGAGGGTGTTGCCGAAGGGGGCGGAGAGCACGGCAGCCGTCGGCGCGAGGAGCATGTCCGCGCCAGGGGCGAGGAAGGCGATGTCCTTGTTCTTCGCGATCACGTCGACCACGCTCGTCTCCACGAGCTCCTGGCTGAAGCGCCACACGAGGCTGTTGAACGTGTCGGCCGCACCGGTGGTGATGGTCGGTTGCCCGTCGAGGCTGTTCGGCGAATCGAGGGAGATGCCTTCCATGACGAGGCCATCGAGACCGCTGTTCGCGACGGCGAGATCGCTCACGGAGATTCCGTACATGGCGGCGACCGCGGACGGAGTGAAGGCGGTGCCGGTCGGGAGCACCGCGGGAGGCGCGAGCAGGAGTGCGCCGGTGGCGAGATAGCCGGGAGCGCCGCCGATGCAACCAACGAGCTGCGAGAGTGAGATGGCGGGATCGAAACGCGCGAGCACGGTGGCGAACGAGTCGCCGTCGTAGGTGGGGACGTTCTGATTCTGGCAGGTGATGGTCTTGCCACCGGCGATGATGCCGGGCAGGTTCAGGTTCGCCTGCGCGAGAGCGGTCGCGTCGCCGCCGAGGAAGAGCGCGGCGAGGTCGTCGAGCTCCGCGTTCGCGGGGATCGTGTAGGGGATGCGCAGCGCTGCCGCCGCCGACGGCAGCGCCGCGTGACCTGGAATGGCCAGCCATTCGCCACCTGTCTGCGGAGCGGTGAGGGTCACGTTGCGGTTGTGCCGGAGGAGTTGCTGCGGCGAGATCGCGTACGTCGTGGCCATGTCGTCGAGAGGAAGTCCGAAGACGTCGTTGCCGGCGTCCGACTGCACGTACAGCGCGGTGCCGGCGAAGAAGAGGTCGGCGACGTGCGTGTTCAGCGGTGCGAGAACGCCGACCGTCGATCCGGAGCCGTTGTCCGCGAGCGTCTCGCCGCTCTCGACGATGTAGCGATCGACGTCGAGGGTGGCGCCGTCGCGGAACATGCCGGGCAGGAGCGCGTTTGCCGACGCGACCATCACCGCGTCGAACTGGATGCCCTGCGACTGGAATGTCGCGGCGATGTCGTCGAGCGAGACGTCGGGATACTCCTCGCTGACCTCGACCTCCACGCCTTCGCAGAAGAAAACGAAGCCGATGCGCAGCAACGCACCCTTGGTCTCGTTCGCGGTGACGAGACCGGCCAGGGTGACGTGATTCGTGTCGGCGATTGTCTCGAGGGAGGGGGGCAGCTCGGGTGGCGGCGGGTCGACGATCGCAAACGCGTGCGTCGGGATCACGAGCTCGGTGCCGGTGTGGAGCGGCAGGGACGTGTTCTCGTCGTCTTCGAGGACGTCGACGGGATCGACGCCGGCCGGGCAGACGTCCGCGGTCGTGCCGCCGGCCTTGAAGACGGCGAAGATCGGGATGGTGAAGTCGGTGCCGGGGACCGGCTGCGACGGGGGTGGAACGAAGATGTGTGACAGCGGCACGGCCGGATTCGCGGCGGCGAGGCCGTCGTAGCCGACGCCGTAACGCGTCGAGACGTCGGCCAGCGTCGGAGCCGCGGCGGTGTCGACGAAAACGTTCTCGAGACTGGAGGCCGTCGAGAGCCACGCGCACGCGCCAGCGACGAATCCCAGCAGCGAGCCGTTCGTGGTCATCGCCGCCGGGCGGCCGGAGACGACGTCGAGCGTCGTCAGCAGCGAGACCGTCACGTCCGGCTGCGTGATCTGGTAGTAGATGTTGTGGAAGCGCGAATGCTGATCGGCTGCGACCGCGGCGGCGTCGCTCGCGCGCTGCAGGTTGGCCGGCAGATGGGTCGAGGCCTGCATCGCGATCGTCGTGGTGAGCAAAGCGCCGCTGCCCGCCGGGGCGACGTCGAAGAAGCCGGTCACCGCGGGCCACGCGCCGACGCCGATCACCGGATCGGTGTACCCCACGTCGACGTCGATCCCATCCGGTCCGCCCTCGGCGAGAGTGCCGCTGTCGAGCGAGGCATTGCCGAAGACTTCGCGGAAATCGATCGAGACCTGCGTGTTCGCCATCCTGTACGTGCCGCCGGAGCTCGCGCCGTTGATGCCGGCGTACGGGTCGGCGTCGGGCGCGGGGAGGGCGTCGACTTCGGGGAGCCCGTACGTCTTCGCGTAACGGTGGATGGGGATGACCTGGAAGAGATCCCAGATCGTTTCGTCGACGCTCGCGCCGGGATCGAGGAGCGGTTTGGTCGGGACGTTCGGGCCGACCGGCATGCTGTCGTTGCTGTCCTCGAACACGTCGTTGGCCACGAGCGAGTAGCCGGCCATCCCGTAGAGCTGGCGGATGGCGATCTGCTTGTCGATCGGGTCCGTGTTCTTCGGCGGCTTGCGGAGGCTCGTGCCGAAGGCGACGTTGCCCGGATCGACGGTCGCCTCGCGCGCGGTCTCGGAGAGATCGGTGAGGCTCGCGAAGAAGTTCGCCGCGCTGGCATCGACCGAGTCGCCGACGAGCGCGCAGTCGTTGAAGGGATGGATGCGCCGCACGGGGTCGTTGCCGCTGGCCTGTGACGCGAGGCGGATCAGGAGCGAGAGCACGGCCGTGCCGTCCCCGGCGAAGATCGTCTGTGGCAACGGGCTCCCGTCCGGACGCGTGTACTGGAACCAGTAGCCCCCGCCTCCGACGACGCTGCACTCCCACACGAGAGTGAGGAAGCGCTGTGCGTCCGCGAGCCGCGCGTAGAAGTCGCCCGACAGCGCCGGATCGGCCGTCGAGGCCAGGGCGTCCGGCGTGCCGCTGTGCGTCTCGGTGGAGAGATTCGTCTTGACGATGTACGTGAGGTCGTCGTCGACGGCGAACGAGGACAGGCCATTCGGCAGCCCTGCACCCTGTGACTGCTGGAAGAGGACGTCGATGGTGGCGCTGTCGTCGCCGTGGGTCGCGAGGTACTGCCACACCGCGAGGAGCGCCTGGCGTCCGGCGGTGTCGGCGCCGAAGACTTCGTACGTGTTCGGCAGTCCGGGGATGGTGCGGATGCGGATGTCGACGGCGGCGGCCCACGCGTACAGCGCGAGCTGCACGGGAGCGGCCGACGGCCCCAGCTGCGGATCGAGCGTGTAAAGGCCGAAGTCTTTCGTCGGATAGCGCGCCGCGGCCGCGGTCAGGTCGAGGCTGAACGTCCACAGCGTGGGCATGCCGTTCAGCGGAGGCGTGACGTCGTTCGGGTTCGGAAGGGTCACGGTATGGGTGGTCTGCCAGAGGATCTCCTGCTGCAGGCCATGGCGGACCGGGACATCGCGGTACAGCGGCCGCGCCGCCGGCGCGGTGAGGAAGTCCGGCGAGAGCGTCGTGGCCGGATAGTTGTTCTCGAGGTCCTCGTCGGTGAAGGTGAACACGAGCTCGTCGACCTCGCTCGTGAGCGCGACGACGCCTCGCCGCGACGTTCGATGCACGAGTCCCGGGTTGAGGGCCCGCAGGTGCGGCGTGAGCGCTTCTTCGCCGGTGAGCGCGGTGGAGTCGTACAGCTTCACCCACGGTGCGTTGGCCGAGTCGTAGTTCTTGACCGTGATCTGCAGTCGCTCCTCGCCCGGCGGCGGGGGAGGGGTCTCCGGCGGCGGCGGGCCGACGACCTGCTGGCCGACGAGCTCGAACAGGCCGGTCATGGGACCGGTCGCGTGGTACTTGCCGTCGAGGCCGAGCTCGGGAGCCTTCATGCGCAGTCCGCTCAAGAGGAAGCGCGAGAGCTGTCCGGCGATCGTCGATCCCTGATCCGCGAGGACGGCCGCGACGAGGTCCGCCGCCGTCGCGGTGGCCGCGCCGATCGGCGCCGCGGGAGGGTGCGGCACGACGAAGTCGCCGCCGGCGGCGAGAAGTCCGCCGATGTCCGCGATGCGGCGTCCGAGGTCTTCGAGCGAGAGGTCGTAAAGCCCGGCGAACGTGGAGAGCGTCTGCCCGGTGGCCGTCATCACGTTGCAGTCGGGAACGAGCACCGGCGTCAGCGCGAGGAGGATGTCCGCGCCCTCGAGGAGCAGCACGAGCGATTGCGTGCGATTCAGCCACGTGTCGGCATGGCTCGGATCGGGAAGCTCGATCGGCAGGCGCTCGCCGATGGCGGCCAGGGTCTCGCCGTCCATGACGGTCGTTGCCGTCGCCGGCAGGATCACCCGCGCGAACGGACCGCTGCCGGGATTCAGCGCCTGCACCAACGCGAGCCAGGTCGCGAATTCGGAGTTGCCGCTCTGGTTCTGATAGACCGCAAACATCGCGGCCACGGTCCAGATCGTGTCGCCGGGCAGCTTCGTCCACGAGATCGGATCGGCGAGATCGTCGAACGCTTTCGGCACGAGCACCGTCGACGGGAGGACGCCGTCGACGATCGTGTTCAGATCGCCGATGGTCTGCACGTACCACTCGACCAGTGGAACATCGGCCGTGTCGACGATGCCCAGGTCGTCGGTGCCGCGGAAGCGGATGTAGAAGAACGCGGCCACGAGCGCGAGGTCGAGCGCGCCGGAGTTGACGAAGGAGCTCTGCTGGACGTCGAACGGCGCGGAGTCTCGCAGCAGCGGCCGTTGCACGAGGAGCGACGGCGACGTCATCCAGGTGTCGACATCGGCGCCAAAGCGCGTGGCGATCGATGCGAGCGTCTCTCCCTGTGCGATCTGATGGGTGATGTCGCCCAGCGCGATGTCGAGGTTGGCGATGATGGGCCACGACGGATTGCCGGCCGCGAGGCTCTCGGGAGTGACGCCCAACGTGATCGCGATCGTCGCCCCGGGTGCGGCCGCAGGGAGCGTCGTCGGGAGATCCGGGTTGAGCGCGAGGAGCTCGCTCGCCGCGAGGCCGAAGAAGTCCGCGACCTGATCGACCGTGTCGCCCTCGTGCTTCTGGTACGGCGCGGTGACCCTTGGGAACGCATCGCTGATGGTCTGCAGCGTCTCGCCCGCGGCGCCAGTGGTGGTGTACGGGAACGCCTCCATGACCTGCAGAGCGCCCTGCACGGCCGCCTTCGCGACCATGAGGAACCAGTCGCGGAAGATGAACGTCGCCATCGACTCGGTGACGTCGTCGCCGGCGTTCGACACCGAGCCCGCGGACTGGGTCTTCGCCGGTTGGGGGTCGAGCTTCGCGAAAAGCTCGCTGACTTCCCGCTCGTAGGTCGCGTCGATGGGACGGAAGGTCTCGAAGCGCCGCTCGTAGAGCAGTGGCTCCTGCAGAGAGTCCCAGCCGAGGGGAGGTGGGATGGGGAAGGCGGTGCCGCTGCTTTGCCCGGGCGTGCCGCCGGGGATGCCGCTGATGCGGAACTGGAGATTGAGCTCGAAGAAGTCGCCCAGCGTGGTCATGTCCAGCGACGTCTCCGCCTCGGGGAGATCGAGCTGACGAGCGAGCTCCTCGAGCTCACCCGCGGAGACGACGCCGTTCACGGGATCGAGGCCCGTCGCCGCGAGCGACCAGCGGAGCATCCCGTCGATGACGACGTTGATCGCGACCTCGCTCGCGTCCCTGGCCGACGCGGTGTGCTCCGCCGTCTGCTTGCGCGTTTCGGCAATCGTCGTCGCGCCCGCGGACGTCGCGGAGTCGGCCATGAGTATGAAGGCGATGCGGTACTGGCTCGATCCCGCCGGTGCGCCCTGCCCGGGCCACTGCACCGGAACCTGATCGACCGTGTAGGCCGGGAGCATCTTGATCGGGACGGGATGCACCTGCTGGTCGGGGAAGACGTGCACGTTCGTCGGCCACTGGAGGTCGTACGTCCCGTCGTCGGAGAGGAGACGCGCACGCGCTCCTTCCGCGCCGAACCTGCGCAGCAGGTACGCTTCGCGCGTCGTGGCGCGGACTTCGGCGGGGCGGCGCCTGCGGGCGGGCGTCACGTTGCCCATGAGGCGCGCGGTGCCGCGGTTGCTCTGGTCCGCGGAGAGGATCCAGGGGGGCGTGGTGCTTTTTCCGATCGTGAACGAAGCGCTGAGGGTCAGCTCGAAGGTGAACGACACGCTGACGAACAGGATCTCCACCTCGGCGTTCACGGAGACGCCGACCTCGAGCTCGACCAGCGTCTCGCGGCAGGCGGCGAAGGTGATGGTGACGATCGCGTGGGCCTCGACGCTCACGGAGACCTTGATCACCTTGAAGTCGACCGTGCCGTACAGCTTTCCGATCAGCCCGGCCGTCCCTTGGGCCCAGTAGTACATCGCGTTCGGCGTCGACTCGTCGGTGGGATGGAACCATCCCAGGACGCCTTCGAAGATCGCCACCATCTGCACGTACAGGCCGGCCTTCAGGGGGCCTTTGTTGAACGTGCGTCCGACGCCGACGGCGAGGCCGATGCCGAGCTCGATGACCGGATCGAACGTGCCGTTCGTGATGGCGGGAACGCGGCTGGACGTCGCGCCGTCGAGGAGGCCGAAATAGATCCCGCCGGTGCCGATGTAGATTCCGGCCTCGAGACCGAACGAATTCGAGAAGTCTTTGTCGTGCGGGAACCCCAGGTCGACTTTGAAATTGCCGTTCGTGAAGATGTCGACGGTGATGATGCCAAGGGTGATCGAGACGTAGCCGAAGTTGAGCTGGCGGAACGCATCCGGCACCTGCAGGCGGATGCGGAACACGCCGACGTCGTCGGTGACCTTCTTGTACAACAGCTCGAAACTGAGGCCCGCCAGCGAGCCGGCATCGGGTCCGGCCAGCGACACGACCAGCCCGTACAGATCGGGATCGTGCAGGACGATGCCGAGACTGACCGTGTCCATCACCGTGCAGTCGATGCCGAACATCCACTGGCTCGACGGATCGAAGCGCAGCCGGCTGCCCTCGAGCGGGTTCGAGTGCATGTTCTTTGGCGGCTGCATCTCCAGCCGCAGCGCGTCGAGCACCGCGGTGACGGACTCGTAGTTCGTGAGGCCGCTGAGGGTGATGTGCTGGCCTGCGCCGAGGTAGCGGAGGTCGAAGAGCTGGAGGCCTTTGCCCGGCACCTGAGGGGGGGCGTCATTCACCGCGTCCCATGTCAGCGGCTTGGCCGAGTCGTACCTTTTCTCGAGGAAGCGGCCGGTCAGGACCCAGTTGACGGTGCCCTCGCCCGTGGAGCGGTCGTAGAGCACGCCGACGCTGTCGATGCTCATGAAACCGAGGTTGAGATCGATGCGGTAGGTGAGCCGGATGGTCTGCAGCTTCGGATCGATGCGCAGCTCGAAGCGGGAGAGGTTGATGCTGTTGAGGAACGTCCAGGGCGACTCGAGGTGGTAGTTGAGGTTGGGGTTGGCGAGGTTGACGAGGTACTCGACGATCTCGCCGAGACTGAGATCGCCGAGGGTGATGACGAGAATCTGGTGGCGGGTGGTGTCGTCGGTCAACCAGGTGCGCACGCCGGGGGTGCCGGCGAGCGTCTGCGGATCGTCGACCCACTCGGTAGCGGCGCGGACGAAGAACTTCCCGAACGCGACCTCGAAGAGGTAGACCTCCTCGTCGTCCGCGAACGACAGACCGATCGTGACGGCCAGACTGTTGATTTTGACGGTGCCGAGGATCTCGCCCTCGTAGATGACGGTGACGTCGTCCGCCGCGGCGCGGCGTCGCGATGCCCGTGCAAGCACCTCGTCCCCGGTGTTCTGTTTGATGCGGCGCGCGACCGCGGCTTTGGCCGTCGCCGAGAGCGTCAGTCCGAGGACCTCCGGCTTCCACAGCGCCTCGAGCGTGCCGGCGGCGCTGTACGGGTTCTCGGTGTCTCCGAGCGAGGTCTCGTACGTCAGCCACAGCTCCTTCAGGTTGACCGTCGGCAGCGTGAACGCCGGTGCAAAGCCGAGCAGCCCGAACGCGAAATCGAGCAGCGACAGCGTCCCCTCGGCCAATCCGCCCGCGAACCGCCAGCGGCCGTCGCCGGTGTAGATGGCCGACGCGGTGAAGGTGGCCTTGGTGACCTCGACGCCGCCGTCTTCGACGACCAGACTGACCCAGCCCTCCATCGCGCCGAAGAGCTTGCTCTGCGTGACCTGCACCTGGGCGATGATCTTGTCGAGGCTGAAGGTGACGAGGTTGATCGCCGTCGACCAGATCCCCTCGACCATCAGGTTCCCTTCGTAGGTCTGTTGCTGCGGGATGGCCGACAGGTAGACCTGCGTGATCTTCAGGTTGTCGGGCAGACCTCCCGACCCGCCGAAGTATTGCTGGAACACGGAGCCGAGAGGCACGCAGATGACGCCGTCGTTCTCGGCGGTGAGGATCCAGTTCGGGACGATGGCGTTGACCAGCAGGGTGATCCTCGTCCCGTCGCATTCGCCGGAGCTTGGCGGGAGCGAAGGATCGTCGAAGAAGATGATCTTCCCGCCCGCGTATCCGGTGACGAACCAGTCGTCGCCGTACCAGTGGAAGGTCCAGCCGACGGCGAGGTCCCTCACTGTGATGAACGCGACGGACGGGCTCCACTCCTTGTTCGACTGGAGCTCCATCGAGGCATAGCGGACGGCCAGCGACTGATCGTTCAGCGGCGGCCGCATGCCCACCTCCACGCTCGCCAGTCCGAACGTCCGAAGGACGCTCTCGGCGAGAGGGAAGGTGAAGAGCCATGAGTTGGCCGGCGGCTGGTCGAAGAACTGGAGAACGAGGTTCATCCCCGTCAGCGCGGTGATCGGCGGCTCGAAGGTGACGTTCAGGGGCCAATTGAAATCGCCGAGCAGCAGCGGTGCGGTGACGGATGTGTAGATCGGAGCGGTCGTGCCGATGCGAATGTCGGCAAAAACCAGCGCCGCGGACATCACGCCCGGCGCGGGCAGTGCGTAGGCGTCGGGGTATTCGCTCTGCAGGCGGACCCCGATCGCGGACGTGGGGACGATGGGGAGGTTCGTGTCGGCATTCGGCGCGACCGCGCTCAGGTCGAGCACCGGCGATGCCGGCATTGCGAAGTCGACCGTGCCGTCGAGCCGCAGCCGCGACGACCCGAAGTAGCCGACGTATGGATCGAGCACGCCGCCCGCGAGGACGAGCCAGCCCTGCATGCGCACCTTCGCCGGGGGATCGGCGGTGAGCTGAGGAGGCGGGGTGGTGACGCTGAACGACGGCTGCTGGACGACGAGGTCGTTCAGCACGGAAGGGACGAGCACGGCCGCGTACTTCTCGTCCGCTTTGCGCGATTCAGGGAGGTTCGGGAAGGACACGACGAACGTCCAGGCCACGCCCTCGTCGCGTCCCAGCATCGACAGCGTGAAGCGGTTCATGCCGTCAGCGAGCGTGTCCCCGGTAAGGGTGGCGGTCCAGCTGGACTTGCGATACGCGGCGATGCCGGTGAGGACCACCGAGCCGCGGATGATGGTCAGGACGGCGCCGGTCATCGGCAGGGTCTCCCCGTCGGCGATGCCGTATGCCCTGAGCGTGAGATCGAGATTCGGGACGGTGCTCCAGGTCAGAGCGATGTTGCCGTCCTGCAGCGCGGCGTTCAGATCGTCGTAGATGTCCTGCGTCGACATGGTCCGTTCACCGCCCCGCGCGGAGGATCTCCTTCGGAAGGGCCTTCACCCGCTCGCGGGAGGGGCCCCGCGGATGCGGGTCGAAATCCGGCGCGGGGCCGGAGACGCCCGGATCGGGAGCGGGCGGCCGGATGTCCTCCGGCCGGCGCGGTGTGTGTTCGCTCCGGTAGGTGACCGTGCCCGACGGGTACATCGTGAAGATCCAGGACTGCACGTCCGGCGGGTCGTCGAGGTTGGTGACCGTGGTGAAGAAGTTCTGCTTCGTGTCGACGATCGGCTCCCAGCCCCCAGCCTGGTCGTACCAGACGAAGTTGTGCACCTTCGCCGCGGCGCCGATTTTGTAGCCGAGAAGCTGCATCACGTTCTTGTAGGGGTGCTTGAACTTCGACAGGTATCCGGCGCTGGCGGCCAGCCACGCCGCCTGGGTCCGTTGCGCGAACTCGTTGGCGATCAGGAGGCGCGGATTCTTGGTCGTGAAGTTGTCCGCGATCGTCGCCAGCGCGCCGTGGTGCGGTGCGGTCAGCAGGAAGCAGGGTGTGACGGGATTGACGCCCTGTTGCGTGATCCAGTCATCGACGAGCGTGTTACACGCGGAGAGCGTCTGGGAGGTGGCGTCGCCCGGAATGATCGAGGTCGAGCCGCCGAAGTCGATCACCGTCACGACGGACGTTCCGTTGGCGATGCTCTTGGTGGAGTCGGCGTTGACGACGAGGATGCGGACGGCCACTCCGGCGTAGTCGGCGATGGCCGTCTTGCCTTTGGCCGGGTCCCCGTAGTCCGTCCGTGAATCCGTCCACGGATTGCACGTCACGCCGAAATGGTTTTCCACGAGCTCGATGACCGCCTTCGCCCCCTTCTTCCATCCCATCCCGCCGCGGTAGAAGGCGCCGAGGGTCGTGGCGGGGACATCGGACTGGATGGCCTCGATCAGTCCGGGGAGCAGGCTCCAGTGATCCGTGTCCTGGTGAGAGATCAGGAGAAGGTCGAGCTTGGGCGTCGCCATCGCATCGAGGGAGATGATCACGTTCTCGATGGCGTCGCCGGCGAAGCGTTTGCGCCCGTTCTCGCAGCCGAGATCGATGAGGACCAGATGCGTGATCTTCTGTTCGCCGGCAACGTCTTCCCAGATGCGGACGAGCGTCCCCATCCCCTGATCGCAGTGGAGGACGACGACGTCCGCGGCGCGAGCGGTCATCGATCCCTCCGCAGCGCGTCGGGCGGCAGGCGGCGCGCGGCGACGAGCCGCTGCGTGCGCGTCGGGGCGCTCTGCTTTTTCTTGTCGTCGGCGGCCGAGTAGGCGGCGTACCAGGCCAGCTTCGTCGTCGAGCTCTGATCCGGGTTGCCGCAGAGGATGATGTCGTTCTTCCCGCCCGGCGGGATGGTCACGCCCAGGAACGTGAGCGAGAAGTTGCGGAAACGGAGGAGGTACTCGCGCGTATCGGCCTCGACGTTCTCGTTCACGACGAAGTCGATCGTGCGGAACCCGAGGTCGATCACGCCCTGCAGCGGCAGCTCGACGCCGATGGCGTCCTTCATCCCGGGCAGTCGCACGCCGAGGTAGACGGCGGGCTCGTCGCGCGACCCGCCGCCGCTCCATCCGGCGAGCAGTCGCAGCGTGAGGCCGGCGCTTCCCGCGAGGGCGCCCAGCGTCCCGAGATCGATCTCGTAGACGATTCCGTACCACGGATCGATCATCAGCGACTGCTGCAGCGGCGCGGTCACGGAGACGTAGCCGAGCGACTCGGGCTTCTGCACGCTCTCGGTCCCGGCTGTTCCTCCGGTGAGAAGGGGGTCGGGCGTGGCCACGAATGACGCGAGCTTCAGGGGGAACGCGGCGAAGAGCGATTTGCGCCGCGGCTTGCTGTTCGCGAGATCGAACGAGAGGGTCTCCGTGACCAGCGAGAACGACGGCGTCGGATCCGCCATCGTGAACTCCATCTTCACGGCCAGGTTGCCGAAGCGGAGAGCGCTGTCGGAGGGCGTGGGCGCCTGTTCGTCCGGGTCCGCGTTTCCTTCCTCGTTCTCCTCTTCGATCGTGAGCCCGAACGAGAGCACGTCGAATCGAGGATCGTCGTAGAAATAGAAATCGCCGCCCATCTGGAACAGGGCTACGACACTCTTCTCCGGGTACCGGGCGTCGGCAGGCTGCGTCGTGACGAGCTGCGTCGACAGGAGGGCGATCTTGCGCAGGGCGGAGTCGTCGAGGGCCAGCGTGTTCTGCTCGACCATCGAGAAGACGTACGTCCCCTGTTCCACTCCGTTCGAGTCCGTCTGGGTCTGGTAGACGCCGTTGAGGATGACGTTGTTGCCGTGATCTGTCGGATAGAGGTGCGTCGTCGCACCGAGCATCCGGTTGATCAGCAGCTCGACCCTGCTCGAGAAGTCGGTCATCACGGAGTTGCGGAATCCCACCGTGAGCTGGAGGACCTTGAACGCGAAGTCGATGTTCTCCTCGAAGTACTGATCGACGTCGTCGTCGTAGTCGATGAGGCCGAACATCGACGTCTTCCTGAACACGAGCGAGCCGGGGTTCGCGCCATAGGGCGTGACGTTGAAGCCGACGTGGTGCGCGTAGAACCGGTCGCGGTCGATGCCGGCGGCGAGTGCCTGCAGCGGCTGCGGGAGCGTGTTCAGCGGGACATCGACGCTGAAGGCAATGATGCCGCTCCAGTAGGGATCGCGCAGGATCTGCATGAAGTTCGCGTACGGAGACTGGGGGCCGTTTCCGGTCGACTCGTACGACTCCTCCGCCGCGCGATAGATCAACAGGAGCTGTGCCTGCGTCGCGGAGATGGTTCCGCCGGGCTGGGCGGCCACTTCGGGCCAGGTCCAGGTGGAGACGTCACGGGTGAGGTCTTCGAGCGAGCGGCCCGTGGCGAACTTCCACACCACGAGCGCGCTCGTTCGCTCTCCAGGCTGCGGGTTGTCCCAGTTCCGCGGCGACATCTGGAACGCCCAGTCGTCGATGACCGGGACGAGCAAACCGGACACACGCTCGAAGTCGAGCTCGTACGGCTCGGCGTCAGGCGTTGCCGCCAGGAGCGCCGCCACGAAATCATCCTCGGTGTCGTAGATGGGGTACCCGTCACCGCTGAACGCGACCTCGACCGGGTCGAGCACATTCGCCGGCACGATTCCCGCCGCCCGCAGTTCCGCGATCCCCTCGGCCGTGAGGCGATACGCGATCGACCCACCATTGCGCATGAATTCGTCGGCGTTCGCCATGACCATGAACAGACGATTCGTCTGCAGCGCCTGACGAAACTTCCCGCCGGCCTTCGTGAAGCCGAGGTCGGGCCGCGCGGCGTCGTCGGAATCGTTGGCGATCCCGACCCACGTCCACTGCATGCCGTCGGAGGCGACGCCGATGGCGATGCCTTGCGGCGTGACGCCGATCTGCGCCGTGTGGGTCAGCGCGTTTGCGGGCAGGGCCCACGCATCCGCGTTGCCGGTGAGGATCGTCTTTCTTCGCACCGGTGCGATGGCCGTCGCCTCGACGCGACGCGCGGCCTCGATCGAGTCCGCGGCGAGGTCGCGGTACGGCGCCATCGGAAACGCGCGGGTGGGATCGGGAGAAGAAAGCGCCAGCGCCGGGACTTCGAAGAAATCGAGGAAGACGCTGCCGACCTCATCGCCGCGCGGCGCGGCCGACGCGGGCGGTGCCTGATACAGCGGCGCGCCCTCCGGCTGCGCGTAGTAGTAAATGGAGGTCGCCGCCTCCGTCGACGCGTACACCCACGAGGTCGTGCCCGTGTTCTTCAGCGGCGAGACATCCGGATCGGCGGAGGGGAGGGGGTTCGTGTACGCGGGATTGCCCGGGACGAACAACAACTGACTGGGCGCGGCCTCGGGCATGCCGAGGTACTCGAGGCCGGAGGTGCCGCAGAGGAGGCGATAGATGTCGTGGCCGGCCGCGTCGCGAACGGCGAGATCGGTCATCCATCCGATCGCGTATGCGCCGTCGAGCGTGAGGTAGAGCTGCTTTGGAACGTTCCCGTCTTTGCCCGTGTACAAGGGCTGCTCGTTGAACACGAGACGCGCATCGGGCGTCGTTCCCGCGGCCGCGAGCGGCGTCAGTGTCACGCCGTAGCCGCGGGCGGTCGCGAACGCCGAGTCCATCGCCGGCTGCGTTCCAACGCCCGCGGGGAAGAACGAGAAGTGCGTACGGTCCGGAACGAGCGGATGGAGGACGTCGAGGGAGACGTCGAGCGTCATCGTGCCGGACGTTGGTTGCTCGATCGCGTTCAACTCGATGGCGCGCACGAAGACGTTGAAGGCCTCGGGATTCGGATCGTCGGGATAGAAGTACCGGAGGCCGACCCGCAGACGCTTGAAGTCGTTGTCGGTGTCCGCGCCGTGCGTCAGGTCGATCGCGAATCGCCAGCAGCCGCTCGGGCGATCCGCGAGCGGCAGAAGGATCTGATCTCCGTTGACGGAGTACGTGCCGCCGGGGGCGAAGAGAGTGCCCGACGACGCGAACGCCCATCCCCAGTTCTGTGCGGCCGTGCCGAGGGTGACGATGCCGCCGGACGGAATCGTGAGGACGTAGCTGTCGAAACGAAAGTCCGCGCGCCGGCTGACCTTCCAATCGCTGCCGGACCGGGCGAGGCTCAGCGTCTGTCCCACCCACGCGTAGGACGAGTCGTTCGGGTTCTGAAGCCAGAGATAGCGGGGCCCGTGCGGCCAACCCTGCATCGTCAGATACGGGAGGAGGGCCGCGGCGAACGCGTCGTCGTCCGCCGGCGCGACGCCGAGAAAGAAATAGATGCCGCCGGCGTTGGCCCAGGTTTGCGACAGCGTCGGCGTGTCGCCGATCGAGGCGCCGGGCGACGACTCGAAGCCGATCGTCTTCCCCGAGTCGTCGAGCCAGAAGAGATCGGTTCCCGTCAGGCGCGTGAACTGTGGCTCGCTCGCGCTCACCGGGGTCCCCCGGTCGTGAGTCGATCCCCGGGGAAGAGCGGGAGGGATAGCCAGTCGGTGTTCGCGCTGTACGCCATCCCCTGGTCCCAGTCGAGATGGATGGGGACGTCTCGCGCGAGCGGATATCCGTCCGTGCCTGCGCTGGCGCTCGTGACGGCATTGCCGATGGCCCGCCGGAGGGTGATGCCGCTCAGGGGGAATCCGGACGACGATGCGGTGCCGGAGTAGAGGATCGGCGGGCGGCGTCCCATCATCTCGAGCAGATTGCCGACGCTCGTGCCGACGGGCACGGTCAGCGGCGCGTCGTCGATCCAGACGCGAATGCACGGCGTGAGCATCGTCCGGCCGCGGAAGTAGAGAACGGCCACGCCGGAGCCGAGCGGCTGAGCGTCGCGCAGATGCTGCGTCGCGGTGTTGAGCGTGGGGTAGTCGTTTGCGGCCAGCAGCGCCACGTTGAACGCGGGCTGGGGATCGCTTTCGCGGTCGCCCAGGACGTTCGGCGGATAGACGAGGCGGACGAACGGTTGGCGGAACTGCGCGAAATAGTTGTCGATCACGCCGCCGCCCCCGGAATTGCCGGACGGCTGCAGGGCGGGTGCCGGGACGAGCGAGCCGCTGAACGTGATCAGCGACAGGAACTGATCGAACCCGGTCAGCCAATTGCCGTTCGGATCGACGTACGAGCCGATCTCGTATTCGGCGCTGTTCGAGGCCACGAAGCCGTCGAGCAGATCGGAGTTGGAGTGTCCCGGTCCGAGGTATTGGTAGCTCTCGTACTCGAGGCGCAGAATCATCCCCGGCTTGAGGTCGATGACGCCGTCGTTGGGCACGAGGCCGTAGCCGTAGTAGAGCGTCTCGGCGAACGTCTGCGGCATCGCGCGCGCGATTGCGTCCTGCACGGTCCGCCAGCCGAGCGGGGTGACGCCGAGAGCGACGAGGTCCGAGAGAAGGGTGGCGTAGGCATCGGAGACGGCGCTGCGGTAGTTGTTTGCGTCGAAGGTCCAGACGGCACTGTCGCCGGGCATCGTCAGCGTGTAGGCGAAGGGGGCCGATGCGACGGCGAAGACGAATGGAGGGGTCGAGGGAAGCCCGCTGCCGACGGTCGTGGCGAAGATGTTCGGCAGGTAGACGACGATGTCGTAGCTCGCCATCGCTGGCGCGCCGGCCGGCTGGATGTACGGAGACTTGGCGCTGTCTGTCGATGCATACCAGCCAGTCTGGAAGAGCGCCTGTTGCGCGGAAGGCTGTCCCGCGCCTGCGCTCGTCATGGCCTGCACGACGACGTTGAATGTCTTCTCGGCGTCGTAAGTCACGACGATCGAGACGGCGGTTGCCGTCGTCCACTGCGTCGCGAAGGAAGTCGATCCGTCCAGGATCGTGGCGATGTAGCCCTGGACTGCCGATGAGGCGAGCGGTTGCCAGTTGATGCTCGCGGTGCGGCCGTCCCAGGCGATGGTGACGCCGGCCGGCGGCACGATCGCGATCGGAAGCGACGCGGACCAGGGTCCCCAAATCGCATTGCTGCTCGCGGAGCCGAGCGGCTGTATGCGAAGCTCGTAGACGCCGCTCGCGGGAAGGTCGCCGGACACGATCGTGATCGTCGGGGATGTGACGGTCTGCTGCACCACCGCGGCGGTGCCGCTGCGCAACTCGATCGCGTATGCGCCCGCGCCCGTGACCGCGTCCCATGTTGCGGTGAACGAGCCGTCGGATGCCGCGAGCTCCGCCGCGGTGATGTTCGGCGCCGCGACGATGATCGAGGTGACGGAGCCCGTGGAGGTCCACGCGTTGTCGACTCCGAGGTCGATCGTGACGCCGTACTGCACCGCCGGATCGATCGCGCTGGAGGGAATCGAGATCACGGCCGTCGTGCCTGGCGCTGCCTCCGCGACGGCGATGGTGGTGTCCGTCCGCACGAGCCGCAGGCGGTAGATCGCGCCGGCCGGTGCGCTGGTCGGCGCGGACCAGCTCACCGTGACGGTTGCGCCATCGGAGACCGCGGAGACGGAGCCGGGAGCGACGGCGAGGAACGTGGCCGCGGCGCTGGCCGGGCCGGTGCCGTAGTTTCCCCGCGGCGTCACGACCAGCGTGACGGACGTCGTCGTGGTGAATGCCGGCATCGTCTCGGAGAACGAGTGGCCGGTGATGGTCCACGTCTCCAGCGCCGTGCTGTCCTGCATCGCGACGACGGAGTAGGTCGCGATCGGCTCGCCGGATCCGGTCTTCCAAGACGCGGCGATGGTCCAGTTGCTGCTGCCGGAGGCGGCGAGCGACGCGCTGACGATCTCCGTCGGCGCGGTGAGAACGGGAACGTGGCCGGAGAGCGGGCCGCTCACCGCGACGCTGCTCGGCGTGCCGGAGATCGATGCCCGCAAGGTCAGCGCGGAGCCGGCGGTCCCGGTCGTGGGAATCGCGAACGCCCCGTCCGTCGCCGCCGTGACCGCCGGGCCCGCGGCGATGCCGTCGGCGTAGAGCTGTATGGAGATCGCCGAATCCTCGAGCGTGAAGCCGTTCGGGAGCGCGACCGTCCCGCTGACATCGCTGCCGTCGAGCAGGACGCCGGAGAAGACAGGCACGGCCGACACGATCGACGTCGCCGCCGACGGAGGTCCGAGGACATTTCCCGCCACGACCCGTGCCTCGGCTGCTACCGTCGTAAGGCCGGCGCCTGGCAGCAGGACCATGCCGCCTCCCGGTCCACCGGTCGCGGTCACCACGGGGCTCCCGCTGCTGGTGACGACGAGCTGCGTCGCCGTGCCGGAGCCGCCGCTGACGGTGACGGTTACCTGTTCGCCGTTGGAGTCGACGGCGCTGAGCGTGGGCTGCGCGACGAGGAGAGGCGTGACCGCGGCCGCGAGCCCCCGCGCGCTGCCGACGATCGGGGAGATCCGCGCCTGATAGCTCTTCGTCGCGTCGATGGTCGAGGAAGGGGTGATCGATGCCACGACTCCCGCGGCGACCGTCGCCGATCCGACGACGTCGCCGTCGTCCGTTCGGACGATCTCGATGAGCGCCGCGCTGGCGCCGGGCTCACCGGATGGCGCCGCCCACGCGATCGTGAAGACCGCGCCGTCGTATGCGGCGGAGACCAGTGCCGGCGATTGAACGGGCAACGCGACCGCGGTGCCGAGCGGACCGGACACGCCGGAGCTCGTGTAGAGGAGCGCGATTTTCCACGACGTGGCGGCGTCGAGGGCCTGTGTCAGCGGGACCACGGCCGTACTGTCGGAGGCGTTTGCCTGGGCCACGGACACGCCGTCGGCGAGAAGGTGCGCGACGACGCTGCCGGGAGGCGAGTCGATGTCCGCCGGCGTCACGGTGATCTGGTACGTGCCTGCCGCCGAGCCGGGCTCGTACACCGCCGATCCGACGGCAGGCGACGTGAGGATGAGGTTCCCGCCGAGGGCGGTCGTGGGGCCCGCGGCCACGCCTTGCACGCCGCGCGCGATCACGGTGATCGAGGCGGATGCGGCGAGAGGGACCGCCGGAACGAGTCGCCCGCCGTTGCTCGTGAACGTCCCGGTGGCGACGACCTCGTTGTTCGTGTTGTCGTACAGCGAGGCCTCGACGGCGGCGATCGTGGTCGGGGAGGGCAGCGTCCATCCAACCTCCACCGCGTCGCCGGCGATGGCCGCGCTGTCGATCTCCGGTGCCTGCCATACCAGGACCTGCGGCCGTTCCCAGACGACCGGGTCGGCCGTCGTGTCGAGCGAGAGGGCGACGATGTACTCGAAGCTCGGGTCGAGGATCGACGGCGTGACCGAGAGCTGCGCGGTGGTGGTCGTCGTCACGCTCTTCGCGATCCACGACGTCCCCGACGGCTGGCTCTTGAAGAGGGCCACCGCCGCCGCGGGCGCGGGCGCGGTTGCGAGTGTGACGTTGATGCTTCCGGCCGCGTAAAGCAGCGCTGTGATCGGCGGCAGGGGCGGCGTGGCGATGGTCGCCGCGATTCCCGTGGGCCCGCTGACGATGCCGGATCGATAGAGGAGCCGCGTCTGCGCGAGTTGATCCGTGGCCAGAGGCCGGGTGAGTGTGAAGACGACCGTTCCCTCCGACGCCGTCTGCTCGTCGACCGGGCGCTCTTCGATCAGCAACTGCCCGACGACGTCGCCGGGTGGCGTGCTCTCGGGCACGGGAGTGACGGTGATCGTGTCGTTCGTACCGTCGTACGCATACGCGACCGAAGCGAGGGATGGAGAGGCGACGATGAGCGGAGCGGAGATCACCGCTTCGCTCGTGGAGATTCCGTTGCGTCCCGCCAGCACGATGACGTAGGTGCGGGTCGCGCTCAACGGGAGCGGCGGCGCGAGCCTTCCGCCCGAGGCCGCGAACGAACCTGCGGCGACGACGGTGTCGTTCGTGCTGTCATAGAGCTGTGCATCGACCGTGGCGATGGTCGTCGGCGAGGGAACGGTCCAGGTGACGTCGACCGACGCAGAGGTGACATTCAACGCGCCTACTGCAGGCTGCTGCCAGACCAGCAGGGTCGCCGGACCCCAGACGACCGGGTCCGCCGTCGTGTCGAGCGAAAGCGCGACGGAGTACTGCTTCGATGGACTGAGGGCCGAGCGGTCGATCGAGATCTCGGCGTTGCTCTGATCGGTGGTCGCGCTCCACTTCCACCCCGTGCCGGAGGGCGCTCCCTCGAAGATCGCCGCGGTCACGCGTGGCACGGGCGCATCGGAGAGCATCACGGAGAGCTGATCCTCCGTTTTCGAGTAGCGCGTGGACGTGATTGCCGGCGCGCTCGGCACGGAAACGAGAGCCGTTGCTCCCGGCGGTCCGGTGATGATCCCGCTCACGTAGAAGAGCCGCACCTGGTATCGCGATCGCGGATCGAGGGGCGACTCGACCGAGAAGACGACGTTCGTCGGCGATGCCGCCTCCGTCGCGATCACGGAGTCGTCGCGGAGCAGGTGACCGCTCACGGTTCCGGGTGGACTGCTCGCGCTCACAGGGATCGCCGTCACGGCTTGGCCGCTCGTCGGCGAGGTCGCCGCGTAGGTCGCCGATGCAACGGCGGGCGAGGTGAGGATCAGACCTGCCGACGTGACCCACGGACCCGCGGCGACGCCGTGGACTCCACGGGCGAGGACTTGACAGGTCTGGGTCGGATCGAGCGACACCGGTGGGACGAGACGGATCCCCGACCACGTGCTCGCGCCGTCGACGACCGTCGCTCCGGTGCTGTCGATGAGAACCGCCTCAACGGCGGAGATGGTGGTCGGAGACGGCGTCGTCCAGCCGACTTCGACGACAGTGAGAGAAGATGCGATCGACGTCAGCGTCGGTACCTGCCACACCAGCGTCACCGGTGTCCCCCATGCCGGAGCGGATGGCGTGATGGTCAGGGCAACCGTGTATTCGACCGACGCATTGAACTCGATCGATGTCGTGTCGATCTGAACGAGGTTCACGGTATTCGTTGCGCTGGCGAGCCAGCCCGTCCCCGACGGGTTGCCTTGAAAGAGAGCGCCCGTGACGGTTTGCGAGGGCGTCGCGTCCATGGTGACGGTGATGACGCCCGAGGAATACGTGAGCGAGACGATGGCCGGAAGTCCCGGCACGGCCGGATCGGGCATGGCTTGGCCTCCTCAGGCTCGGGAGGCCATGCGGTCCGCAACGTAACTCTCGATGTCTGTGTGCAGGTACTCCGGGAGTTTTGCCTTGAGCGCGTTTCCGTCGACCTTCGCAGATCCGAGGAGGGCGACCTGGCTCGGATAGTCGCCGACGAGGATGCCGTTCGCGTAGAACGTCGTGTCGCCGGGCGTGGCCGGGTCGAGCCAGAGGTTGAACAGCCCCTCTCCGTTCTGCATCTGCGCGGCGATGTTCGTGATCGTGTCCGTGCCGCCGGACATCACGACCTGCGCACCGGCCTGCAGCGTGCCGCATTGGACCAGGCCACCGGGAGTGGCGAAGGGATGCGTCCCCGAGCAGGTGATGGTCTTGCCGCTCTGAAAGGTGAAGGCCAGCACGGGGCCGTAGTGCGGCTGTGCGAGCGTGGCCAGGACGTTGCGCGTGATGCCGCCACCGCTCTGGACCACATCGCCGGAGTTGAAGTCCTCCACGGCTTTGGTCGAGCCGTCGGCGAGCGTGATCATCGTGCCGGCCACCATGCAGTGCCATACGTAGACGATGGGCTTGATGTAGGTGACGCCGTCGCTGGGGTTTTCGTCCGGTTGCGCGGAGCTGAGGATGCTGGACCACCCCTGCCCGAAAAGCGGGTTCTGAAACGTGACGATGACTTTGGCGGTGAAGAAGGTCTGCGTGTTCGACACCCACGGACTTCTGCCGAAGTTGATGGCGTTGCCGGCGTCGTTCGTGCCGGCCAGCAGGGAGAACTCCAGCGTCGTCGGATCGCCCTCCTTCAGGTTGAAGCAGGCCTGGTAGGGCTGCGTGTTTCCGGCGGTCAGCTCCGACATGCCGCCTTCGGTCCTCGCGAGATAGAACTGCAGGATCGGGTTCGTCGAGCCGAGAGGTGCGATCGGATAGAGGAACTGCATCGACCCGCTCATCGGAACGAGGAGGGTGGTGTTGGAGTACTGGCTCTGCCAGAACCAGTAGTCGACGTCGGTGTTCTGGCCGACCCTGTTGTAGCCGCGCGAGAGTCCGATGACGATGTCGTTCAGGCCGCCGGTGTGGCGATTCGGGTTCTGCACCGGGTTCGTCACCACCGGATCGGACTCCGTCTGATAGCCCCAGTACGAACCCTGGTGGTCGGCATCGCTGGTGCCGTCCTTGTACTGAACACTCCAGGAAATGACGCCCGCGGTCAGGCCGCTCGAGGGGTAGGGGAGGGCGGTGGTGTCGTCGGTGGTGACGATCACGGTCTGCTGCCCGAGGACGGTGATGGCGCCGCTGGCCACGACTGTGGTCTGGTCGCCATCGTAGTTGACGACGCTGAGCACGAAGAATACCTCGGCCACCTCTTTGGTGCGGGTCAGTGTGGCCTGGCCCGACGCCTTACCGGCATGCTCACCGGAAGCGATTTGGGAGGCGAAGTCGACTTTCTGGTTGTCGACGAACTCGCCCGTGTCGCCGGCCTCGGGGACATCCATCGCCGTTACCTGGACGGCACCGTCCCTGCGCAGACGGGAGAAGAGAGCCGGGTAGCGTTCGGGTGTGAACCCGTGCTTTCGCGCCGCCTCCTCCATGTACTGAAGTTGAAGGGCATCGGAAGAGTCGTAGGGCACCCGTCCTTCGTCGGGGAGGTTTCTGACCAGGCTGAAGACGTGCGTAGCTGCCGCCGAGAAGTCACTGCTCATTTATTTCTCTCCTTGCTCAGACCGTTATCAATGTGGAGTCCGCATGGAAGCAAGTCAAGAAGAAATGCGGTAAGGAAGCCCGACTGGGAGAGACCGCGGTCATCCGGCCGCGGTGCATAATGAGAGCGAGGAAGAACGCCACGCGCACCGTGGTTGCACGGCGAGTTACCCCAGAGCCATGCAGATGCTGACGCTGTTGCATTCGGAGACGTTCCCGATCGGCTTGTACGCCGACGAGCTGACGCGTGAGTCGATCGCGCCCAGCAGACTCGACGATCTCGACCAGCTTCGAACCAGTGAACCGTCGACGCTTCGCGTGGTGGTCGTGGATCGGGGATCCGCAAACGGCCGGAAGTGCGTCCTTCATCTCGACGCCCGCACGGCCGTGGTCGGAGTGGGACTCGACGAGCAACCACGCTGGCTCGCCGACGATGGCTTGTACCTGCATCTTCCGGAGAACCCGTCCACGGCCATGCTGCTGAGCGCGGTCAAGCGCGCCTATCAGTTTCTCTATCAGAAGGGACGTGCGGATCAGCTCGAGAAACAGCTCAGCGAGCGGACGCGCGAGCTGCAGGAAGTCGCGGAAGTGGGACGCGCGCTCTCGACGGTGCGCGATCACTCGGTGCTGCTCACGATGATCCTCAGCAAGGCCCGCGAGCTGTCGCGTGCCGACGCCGGATCGCTTTACCTCCTGGATGAAGCCGACGGCGTGAAAGTGCTCCGCTGGAAGCTGGCCCAGAACGACTCCATCGACGTCGAGGCCTTCGAGGAAAGGGTCCTGCCGATCACGCGCAAGAGTCTCGCGGGCTACGTGGCGATGACCGGCGAGACGCTGGGGATCGCCGACGCGTACAACCTCCCCGAGGGGGCGGAGTACGAGATCAACCGCACCTTCGACGAGACCAACGGCTACCTCACGAAGTCGCTGCTCGTTTTTCCGATGACGAATCACGCCGGCGACGTCATCGGCGTTTTGCAGCTGATTAACCGAAGACGCGCCACTGCGGCGGCGCGCCTTACGGCCGAAACCGTTCCCGAGGCGGTGATCCCGTTCGATCAGGACACGGCCGACATCATGCGCGCGCTGGCCAGTCAGGCCGCGGTGGCTGTGGAGAACAACCTGCTCTATGAGTCGATCGAGCGGCTGTTCGAAGGGTTCGTCACCGCCGCGGTCACGGCGATCGAGCAGCGCGATCCGACGACCTCCGGTCACTCGTTCCGCGTCGCCGATCTCACGGTCGAGCTGGCGAAGGTCGTGGACCGCATCGACCGCGGGCAGTTCACGGACGTCCGCTTCAGTTCGGAGCAGATCCGGGAGATCCGCTACGCATCGCTGCTCCACGACTTCGGCAAGGTCGGCGTCCGCGAGCAGGTGCTGATCAAGGAAAAGAAGCTCTATCCGATGCAGCTCGAGAACATCCGCGGGCGCTTCGAGTTCCTCATGAAGTGCGTGGAGAACGACACGGCGAGGCGGAAGATCGACTATCTGCTCGAGCGCGGACGGGACGGGTACGACGAGCTCGCCGCGCAGGCGGACGCCGAGGCCGCGGAGACGATTCTGAAGTTGCAGAAGGACTTCGCGTTCATCGCGCAGTCGAACGAGCCCACCGTCCTGCCGGAAGGCGACTTCCAGTTCCTCCGGGCCCTGGCCACGCGCGACTACATCGACATCCGCGGCGACAAGAGGCTGCTCGTCGATCCGGAAGAGGCGCGCATCCTCTCCATCCGCAAGGGCAACCTCGACGCGGCGGAGCGCCTGGAGATCGAGAGCCACGTCACGCACACGTTCAACTTCCTGCAGAAGATCCCCTGGACGCGCGACCTCGCGGCCGTCGCGGACATCGCCTACGCGCACCACGAGAAGCTCAACGGCCGCGGCTATCCCCGCAAACTGATCGCCGCGGACATCCCGATCCAGTCCCGGATGATGACCGTCTCGGACATCTACGACGCCCTCACCGCCAGCGACCGCCCCTACAAGCGGGCCGTGCCGACCGAGCGCGCCCTCGACATCCTCCGCATGGAGATGAACGATGGTCTGCTCGACCCTTCGCTCGTGGACACCTTCATCGAGGAGAAGGTCTACGAGCGGGCAGGCGTGCTGCGCACGTGAGTAGTCGTCGAGTCGTCGGGTCTCCGGGTCTCCGGGTCTTCCAGTCTCCGGGTCTCAGAGTCTCAAAGTCTCAAAGTCTCAAAGTCTCAAAGACCCGCCCGCCCGGCGGATGCTCTCTTTGAGACTTTGAGACTTTGAGACTCGAGAAGGCCATCGCGGTCCGGCGGGGCGCTACACTCTCCCTGTGATGCGTCGTCTGATTCTCCTCCTCGCTCTCGCTCTTCCCCTCTCCGCCGCGACGTTCGAGTCGCACGATGGGACGACGCTGCACTACGACGTCATCGGCAAGGGTGACCCGGTGCTGCTGCTTTCGGGTGGACCGGGGTTCTCGCCCGACTATCTCCGCCCGATTGCCGAGAAGCTCGGCGGCGAGCATCGTTTCGTGCTGCTGCATCAGCGCGGGACGGGGAAGTCGATCGTCGAGACTTACGACGCAACCGCGCTGTCGCTGAAGAATCTCGTCGGCGACGTCGAGGCGCTGCGCCGCGAGTTGAAGGTCGAGAAGCTGGTCCTCGCCGGTCACTCGTTCGGCGGAATTCTCTCGATGATGTACGCCCGCGAGCATCCGGAGCGCGTCGCCGCGCTCGCCCTGATCGACTCCGGCGGCCCGACGCTGAAAACGGTGATGAAGTTCAACGCCAACCTCGAGTCGCGATTCACCGAGGAAGACCGCGCGCTCATCGAGGAGTGGAGCGATCCGGAGCGGATGAAAGCCGACCGCCGCCGCGCGGTGCTGGAGCTGACGAAGGCAAAGACGCCCGCGTACTTTGCGGATCGCGCAAACGCCCGTCTCCTCATCGACTCGATGGACGAGACCTCTTTCCACGACGGGGTGTTCTGGTCCGTCGTGCCGCAGATGATGACGCTCGATGTGCGCGACGGCCTCGAGAAGGTGAAGGCGCCGGTGCTCGTGGTGCACGGGAAGCAGGATCCGCTCGAGAGCGCGGAGGAAGTCCACGAGACGTTCGCGGGCTCGAGGCTCGAGTGGATCGAGAACGCGGGACATTTCCCGTGGCTGGAACAACCGGAGCGGTTCTATGCCGTGCTCGGCGTTTTTCTGCGCGGGCTGGGCGATTGCCACTGACTCGACGGACTCGACGGACTCGACCACTCGCCGACACGCGATCGCGACTGACGCGCGCCGATCTGGCCTGTTTCCTGCTCTGGAAGGGTGCGGGGGATATGACTGATGAACAAACCCAAAGCATTGACAGCAGCGGCTTTATCGCTTCTGTTTCTCGCAGCCTGCGGGTCGTCCGGAATGGGCGACATTTTCGGCGGCGGGACTGGAGCGTCGCAATACGAAATCCGCGGCACGGTCGACTACGTCGATTCCGGCAGCCGCGTGGTCCATCTGACGAACGTCACCGGATACAGGAACATGCTCTCGAACGACACGAGCGGAAGCACCGTACGGGTCTACTTCGATGACCAGACGACCGTCGGGTATCAGGGGCAGACCTATCGCGTGACGGACCTCGAGCGGGGCGACGAAGTGTCGGTGCGCGTCGACGAGTCGGGCAACCAGCTTCACGCGGAGTCGATGACCGTCCTGCGTGACGTCACGCCGGGCACGTCCACCTCTCCGGGCAGCGGCGTCTACAACTCGACGGTGCGCGGCACGGTGCGCTACGTCGACACCTCGCGTCGGACGATCGAGATCGATCGCGGCAGCGGCTCGCTCATGAACGTCGAGTACGAGACCTCGACGCCGGTGCACTGGAACAACCAGACCTACCGCGCGGCCGACCTCGAGCGCGGCGATGAGATCGAGATCCGCCTGCGCGACATGGGCAGCAATCGCTGGCTGGCGCAGGACATCAGCGTCATCCGCAGCGTGAGCTCCGGCACGACCGGCTCGAGCACGTCGCAGATGGCCACGATCCGCGGCACGGTGCGCTACGTCGACACCGCCCGCCGCACGATCGAGCTCGAATCGGCGACGTGGGCGTCGCGGTTCAGCAGCAGCGCGAACACCAGCAGCCGCGTGATCGTGTCGTACGGATCGAACACCAGCGTGGACGTTTCCGGACAGCTTCACCCGGTCTCCGGCCTGGAGCGCGGAGACGTAGTCGAGGTACAGGTCAACAACGCGAACGCCACGACGCCGTTCGCCGAGCGGATCCACCTCGTGCGCGACGTGCGCAACTGAGTACAGCTCCCCGGATGAAGTTTCCGGGGAGCTGCTGAACTGTCATCCGACGACGAAGCGCGGCGAAGGACCCCCTGCCTTTTGCGCGAACCGCGCGAACCGCGCGAACCGGACGGGGTCCTTCGTCGTCTCCGCGGCTGCTCATGACATCGGAGATGTCATTCCCTCAACAAGGCCGGTCAGGTAGTACAGCGTGCCCGAGGCTTGGCCAATCAGCGCAGCCGGCCGTGCCGGCTCATGGATCGAGATCGGCCAGTTCCAACTCTTCCAGCAGACGCTTGCAAACCTCGCGACGGGCCTCGCGTCTTGCGTGCAGCCATTCCTCGGCGCGCGGCGGCAACCAGTCCGGCATCGTGACGTCCGCCAATGCGGCGCGTAGGACGTCCATCAGCGAGCTCCCTTCACGCCGCGAGCGAGTGAAAAGCTCGGTGAGACCGCGTACGCCGGCGGAGTCGATCATGACGGCCGCGGCCACCGCCCGTTCGGCGTCGCTCCCTGGCTCGTGGAGATGCGCGATCGATGCCGCCGTACGGCGCAGCTCTCCTTCGGTGAGTCCGCCTACGGCGAGGACGGTTCGCGAAAGGTTTCCGACCTTCTCCAGCCACCGGCCGAGGCGATGGAAGAGGAGGAGCAGCTCGAAGGAGCGGTCGTCTTCGGTGTACAGCCGGCGCGCGATCGCACCGATGCGCTCGACCTCCTCGAAGCGGGAGACGCCATCGACGTCCTGATAGAGCGGGCGGAGAAAGGATTCGAGGCGCTGGCGGAGCTCGCGGTCGAGGCTCAATCCCAAGTCTCGTTACAGGATTGGCAGCGCCACCGGCCGGCAATGAGGAAAAACACCGCGGCGGCGGCGACCGCGAAGAACGCAGCCTGAATCAGCTCCGCGGCCACGCCGATCGCCAGTGCGAGCGTGAAGACGAGAGCGAATGTCTGCGCGCGCCGGGACGAAGCGATGTCCGGCGAGCCGCAGGAGGGGCAGATGCGCTCGCCTTCCTCCTCGTCCGCCTCGTCGATCTCCGCCAGTGTCGGACAACGCGCGGTGAGGAGGTCGCCGGCGCGGATGGCATCCACGTTCGTCACCCGCACGCGCGCCCGCCGCTCGCGTGCGTCGTCCACCACCGCGGGGATTCCGGCGGAGTCGAGCGCGCCCTGCGCCACGCGCGCATCCTTCGGCGCGGCGTAGGCGGTGACGGTGACGAGAGGGTCGGGCATTGGATTCATTGTACGCGCACGACTTGGTGGGCAGTTGCCAGTAGCCAGTTGCCAGTAGCCAGTTGCCAGGGCTGTTTCGCCTGGACGACACCTCCTGGCAACTGGCACCGTATTCATTGAACGCTCACGCGCGCCACTCGAATCCTCTTCTCCGGCTGCAACTCCGTCCATGCCACGTAGGTCTCGCTGCCGACCTGGGCCGCACGTGGGAATCCCGCGCCGCGCGCCGTCGTCGACTTCGCGATCGTGACCATCGGGCCGGCCTTCCCGTCGCGCGTGACGCGGCGTGCGACGAATGCCGTGTCGGTGCCTGCGCCGTCGATCCAGGTCACGAACGCGCTACGGTCGGGGAGGAGGAGGACGTCGACGCGACCTGTCGGCGCGCCGCCGTCGATGCGCATGGGCCTGGTGAACGTCGCGCCGGCGTCACCGGAGAACGCGACGTGGACGCGTGGCTGGTTCTCGGCCCCGGTGTACCACGCGGCGACGACGTCGCGGCCACGCGCGTCGAGTTGCGGGCCGTTCACCGGACAGCCGTGGATCGTCCAGCGATCGTCATGGAGAGTCGCGGGCTTGGTCCAGCCGCCGGAGGCCATCCGAACGATCGAGATGTCCCGGATCTCCTCGGCGCTCCGGTCGCGGTAGGCAGCGACGAGGCCGTCCGCGGTCGCGGTCATGGCGGTGGTGCAGCACTCGCAGGCGCGCGCATCGAGCTCGGCGCCGTTCGCGATCGTGCCGTTCGCGTCGATGGTGGCGTACCGCAAGGTCATGTCGCCGCCACCATGGTCTTCATCCCCGGTCATCTGCCGGCCGTCGAGCCAGAGCGCATGGACGAGGGGGCGTGTGGCATCGGGGACCAGGGACACGAAGCCGTGCTCGGTTTGCGTCCCGTCGTCATGAAGGACGGACGAGGGGCTCCAGGTCTTGCCTCCGTCGCGGGAGCGGGCGACGCGGACGTCGTAGGCGTAGGTCGCCGAGCCGCTCTTCTGCAGCCAGTGGGCGAGCAGCGTTCCGCCGGGCATCTCGACGACCGAGGGGAAGTCGGCCCAGTTGACGAAGAGATCGTCACGCTGGACGACGGTCGCCGGCGCGGACCATTTGCCGGCGCCGTACCGGGCCACGTGGACGCTCCCATTCTCGATCCAGCTCATGAGCAGCGAACCGTCGCGCGTCGCGGAGAGGAACGGTTCGGCGGCGCCCGCTGCCGAGGGGACTGTAATCTCTTGGACGGAAGACGGCGCGTTGGAGCACGCGGCGAGGAAGACGAGGACGAAGGCGCCGAGGCGACGGGTCATGGCGGCCTTTTATCCTGAGCGCAGCGAAGGATCAAGGGAGCCCTCACGATGGTCGCGCCGAAGGACGCTTCACGCGAGGGCTCCGTTGACCCTTCCTCGCTTCGCTCGTTCAGGGTGGCGGAGGGTGGGGGGCCGAGGCCAGCGGGTTGCATCAGCGGCCTCGACCCTATAGAGTCCCGCCCGTTTGACGAAGTTCCTGGTGTTGGTCTTACTCGCGGCGCTCCTGGCGCCGGTGGTCTTTGCTGACGAGGCGCCCCCGGACGGCCTGCGCCCGGGCATGGTCGAGCGCGCCCTCTCGTGGCTCGGCGTGCGCTATCGTTTTGGCGGCCAGGACGAAAAGCGAGGCTTCGATTGCGCGGGGCTGGTGCGGCGTGCCTTCAGCGCCGTTGTGGACCTCCCCAGAACGGCCGCAGCGCAGTTCCGGCAGGGATGCGTCGTCGCGCGCGAGGAGCTCGAACCGGGCGACCTCGTCTTTTTCCGCAATACCTACAAGCGCGGAATCTCGCACGTCGGCATCTACATCGGCGACGGCCAGTTCGTCCATGCGGCCAGCCGCCGGCGCGCGGTCAGAATCGACCGGCTCGACTCGCCCTATTTCGACAAGCGCTTCGCTGGCGGACGGCGCATCGAGATCGCGGCGGAGATGCCTGTGGCGAGCGGGATGGACTGAGCCACAACGCGACCGGAGTCTTCACCCCAGAGACACAGAGACACAGAGAGCTCTCCGCGCCTCGGTGCCTCTGTGGTGAACCGTCGTCGCTTCTGACGCCAAAGCAGGTGCGGGTCGCGACTCCCTCGCAACCCGCAAATCGCAGCGGCAGAAATGTCAGGCGCGCTGCGCCGCCCGAAGCCGAAAGCGTGGAATGCATCCGCGACGTGTCGTAAGGCGGAGCAACCAGCGCCGCCGGCCGTGCCGGCCTAGCTGAGGAAGAACTCCTTGGTGAGCTGATCCCAGTCGGCGTCGGGGAGCTGTTCGATCACGTTCGACACCGCGACGCCGCCGTCCTGCGCGACCGCTCCGGCGGGGACGGCGATGCTGCGCAGGCGGGCGGCCGCTTCATCCATCCAGCGGCGGGCGACCGAGCCACCCAGGAGGTTGCGGAAGTTGGTCTTCGCATCGGGGGAGTTCACGGAGAGCAGCCATCCGTCGCCGTAGGGGTCTCGCAGCGCGAGCTTCGGGTCGTCGATGGCCTTTCGGTTGATGTCGACGACGGTTCCCTCGATCGGTGAGACGAGCGCGATCTCACGGCCGCCGTGGTGCATGGCGATGATGCGCTGTCCCTGGCGGATCCACTGGCCGCGCTCAGGAATGTCGATGCTGGTCACGTCCCCGGTGAGCTTCGCTGCGAAGTCGTCGATGCCGACGCGCACGAGGTCCGCGCTCTCCGCGACGGCCCAGGTGTGTCCCGGGTGATAGCGGAGGTTGTCGGGAACCTCGAAGCCGGCGACGATCGACGGCATCAGGCGCGGACGGGCCGGGGCCTGGAGAGGCACTTCGACGGACACGGGAATGGGCTTGCGGTTGATGAGGTGGTCGATGACCACGGCGAGGAGGAAAGTGATGACGACGAGCAGGGCGATCATGGCAGCCTCCTTACGCGGTACGCGGGTCGTGGGTCAGGTGGTCGA